>NZ_JBQERN010000007.1:0-169155 GCF_056535105.1 Ruegeria sp. O5 | reverse complement strand
TCAACCGTCTTTCCAGTCCGTCAGGCCAACCTCAGTTGCGCCGGTGAAGGGGGTTCTAAGTATTACTCTCAAAACCCGCAAGCGGAAAATGCACGAAAACAAAAGAAAATGCCGATTTCAAAAATAATTATTTATTTTCAATATGTTAACCATCCACAATCAGGCGGAAGCGCGCCGGAATCGTCGAAAACACAGATGGGGTTCCGCACTTTATCGCCTTGTTTACAATGTTACTCACAGACTCGCTTCCGAGTCAGGCAGAATCTGCTGTGTTGGACTGGAGTGACAGGCTTGGAATCGGCAACCTAAGGGCAAGAAGGATGACTATAGCTGCCAAATAGATCAGCGGCTCGATCTGAAACCCTTTTGCCAGCATCACGTAATGCAGGCCGCCCAGCAAAGCGGCCGGGTACACCAGCCAATGCAGCCTGCGCCAACGCGGCCCCAGTCGGCGCACCGACCAGTTGTTGGATGTTGCCGTCAGAGGCAACAGCAAAAGAAACGCCCCAATTCCAACGGTAATATAAGGACGCTTGAGGATATCCGCCCAAATCTGGCTGGGAAGCTGAACGTCCAGAACCAGCCAGACAAGGAGATGCAGGCTGACATATACAAAAGTCAGCACCCCAATGGCCCGACGGAACTTCACCAGGTTCAAGCCCACAAATCGGCGCAAGGATGTGATGGCCAGCCCGGCAATCAGCAACTGTAAAGCCAGTTCGCCGTAGCGGTGTTCCAGCGCCTCAATCGGTTCGATTCCCAAACCGCCAGTCAGGCCAAGATAGAACAGCCAGGGCGCGGGCAGCGCGCCCATCAGATAAACGGCCCATACCGGAATACGCCGGAGTGTCTGATTGATGGCCTGCATGATTCTAGTAGTTCCTGGCCAAATCCATACCTTCATAAAGGCTGGCGACCTCTTCTTCATAACCGTTGAACATCAGCGTCGGTTTGCGCGAGGCAAACAGGCCGCCGCCGATTTCACGTTCGGAGGCTTGCGACCAGCGCGGATGATCAACGTTCGGGTTTACATTACTATAAAAACCGTATTCTCGCGAATTGGCCATATTCCAACTCGTGGGCGGCTCTTCTTCAACAAGCGTGATCCGGACAATCGACTTGATCGATTTGAACCCGTATTTCCACGGTACGACCAGACGCAAAGGCGCGCCGTTCTGATTTGGAATCGGCTTGTCATAGATACCAGTGGCCATGATCGTCAGCGGATGCATCGCCTCGTCCAGGCGCAAACCCTCGCGATAGGGCCATTCCAGAATGGGATAGCGCGTTCCCGGCATCTCATCCGGGCGGTAGGCCGTTTCAAACGCCACGTATTTCGCGCCGTCTTTTATCCCAGCCATGTTCAGAAGATCGGCCAGTTCGAATCCGATCCATGGAATGACCATCGACCAGGCTTCAACGCAACGGAACCGATAGATGCGTTCTTCGATCGTCATCTCGGACAGGATGTCCTTGAAATCATACTCACCGGGACGATCGACCAGACCGTCAATCTGGACGCTCCAGGGTTCGGTCACCAGCGTATGCGCATATTTCGCCGGATCGTCTTTTCCGGTCCCGAACTCATAGTAGTTGTTGTAACTCGTGATCTCTTCCCACGTGTTCGGCTCCAGCGCATCCTGCGCCGCAGCTGGTTGGCCCATTGCCGCCAAACCAACACCCGCCATCCCGGCCATGACCTGCCGCCGGTTCAGGAACGCCGCCCGTGGGGTGACGTCGGCATGTGTCATTGTATTGGTCCAGCGATGCGCCATCTGGGTCTCCGTCATATTCGTTTATCATTACAGACTTAGGGTGCTGATAGCACAGACCCATGGAAACAGGCGTCACGTTTGAGCGACGTGATTGTAACGTTCCGATTGGCGACAGGCCCAGACAGGCGGATTGTGCCGCGCTCTGTCCGCTTTCAGCGGTTGTCACGACCTGAGCCAACTCTCAGTGCTCGAACATTTCGTTGGGGATATACGGTTCACTCAGAGCTGGCTCTGAACGGAGGACAACAGCCGGGTTGTCTGCCTACAGTCTTTACAACTGCGGGTCCAAAACTGCACTCTGTCAGACAGGCACCATACGCGATCAACAGTGTGGCGGGCCTGTTTTTGCAGCCGCGTGGCCGCAATGGGAGGACGAAAAATGTGTGATATCTGTGTAATGAACGCCGTAAAAGACAGGATGCTATCCCGGCGTGGGTTCTTCAAAGCCGCGGCGGCATCGGGTGTTGCAGCTGCCGCAACCGGGGCTATGGCACCGGCCACACTGGCCGCGGGGCATGGCGGTGTCCAAGACATGACCCACACGCTCAGCCCGGATTTCCCGACCTGGGGCGGAGAGCCGGGTATCTCGGCCGAACAGGCATTCAATTTCGCGGAGCACGGATTCAATCTGTTCAATTTGTCAATCAATGAGCATACGGGCACGCATATAGATGCCCCGCTGCACTTTTCTGCGGATGGTGCATCGGTCGATGAAATCCCGGTCTCAGATCTGGTTGCACCACTTTGCGTGGTCAATATTGCAGCCCGCGCAGCAGAAGACGCCGATACGCGTGTCACCCCGGATGATTTGAGAGCCTGGATAGCCGCCAACGGTGACATCCCCGACGGGGCCTGCGTCGCCATGCACTCGGGATGGGCCGGCAAAACCGCTACGGACGCGTTCCGCAATTTCGACGGCGAAGCGCAGCATTACCCGGGCTTTCACGTTGAAGCTGCGCAGATGCTGATGGAGGAAACTGGGGCGCGGTCAATTGCCGTTGACACCTTGTCACTAGATCACGGCATGTCTGCGGATTTCGCCACCCATTATGCCTGGTTGCCTTCTGGCCGGTTCGGAATCGAATGCCTGGCCAATCTGGATCAGGTACCCGCGTCAGGCGCAACACTTGTTATTGGCGCACCGAAACACGCAGGCGGCACCGGAGGTCCGGCGCGGATACTTGCGCTGATCTGATGAAACTGACGTTTGGCGAAACTGGCCCGCTTTCTTCAGTGGGTCAGTTTCCATCTGCGCATTCCATGAGTGGTAGGCACTGAGAGCAAGCCAGCCAATGGGCAAGACCAAGTCTGACACCACACGGCGCTATGATACCGCTGCACCAAAATGGCGGGATAAGATGCGTGCTCTTGGTTATTACGATGCGTATCTTGGTTTTCTGTCAGCAAGTCAGCTCGCGACAGAGCATAACAGTCGGGTTGTTGATATCGGTGCCGGGACGGCCTCGTTTGCAGAAGCCTGGGTCGCTATTCACGGGTCACCCGTCGAAATAACCCTTCTCGAACCCAGTCAAGCCATGTTGAAACAGGGTCAAAGCGCGTTACAGGCGCGGGGTGTCGAGCCAAGACTTGTGCAGGGATTGTTAGGGTCTGTCGTTCTGGAACCTGCTAATGTGGCACTGGCTGCGCATGTCATCGAACATTGCCCCGATCCGTTGCGCGCACTTGAGAAGATTCACGATATGATGCGCCCTGGCGGTCGTTTGTATCTGGTGGTGTCAAAGCCGCATTGGTGCAATGCAATCATCTGGCTGCAATGGCGCCATCGCACATTCGGCAGAGAAGAAATTCTGGGACTATTGCACAAAGCTGGCTTTGAATGCGAAAGCGAGTACTCATTCCCCGCAGGCCCACCATCCCGGACAAGCCGGGGAATTTTGGCGCGTCGAAGAGCGTAGATGCAGACAAAAAAGACCCGCCAATGCGGCGGGTCTTCCGTTTGTGCCTAAATCAATGCACCACTGCATCATCCGGGCGGGGCCGTTCCGACGTCCCCAACCGGTCACCGATGATCAAGCCATCAGCCCCGGCGGTGACCGGGACAACCTCACCATCCTTGATCTCACCGGCCAACAGCGCTTCGGCCAGCGGGTTCTGCAGGGCGCGCTGAATCACGCGTTTCAGCGGGCGGGCTCCGAAGACAGGGTCATAGCCTTCATTGGCCAGCCATTCCTTGGCACCATCGTCCAGGGCCAGTTCGATCTTGCGGGCCGCCAGGCGCTTTTGCAGACGCGCCATCTGGATATCGACGATGCCATCCATATCGGCCCGCTTGAGGCGATCAAAGATGATCGTTTCGTCCAGACGGTTCAGGAACTCGGGCCGGAAATGTGCCCGCACCGCATCCATCACGTCACGGCGTGCCTGCGCGCTGTCCGCGCCATCGGGCAACTGGCTGAGCGCCTGAGACCCAAGGTTCGACGTCAGGATGATCAGCGTCTGCTTGAAGTCCACGGTGCGGCCCTGACCATCGGTCAGAACGCCATCATCCAGAACCTGCAACAGCACGTTGAACACATCCGGGTGCGCCTTTTCGACCTCGTCAAACAGCACGACCTGATAGGGCCTGCGCCGCACGGCTTCGGTCAGCACACCGCCTTCGTCATAACCGACATAGCCCGGAGGAGCCCCGATCAGACGGGCAACCGCGTGTTTCTCCATGAACTCGGACATATCGACACGCACCATCGCGCTGTCGTCATCGAACAGGAAATTCGCCACGGCCTTGGTCAGCTCGGTCTTACCCACGCCGGTCGGCCCGAGGAACAGGAACGATCCCAACGGGCGGCCTTCGTCATTCAGACCCGCACGCGCACGGCGCACGGCGTTGGCGACGGCAGTCACCGCTGCATCCTGACCGATCACGCGGGAATGCAAAGCGTCTTCCATCCGCAGCAGCTTCTCGCGCTCACCTTCCAGCATTTTCGAGGTCGGGATACCGGTCCAGCGCTCCACGACGGAAGCAATCTGTTCAGGGCGCACCGTTTCCTCGGCCATCATACCATTGCTTTCGGCGTTCTCGGCCTCGGTCAGCTTTTTTTCAAGCTCGGGGATGACGCCATAGGACAATTCCCCCGCTTTGGCGAGGTTGCCTTCACGCTTGGCGATCTCAAGATCAGCGCGCGCCTTGTCGAGCTGTTCCTTCAGGTCACGGGCCCCCGCCAGCTTGTCGCGTTCGGCCTGCCATTGTGCTGTCATCTCGGCGGATCGCTCCTGCAAATCGGCCAGGTCCTTTTGCAAGGTTTCCAGACGATCTTTCGAGGCCGCGTCATCTTCAAGCTTTAGCGCCTCTTCCTCGATCTGCATCTGCAGGATGTTCCGGTCGAGTTGATCAAGCTCTTCGGGCTTGCTGTCGACCTCCATCCGCAAACGCGATGCGGCCTCGTCGACAAGGTCGATGGCTTTGTCGGGCAGAAAGCGGTCAGTGATATAGCGGTGCGACAGGGTCGCCGCTGAAACAAGCGCTGAATCCGAGATGCGCACACCGTGGTGCAGTTCGTACTTTTCCTTGATGCCGCGCAGGATGCTGATCGTATCTTCGACTGTCGGCTCCTGTACCATTACAGGCTGGAACCGGCGCGCAAGGGCAGCGTCTTTTTCTACGTATTTGCGATACTCATCCAGCGTGGTCGCACCGATACAATGCAGTTCACCCCGGGCAAGCGCAGGCTTGATCAGGTTGGCCGCATCCATTGCACCGTCCGATTTCCCGGCACCGACCAGCGTGTGCATCTCGTCGATGAACAGGATGATCTCACCCGCGGCTTCAGTCACCTCGGTCAGAACGGCCTTGAGGCGTTCTTCGAACTCGCCACGGTATTTCGCGCCAGCAATCAAAGCACCCATGTCGAGCGCCAGCAGCTTCTTGTCCTTCAGCGATTCAGGCACATCGCCGTTGATGATACGCAGGGCCATACCTTCGGCGATCGCGGTCTTACCGACGCCGGGCTCACCAATCAGAACCGGGTTGTTTTTGGTGCGACGCGACAGAACCTGCATCGAACGGCGGATTTCCTCATCCCGACCGATGATCGGATCAATTTTGCCTTCGGCTGCAGCCTCGGTCAGATCACGCGCGTACTTCTTGAGCGCGTCATAGCCTTCTTCCGCCGACGCGCTGTCAGCGGTGCGACCCTTGCGAATGTCGTTGATCGCCTCGTTCAGTTTTTGCGCTGATACGGCTCCGGCGTCCAACGCATCCTTGGCCTTGGACTTCACCATGCACAGTGCCATCAGAACACGTTCGACAGGGACGAAGCTGTCGCCCGCTTTGGTAGCTATTTTTGTGGCCTCGTCCAGAACCTTGACGGTCTGGCCGTCCATGTAAATCTGGCTGGCGTCGCCGCTGACCTTAGGGATTTTCCCCATTGCCGCGTCCAGCGCCTCAACCACGCGGTTCGGTGCACCGCCCGCGCGCGAAATCAGGTTACTGGCCAACCCCTGATCGTCATCCATCAATGCTTTGAGTATATGTGTGGGCTCCAGCCTCTGGTGCCCCTCGCGCAGCGCAATGGTCTGCGCCGCCTGCACGAATCCCCGTGCCCGCTCGGTGAACTTGTTCAAGTCCATGATATTCTCCTTTTCCAAGCGCCCCGTTTTGACATGCCCGCCTGGCAGCACATGTCGGTCGAAGCCTCACATTCAATCTGGGAAATATCTTCGGTGGTTCAAGAGGCTAAAACACAGAAATCGACCTATTCGCGCTGGATGGTATAGACTGAATAACCACCGGTCTCGGCGACCTGAACGGCACCCAGATCATTCACCAAAGATTGGGCTGCCGCACTTCCCGTCGGGCAAGAAACCAGATCTGCCGTATGGTCCAGGAAATTGCCGGTAAACGCCGTTTCACCAGTAAGTTGACACCAATCATCCTCGGACCTGTAACCACCAACCAAACGCAAATCGTCATTGGTCGGCACAGGTGCAGCCCCTGTATCCGTCTCCTCGGGCGGCGTTTCATTACATGCGGCCAGTGCAATCAACGCGCCCAACAAAACCAGCTTTTTCATTTGTCGCCCCTTATTTTGAATTCGAGTTTTCAATACAGAGCACGATAACACGATTTGAAGCTGCCTGCGCGGCTTAGCAGATGGACAGAGCGGCCCGAAGCCGCTAGGACGCAGACGTTTGCCAAAAAGGAGCGCCCCCCATGTCTGATGACCGCCTGATCGTAGCCCTTGATGTTCCCAACGCTCTGCAAGGGTTGGCCATGGCAGAACGTTTGGGGGACAGTGTTTCTTTCTATAAGATCGGGCTGGGTATGCTGACCGGTGGCGGGCTGGCATTGGCCAACGAACTGAAACAAGATCACGGCAAGCGCATCTTCCTGGACATGAAGTTGTTCGACATTGGCAATACAGTTGAGAATGCCGTGCGGGGATTGGCGCAATTCGATCTGGATTTTCTGACCGTGCATGGTGACCCTCATGTGGTGCGCGCCGCCAAAGAAGGTGCTGCGGGTAAAGACCTGAAGATCCTCGCCGTAACCATCCTGACCTCGCTGAACCGCGACGATCTGGACGCAAGTCTTTTGAAACCTGGTGATGTGCAGGATTTGGTTGTCGAACGCGCGGCCAAGGCCTTTGAAGCCGGGGCTGATGGCGTTATCGCCAGCCCGCAAGAGGCCGCCCTGATCCGGGCTCTGCCACAGGCTGAAGGGCGTCTGATCGTAACCCCTGGTGTGCGCCCGGCTGGCGCAGCGCTTGGTGACCAGAAACGTGTAGCATCCCCTGCAAGCGCTATTCAGGATGGCGCTGATCATATCGTTGTCGGCCGCCCGATTTATCAGGCAATAGACCCAAAAGCCGCTGCTGAGACCGTTCTTTCCGAACTAAATTCTCTCAAGGTGTGCTAAGACCACTTGGCCTTTTCAGGTGGGTTTTGCGTTGGGTTTTCCGCGCAACAAGTTGACCTTAGGTCACTTTTTGACAAAACCGCGCCAAATCGTCTCTGTGCCAGAAAACACACATTCAAAACCCGAGTTTTCTCGGCACAACCTTCATCCTATCGAAACCAAGGATTTTCAGAGATTCTGAAGGGGAAATACTCCCCAACGAACCGCTTCTTCCTGAGGTTCGTTACTTCCCCCCGCGATGTGCGGGGGGTCTTCTTTCCAAATCACCCCATGTCAGCAGGGCCTTTGATCCAGGATCACAGGTGATATAAAGAACGTCCAAGCCAACTGCGGAACGCATGAGGACGCAGATGCCCGGTCTTTGCCGAGATTGCCTGACCACATTGTCAAACGAACAACGCTGTACTGCCTGTGGCAGTCCGCGGGTAAAGACACACCCGGAACTGTTTGACTTGTCGATTGCCCATATGGATTGTGACGCCTTCTATGCCTCGGTTGAAAAACGTGACAACCCGGAACTGGCGGACAAACCGGTTATCATTGGCGGCGGCAAGCGCGGCGTTGTTTCAACTGCCTGCTACGTTGCCCGTATTCGCGGCGTCCGGTCGGCTATGCCCATGTTCAAGGCCCTGCAACTCTGCCCCGAAGCCGTCGTGATCAAGCCCCGCATGTCCGTCTACGCTGAGGTGTCGCGCGACATCCGCGCGATGATGGATGAATTGACACCCGTGGTCGAACCCCTGTCGCTGGACGAAGCCTTCATGGACCTGTCGGGAACCGAACGTCTGCATGGCGCGCCGCCGGCCGTCATGCTGGCGCGTCTGGTCAAGCGCATGAAGGATGAAATCGGTGTCACCGGCTCTATCGGATTAAGTCACAACAAATTTTTGGCCAAGGTCGCTTCGGATCTCGACAAACCGCGCGGATTTTCAGTGATTGGCAAGGCGGAAACGGCAGAGTTTCTGAATGACAAACCCGTACGGTTGATCTGGGGCATTGGCCCGGCTGCGCAAGAAGCGCTGGACAAGGCAGGGATCAGAACTTTCAGTGATTTGCTGCGTTGGGATCAGGAAGCGCTGACCGCGCGGTTCGGCTCAATGGGATATCGCCTGTGGCACTTGGCTCGGGGTCAGGACAAGCGACGCGTATCGGCGCATGAGCCGATGAAATCCATCAGCAACGAGACGACATTTTTCGAAGATACGTCGAGCCTTGATATTCTGGACGGTCATTTGTGGCGGATGGCCTTGAAAGTTTCGGACCGCGCCAAGGCAAAGGATCTGGCTGGTCGGGTTGTCACGTTGAAACTGAAGAAAGCCAATCACAAGATCCTGACGCGGCGCGTAGCCTTGCGGGATGCGACACAGATTGCCGACCGGATTTACCGCACGGCCCGGGGCCTGTTCGATCAGGTTGGCGATCAGGGGCCATATCGATTGTTGGGCTGTGGTTTGTCCGACCTTTGCCCGGCTGATCAGGCGGATATTTCCGGCGACTTGCTGGATCCGGATGCTGCCCGCAGATCCAAGGCCGAACGGGCCACGGACGAGATTCGCCAGCGGTTCGGGGCCGAAGCAATCATGAAGGGCCGTGCGCTGCGCTGAAGCTACTCCGCCGCCAGACGCTCTGGGCTCGCACCCAGGCTGGAAATCTCGCGAACCACCTGCCTGAGCAGCTTCGAGAACGCCATGAAATTGGCATTGGGCGCGATTTTTTCTTCGTCCATGTACAAAGCGCGATCGATCTCGATCTGTACAGCGTGCTGCTGGCGACCGGGACGACCATAGGTTTGCGTCACATATGCTCCGGCAAAAGGCGCATTGCGTGCCACGTTGAGACCCGCTGCCGCGAAAGCGGCTTCAATGATATCGACGACCTCTGACGACGCGGACGCGCCAAACCGGTCGCCCAGCACGATCTCGGGCCGCCTTCCGCGCGCAGTGCCCGCCATGGCCACCGCCTCGTGCGGCATCGAGTGGCAGTCCACCAGAATTGCCTGTCCGAACATCTCGTGTGATTCGGCCAGCAGGGATTTCAACCGCGCATGATAAGGGCGCCAATAGGTGTCGATGCGCAGCCGCGCTTCGTCCATGGTAAGTTTGCCGCGATAGATTGCCCGACCGTTGGCAACTACGCGGGGAATCACCCCCAGCCCTGACGCGACCCTTGGATTATGCCCGTGCCTGCGGGCACCGCTGATCAAGGCCGGGTCAAGCTCATCCAGGCTGCGGTTCAAATCCAGATAGGCACGCGGCATGGCCGCCTTGATCAAAGGGGCACCGTTTTCCGCCGCGGGCGCGAACAGCTGATCAACAAAGGCGTCTTCTGAGGATCGAATCACGCTCCGGTTCAACACGGACCGGTTCAGAAATGCCTCAGGATACTCCCGCCCGCTGTGTGGCGATGAAAAAACCACGCACGAGGTGCGGTTTTCGGGCATATCCAATACATAGGCTGCGCTTTGCATGATCCCTCCGTGTTCGTAATCAACATAGACCGGAAAAATTGTTCTTCCAAACCCCTTGAACCCTTTTGCGACTCCTTTTATAGACCCCGCTACCGGCGCGGGGATCCGCGCCCCATTTCGTTATGGGGCAAGGCACGCAAAGGGAAAGTGGGCGGTTAGCTCAGCGGTAGAGCACTTCGTTGACATCGAAGGGGTCACAAGTTCGATCCTTGTACCGCCCACCATCGTTTCACTGTTCCGGTTGTCCGGGGCACCCGAGTAACCCAGGCGCTGGCCACGTCCTTGATGAAGGCGCCGCAGATTGGAGACAGACCATGAAGGTCAAGAACTCGCTCCGCTCGCTCAAGAACCGGCACCGCGACTGCCGGATTGTGCGTCGCAAAGGCCGCGTCTACGTGATCAACAAGACGCAGCGCAAGTTCAAAGCTCGTCAGGGCTAAGAACTGCACATCACTGCTTAAAGAAACCGCACCTTCGAGTGCGGTTTTTTTTGTTCTACCCGCGCCTAAAATGTAATCCCTGCATGGATCAGAATGCCCACGACCATAAGAAAGTTCAGAACCATCGAAATCCCGTTGCCGACATAGATTGGAAGCTTTCCAACAACCAAGCCGTAAGCAAACCAAAGCAGGGACAAGGCGGTATATAGCGACCAAGACAACAAGGATTGTCCCGAGGCATGGTGCGAATGCGTCAAATACAGCTTCACGAGCTGTGGCAGTGTGGCAAAAGGACCAACCACGCCAACAAAAACCATGAACCCTTCAAAGCGCGACATCCAATGGCCAAGGTTAGATTTCTCCAATTTTTCAGCCAGTGTTTCGGGCATATCTCACGTTCTTCCTTTAAGTGAATAAGACGGCATGTTCTTTTTCTCGGACAATCTGTCTTGCCAAAATATCCGCTAGAAGCGCTTGGACCAAGTCCCTCGACCACGTTACCACCAACCTTCCCCCCTCGTATGCCTTCAGAGCATCGCATATTGAACGTCACAGCGACCTTTTGACCAAGTAAATCAGTCGGATTTACTTGCATCCCGCCCAGAATCGTATAATTGAGAAAATCAGTCGGATTAATGACCGACCCGAAATTCAATTGTTGAGGCACACAATGCTGAAATCCACGACCTGCCTGGCCGCCGCACTGTCGGCTCTGATCGCAACCTCTGCCGCCGCCGAGGGCGAACTGAACCTCTATTCGTCGCGCCACTATGACACCGACGAACGGCTGTATACCGACTTTGAAGACGCAACCGGCATCAAGATCAACAGGATCGAAGGCAAAGCGGATGAACTGATTGCCCGGATGGAAGCGGAAGGCGCGAACTCACCTGCCGACGTGATGCTGACCGTGGACACGTCGCGTCTGGCGCGGGCCAAGAATGCAGGTGTCCTGCAATCAATCGACAGCGCTACACTGGAAGAGCGCATTCCAGCCAATCTGCAGGACAGCGACAATCAGTGGTTTGGTTTCTCGCAACGCGGTCGGATCATCTTTTTCGACAAGGAAAACGTGACCAACCCGCCGGCCACCTACGCTGATCTGGCAAAACCGGAATACAAGGGAATGGTCTGTATCCGGTCTTCGACCAACACCTACAACCAGACCCTGCTGGCATCGATCATCACACATGAAGGCACTGAGGCCGCCAAGTCCTGGGCCGAGGGTGTTGTCGCCAACATGGCGCGTGACCCGCAGGGCGGTGACACCGACCAGTTGCGCGGCATCGTTTCGGGCGAGTGTGACATCGCGGTTTCGAACACCTACTATTTCGCGCGCTCCATTCGCACAGACGTCAAAGGCTTGTCCGCAGACCGCGATATGATCGGCTGGGTCTTCCCGAACCAGGACAGCTATGGCGCGCATATGAATCTATCCGGTGGTGGGGTCGCCGCGCACGCACCCAACAAGGAAAACGCGATCCTGTTCCTTGAGTATTTGGCCAGCGATCAGGCGCAGAAATACTTCTCGGCGGGAAATGACGAGTTTCCGGCAGTTCCAAATGTCGAACTGGCCGAGTCGGTCAAGGCGTTGGGTGAATTCAAGGCAGACGACGTGAACCTTTCAGACGTTGCAAAGAACATCCCCGAAGCGCAGAAGATCTTTAACGAAGTTGGCTGGAAGTAATCCTTCTTGGCGCTGACTTCTTGAAAAGGATGCGGATTGTCCGCATCCTTTTTCGTTGATATGTGATGTTTATTTGTATATTTTCTCATATATGAGAATTTTTTTCACGAAGATGTAATGCCTGACACCCTGTCAAACCGCCTTGCCAATCGCCTGAGCGAACTGCGCCGCGGGCGTGGTTGGTCTTTGGATTACCTTGCCGAACACAGCAGGATCAGCCGCGCCACCTTGTCCCGTATGGAAAAAGGGGATGTCAGCCCAACAGCCGACAATCTAGGCCGTCTGTGCGCTGTATACGATCTGCCGATCTCACGCCTGCTGATGATGGTTGAAGACAGCTTTGACCCCAAGGTTCCATTCGAACGCCAGACCGAGTGGCGCGACCCCGAAACCGGCTTCACCCGCCGTGCTGTTTCACCACTTGCAAATGGATTGAACGCCGAGGTTCTGGAATGCCACCTTCCCCGGGGCACGGTCATCACCTACGAAGTGCCACCTAAATCGGGGCAAGAGCATCATCTGATCTTAATGGACGGTGCGCTTACTCTGACGGTTGATGGAACTCCCCACGCGCTGAACGCCGGGGATTGCCTGCGCTACCATCTGTCGGGACCGACCCGGTTTGAAACAGGGGCGTCGCGTGGTGCACGTTACCTGCTGGTGCTTATATGATCACGCGCCTGACCGATAACGATTTTGACGCGGCGCTGGATGACCTGGCTGAAATCCTGCATGCCTGTGTTCATGATGGGGCCAGCATAGGTTTCATACTTCCGTTTACCCTGAACGATGCGCGTGCGTACTGGCAACAAAACGTACAGCCCGGTCTCAGGTCAGGTAAGCTGGACTTGTTCGTTTCGTATGACGGTCCCCGCATTGCAGGCACCGTTCAACTGATCCCGGCGGCAATGCCCAACCAACCCCACCGCGCCGACGTGGCGAAACTTCTGGTCCACCCCAACGCCAGACGGCGGGGGTTAGGCCGATCCCTGATGAATGCGCTTGTTCTTCGGGCGCGAGAGGTGGGGCGCACGATGCTCGTACTTGATACGCGCAGCACCGATCCCTCGCGGCTGCTTTATCAAAGCCTTGGGTTTCAGATCGCGGGGGAAATACCGAATTACTGCCGGAACCCATTTGAACCAAAATTCGAGCCCACAACCTATATGTACAAAAACCTTGACGCTTGAAAAGACGCAGCCCCCGCTACTCGGCGGCGGTTACCTTTTCGGGAAACTTGTTCGGCAACAGCCCGAGGCTGCGCGCACGACGAACATCTGCCAGCAGGTCCCGTTCGGCGGCCTCAAACAACTCTTCAGGGTCATCCAGAACAAAATACCCCATCTGGTGCATGTCGATCCGGTAGGGTGTTCGCAGAATCGTCAGAACGTCAAACGGGTCACGATCGGGTATGTCGCTGGTCACGGCATAGACCAGTTCTGTCGGCGACGACGCCAACCCTGAACCCAGCGCCTTGATCTGACCGTTCTGGCGGCGCAGGCCAAACTCGATTGAAAACCAGTAGAGCCTGATCAACCAGGCATAATCCGCGTCATCTGCCTGCTTTCCGGCTAGCCCGATGGCGTGGCTGAACGCGGCAAAACGTGGATCACTTAACAACGGTGTATGTCCGAATATCTCATGAAAGATATCCGGTTCTTCGATGTAGTCGAAATCTTCCCGGGAGCGGATGAAAGAGGCGGCCGGAAAAACCCGATCCGCCAGCATCCCGAAAAACGTCTTGAACCCAATCAGCGCCGGAACCGGCTGCACCCGCCAGCCGGTCAGGTCCAGCAACCGTTTCGAAATTTCCGCACAAGAAGGCACTTTGGTCTTCGGCAGGTCCAGCCGCACCAAACCGCTTAGGTACTCCGGTGCCATATAGCGCCGAACATTTTCTTCCTGTGCCGCGTAAAGATCAGCCCAGACCGCATTCTCTTCGTCTGTGTAGGTAATGTGGCCATGTTCATCCGCCAGTTTGGCGACATACTTCGTCGATTTGGGCATCAGCATCCTCCTGCATGAGATCAGGATACCTCAACTCACACGGAGAATTTGTTTTGATATTCTGAGTATCGCCCGTATTATGAACGAAACATTCCGAGATATTGCCATTTGCGGGTCAAATGCTTCACCCTGCCGACATTGATATTTTGCGAGAGCTTCAGGCCAGTGGACGCCTGTCTATGCAGGAACTGGCCGACCGGACCGGGTTGTCGGCCTCGCAATGTTGGCGCCGCGTCCGTGACCTTGAATCGTCCGGGGTGGTTTCAGGGTATCGCGCGCAGGTTTCTGCCAAGGCTGTAGGCTTGAATGCCATCGCCTATGTCCACGTTGCACTGAAAGACCATCAGGAAAACAGCATCTCGGCGTTTCTTCGTCTGGTCGAGACCGAGCCGCAAATCGTTGAGTGCGCCTCGATCACCGGGGATCATGACTTTATCCTGAAGGTCTACGCCAAAACCCCCGAGGATCTTGAAGTCTTTATCATGCAGCGCCTGTTGAAATCAGGGCTTGTCCGCGACACCCGCAGCAACTTTGTGCTTCGCCAGACCAAGACCCGCGGCCCTTTACCCATTCTTTGACAGGGTCCGACGAAACGGAACCTGAGCGGATGTGTCAGGTGCATAACCCATCCTTGCTAAGACGAGGTGTCGAAAGGCTGGGAGTGTCATTCAGTTGGAAAAGCCCGGCCACCGCTTATTGGCGGCCGGGCTTACAAGGTTCAAAACGTCTTCAGAAGTGAGCCGATTTCGCGGTCGCGGGTTTTTCCATCGGCGGTGCAAACTTGGTCAAGTCGATCCCCTTTACCGCCGACTTGTATTCCTCGGCGGTTGGGGTCCGGCCCAATATGGCCGAGAGCACGACAACCGGTGTCGACGCCAGCAGGGACTCACCCTTTTTCTCATCCGAGTCTTCAACAACACGACCCTGGAACAGGCGCGTGGATGTCGCCAGAACGGTATCGCCTTTTGCAGCCTTTTCCTGGTTCCCCATGCAAAGGTTGCAGCCGGGCCGCTCAAGGTACAGGATATTTTCATATTCCGTACGTGCCTTGTTTTTCGGGAACAGATCATCGAATTCAAAGCCCGAGTATTTCTGGAGAATGCTCCACTCGCCTTCTTCTTTCAGCTCATCAATGATGTTGTAGGTTGGTGCCGCAACAACCAGCGGGGCCTTGAACTCGACAGTGCCCTGTTCCTCTTCAAGGTTCTTAAGCATCTGCGAGACGATAATCAGATCGCCCTTGTGCACCATGCACGACCCGACAAAGCCCAGATCGACCTTCTTTTCACCCTTGTAGTAGGAAACCGGGCGGATCGTGTCGTGGGTGTAACGCTTTGATACGTCAGCATTGTTCACGTCAGGATCGGCTATCATCGGTTCGTCGATCTCATCCAGATCAACGACGAGTTCGGCAAAATACTTGGCGTTTTCATCAGGTTTCAGGGCCGGCTTTTCACCCGACCTGATTTCCGCGATCCGCGCATTCGCCTTGTCGATCAGACCTTGCAGCGTCTGGGCTTCGTTTTCCATACCCTTGTCGATCATGATCTGGATGCGGCCTTTGGCGATTTCCAGAGATTCAATCAGCGTGTCATCTTCGGAAATACAGATCGACGCCTTGGCCTTCATCTCGGCCGTCCAGTCGGTAAAGGTGAACGCCTGATCCGCCAGCAAGGTGCCGATATGAACTTCGATGATCCGGCCCTGGAAGACGTTGTCACCGAATGTCTTCAACATCTGCGACTGGGTGGCGTGAACCACATCGCGGAAATCCATATGGTCTGCCATCTGGCCTTTGAAGGTCACCTTAACCGATTCAGGGATCGGCATTGTGGCTTCACCGGTGGCCAGCGCCAGCGCAACGGTGCCCGAATCCGCGCCAAACGCTACGCCCTTGGACATGCGGGTGTGCGAGTCGCCGCCAATGATGATGGCCCAGTCGTCCACGGTGATGTCGTTCAGCACCTTGTGGATTACGTCTGTCATCGAATGGTAAACACCCTTGGGATCACGCGCAGTGATCAGGCCAAAGTTGTTCATGAATTTCATCAGTTTAGGAATGTTCGCCTGCGCCTTTGCGTCCCAAACCGACGCTGTGTGGCACCCGGACTGATATGCGCCATCAACTATGGGCGAGATCACTGTTGCCGCCATAGCTTCCAGCTCCTGCGCGGTCATCAGGCCAGTGGTGTCTTGCGACCCAACGATATTGACCTTAACCCGAGCGTCCGAACCCGCGTGCAGAACCTTTCCGTCAGCCACGCCAACCGCGTTTTTGTTGAAGATCTTCTCGACAGCTGTCAGGCCCTGACCCTCGTGTGAGATTTCCTTGGACGGAGCAAATGCAGATTCCAGCGCAACGCCAAGGGTTTCGGCCGCAAATGTCTGCAGCTTCTTCCCAAAGACAATCGCGTAAGAGCCGCCAGCCTTGATGAATTCGACCTTTTGCGGCGTGAAGGACGACGATACATCGACAAGCTCTTTATCGCCTGCTTCGTTGTAAAGCTTCTTGTCCTTTGTGTTGATGGTCAGAACGGTTCCGGTCTCGACCGAGTATTTCTGTTCAAGGACAGGGCTTTCGTCGTTGTTCAGAATCGGGTTGCCGTCGTCATCCAGCTTTTTGACCCAGTTCTTCAGGTCAATGCCGATACCTCCGGTCACACCAACGGTGGTCAGGAAGATCGGTGAGATTCCGTTTGTTCCCGCGACAACTGGTGCGATGTTCACAAAAGGAACATAAGGGCTGGCTTGCGTTCCGGTCCACAAGGCGACGTTGTTGACACCGGACATGCGCGACGACCCGACGCCCATGGTCCCTTTTTCGGCGACTAGCATGACGCGTTTGTCCGGGTGTTGTTTCTGCAAATCCTGAATCTCGGCCTGCGCCGCCGGTGTGATCATGCATTTGCCATGCAATTCCCGATCCGCACGAGAATGCGCCTGATTGCCGGGCGACAGAAGGTCGGTGGAAATGTCTCCTTCGGCCGCGACATAGGTCACAACCTTGATTTCCTCTTCGATGTCAGGCAGCCGGGTAAAGAACTCGGCCTTGGCATAGCTTTCCAGAATGTCCTTTGCGATCGCGTTTCCGGCCTCAAAAGCAGACTTGAGGCGCTGGGTATCCGCATCATACAGGAACACCTGCGTTTTCAGCACCTCTGCCGCCTGATTTGCGATCGACGCATCATCGCCCAGCGCCAGATCCAGCAGAACCTCGACCGAGGGGCCGCCTTTCATATGTGACAGCAGCTCGAACGCGAAGGCCTGCGAGATTTCTTCGACCGAGGCTTCACCCAATATGATCTCTTTCAGGAACTGTGCCTTTTCACCAGCTGCGCTGGTTGTCCCCGGCAGCGTGTTATAGATGAAATAGGTCAAAGACTCGGCGCGGTGAACGTTGTCGAGATCCTTGATTTGCTCGATGATTTCCTGAAGCAGCACACCGTCTTCAATGGGTTTGGGGTGCAAACCTTGCTCTTTGCGCGTCTCAATCTCGTTCAGGTATTCTGTATATAGGCTCATGACGGTTCCGACCATTTAGCTGGTGCGCTGGCGGGTAACAAACCAGCGCCTTAATTTTGTATGCCGCGGTATACTAAATGCCTACAACTTGCAAGACACTCTCCTGCGACCCTGTGTCCTGATCGAGGATGTATTTGTCGAAATACCCGCCAGTCAGGCGTGATCTGTCTGTCGCGGCCAACAGGTTTTTGCACCCTGGCACGCTAGCTTCCAGTTGCGGAAATCAGTTCCTTGGCCAGCGGCAAGGATGAGTAACCCAGCCGGGACGGCGTCAATCCCAATCGCACAATCACCATATCATGAGAGGGGAAAATACCGATGGACTGACCATCATGCCCCTGCAACCAGACCGCATCTTCAAAAGGTGGCAAATCTCCGGGTGCTTCCAGCCAAAGGTGGCCCTTGGCGTATTTGCCATCCGAAGCATCAACCGGTTCGAACATCCAGTTCACATAACCTTCTGGTAATATCCGAGAGCCCTTCCAAACCCCTTTTTGCAGCAAAAGCTGCCCGTACCGGGCCCAGTCACGCGCCGTCGCATACATATAACTGGACCCGATGAAGGTATCGCTGACATCCGTCTCGATAACCGCCGATGTCATGCCAATCGGCGCAAATAGCGCGTTGTGCGGATAGCTCAGCCCACCGTCGCCCAACTTGTCCTGCCAAACCCGAGACAGCATCGTGGACGTGCCCGAGGAGTAGTTGAAGTCCTTTCCAATACTGGATTCAGCAACGCGCCCGGCAGCAAATTCGGCCATACCGTCTCGGAGATACAGCATGCGTGTTACGTCTGAAACGTCGCCGTATTCTTCATCCCATTGCAGCCCGCTTGTCATCGCCAGCATATCAGCAACGGTAATGTTGCGCCTTGCGTCGTCGGCCCAATCGGGAAAGCTGTCGACAAGCGTATCTGACAAGCTCATTTGACCCGCTTCAATCAAGGTGCCGATCAACCCGGCCGTAACTGTCTTGGTCATGGACCAGCCCAGTAACGGGGTATCCGCATTAAACCCATCTGCGTACCGTTCAGCAATGATGCGCCCGTTTCGAACCACCACAACTGCGCGATATCCTTCGCCGACCAAACTGTCATTCGACATTACATTCTGAAGCTTCGGGTCTTGGGACAAGGCAACGTCATTCCCGTTTGGCCATAGTCCTGCTGGCAGCGGATCAGGCGCTGAAAGTGTCTGGTTGCTCAGATCAGCCTCATGAACATTTGTGCAGCCAAGCCCCTGACGAAACTGCGATCTCGCGGGTGCAAAAAACCGGAAGATCCGCGCTTTCACAGTCTGCGCTTCCCGATCCACCTCTATTGAGATTTGCCCCAGCAGAGGGTGGCCGGGTGCTTGCACGTCCACAGCCAGAACTTCGTCAGGATCCCGTCCAGCAATGAAAACGTTCGAACAGACAATCTTGGCAGAGTAGTTGGTTCCCACCTTCAAAAGATCCGGGGGTGCGAACCAAAGGTAGCCAATCAAAGCTACCCCGCCCAGAACCACCGCACTGCCGGTCATTTTTAGTACTTTGCTGAACATCCGCCGCAACCATTCCTGCCGCTACCTCGCCCGGCAAAGGTTAGAAGCAACCGAGCAGGCTTTACCACAGTTTCGTTACGTCGACTGATAGGTCAGAGCCCGCACGCTGAAGCATGGCCAGTGCCATCCAAGATGCACATCGCTCGATCAGCAATTGCACAGATCGACTTCAGCCCCAAACAGGTAGCACGTTGGTCTTTACACCGTGTAGGACGCCGCGAACACGTTCGCGCTCCCTTTCGGAAACATTGAGAAATTTCGCTGGTTGCCGCCCAAAGGAATTCGCGACGATCGCTCAAAACAATTCGCGGTCTGTTTTCACTCACGAACGCCCAAGAGAGCAAACGAATATCGTCTTTGCGAGACTCACAAACGGCCCCATTTCCTTTGATTCATACCCGAAAGGTTAGGACGTGAAAAGATGATTTTATAAGTTTTTTGAGACACTTGTGGAGTGACCTCAGCCGCGATTCTCCTGGTCGACACTTGACAAAAAAAGGAACGGTCTCTTCAGTTTCGTCGACGAGGATCAAGTGGTTTACAGGACTGGCGATAGAATCCGCGCAACTTGCGAGACCTGCGGCGGGGCGAGAGAGACAGAGCTCCAAAAACGCGTTGTTCCGGATGCCGTCCAACGGGTCAGGGAAGTGGCTGTCTAACTCGGGTCAAGTCGGGAATCCCCCACAAAGGCAAAGACGTTGGTTTTCAATAGGAATTCTGTTTGCAGCATGCGGATGGTGTGGATACCCTTTGAGTTGTGCCGCTGCACCCTCTTTTCAATTCAAAGCTTTCAGGAAGTTTCATGGACCCTTTTGCACTTGCCGCGCTCGCCTGGATTTTGAGCGCACCTCTTTTCCTCATCCTCTGGCTTCTGGCACGCAAGAAACTGAAAAAAGCATCCCATGAAATCGAGGAACGGGATGAGGAGGTAAGCGCTGTCAAAGCCAAATACTCGGCGATCATTTCCATCGAGGACGAAGTAGAACGCCTGAAAAAGCAGGCGACCGAGTTGGACAACGAGATTCAAGACACACGCACCACGTATTCGGAAAAGCGCAAACTGTTGGATCGGTTGAAGGAACAGGTGGCGGTTTACGATGACCGCCTGGCGTTTGCCGAACTTGGTGTCTATGAACCCCATTTCGATTTTGGAGACAGCGAGGTCTACAAGGAGAAAATCAAGGAGATACGCGCCCGTCAAAAGGCGATGGTATCGGCCAAGGAGGCGACCATCTGCCCTACGGACTGGACTGTCGAAGGCAGTCGGGCAAAGGGGCAAACCATGATCAATCGTCAGTCTCGTTTGACCATGCGCGCTTTCAACAACGAGTGTGAGGCGGCGATTGCGAACACGCGTTGGAACAATGTGGTCGCCATGGAAAAGCGAATATTGAATGCTTCGAAAGCGATCTCCAAAGAGAACACCTCCATGAATCTTCACATCAATGAGGAATACGTGGCGCTCAAAATTGACGAGTTGCATTTGACCCATGAATACCGTGAACAACTGAAGGCGGAGAAAGACGAACGCGCCGAACTTGCTCGGGCGGAGCGTGAAGAGAAGAAGCTTCTCGCGGAGGCACGAGCCGCTGAGAAAGAAGAGCGGAAATATCAGGAGCTGCTCGAAAAAGCGCGCAACGAAGCCGGTGGCGGTGAGACCAGTGAAGCCATGCAGATGAAAATTCAGGAGCTTGAAACTGCCTTGGAACAGGCTCACGCGAACAGCGAGCGCGCCCGTGCCATGGCCGAGATGACAAAGTCCGGATACGTCTATGTCATTTCTAATGTCGGTTCATTTGGGGAGGACCTGGTCAAAATCGGCCTGACCCGGCGCCTTGATCCCAACGATCGGGTTCGCGAGCTGGGTGATGCCAGCGTGCCATTCGGCTTCGACACGCATGCGATGATCTATTCTGAAGGGGCACCGGCACTGGAAGCGGCGCTCCACAAGGAGTTTGCGGAGCAACGCGTGAACATGGCGAACATGAGAAAAGAGTTCTTTCGCGTTTCGCTTGATGAGGTGGAAGACGCTGTGGCACGACTCGCACCCGATGCTGAATTCTTCAAAGATCGCGAAGCTCAGGAATGGCATGAAACCATGGCGCGACGGAAGGAGAAGCTGATGAAAGTCAGCAACTCAGAGACAGACGAGCTGCCTGCCGAGATATGACATCAAAGGTTCCGGTTACCCTACAATAAATTCATTGTAGGGTAAAAGGATGTTCAAGTATCGCACGGCAACCGGAACAACCGCCTGAACTGACCTTTTGGGACCTCTAAAAGCGAACCGGCCTCCAACCTCTGTGGATCAACCAAACTCAAGCCCATCGGCAATAAGACCTATTGGTGTGGTCGACACCAGGTCAGCAAAGTAGTCATCGATCAAGGTATCGGTGATCACAATGACCATCTCAGAGATCTGACATCCCGCCACAGGACAATCGTTGTGGCTGCGGTTACGAATGTGTTTTCTACCGCAATTTCCTCGAGATTCATGCGCATCCCGCGTCCTTCAAAACTCTCAGCATCTCCGCCTTTTCGTCTGCGCTCGCGGCTTCATCCCGCAGCATGATCTCAAAGGCGTCACGACGTTCACAAATGATCGAGATGCCGATCGCAGGAAGCGCAGCTTCAATGAATGTCCTCGCTGACGGTATGACACTCGAGTCGACGCGCATAACGATAAACGAGGATACAGAATTTCGGTCCGATCCGGCGTGCTGTTCGAAACTGACATGGGCGCCATCAAACCTATCTTTGACAATGTCGTATAGCACCCGCAGTTTGTCAGCGCGCCTCTCGATAGCCAGCCGATCCTCCTCCTTAAGCTCCCTAATTTTGATTTCTTTCATATTCATCTGATCCTCCCCGCTTGCGTCTCCGATCCCAGCACCAGAAACTCGGCGCCTTGTGAATACGGCCCACATTCAGGAGTCACGTGCGCCGAATTCTCCACAAATGCATCAGCCCAGATCCCATATTCTTCCTCTTTAGTAGGCTCATCAGGTGACAACGCATTGTGCAACGCAGATGCGACGCATTCTCTGGCAGCTTTACGCAACAAACGATCTTCGGTTTCCCGTCGCCCCAAGAGCTTTTTTGCATGGTCATCACACATACGAGAAATTTTACTCGTGGCTCTCGGCAACAGCAAAAGGGCTCGGAGTAACCACGTGGTAGGCTTTTGTTTTACAACAATTCTTTTTCTGGAAGCTTTTCCAAGACAACCCGATTTTTGGATTTCTCGGGGGGCGTAGCGTAACCAAGGCTTGTGAGAAATGATGGAGATTCCCGGCCCGCCGTCACTCAGGTCTCTCCGTGATTGCACTCTCGGAGCTGGAACAACCCCAGAGCACTCACGACTTCGCGCTTCGTCGCATCAGTTCGCTCGCGGGCCCGCTCAGTGCCGTTCCGGATAACATTCAGAACATAATCGTGGTGTTCAGACAAATGCGCCCGCTGCTCGCGGATGGGTGCAATGAACGCCTGCAATATGTCTTCCAACCGTGCCTTGATCTTACCATCGCCAAGGCCGCCGCGTTGATAATGCGCCTTGATATCTGCCAGATCATCATTGGCCTCATCAAAGGCATCCAGATGGGTGAAGACCACATTGCCCTCGACCTGACCGGATCCTCTATACGCAAGTGGTTTGGGTCCGTGAACATGGCCCGGACGGCGCTACGGATCTCGTCGGGAGACGCAGAAAGCGAAATCGCATTGCCTCCGGACTTGGACATTTTCGCCTTTCCGTCAATCCCTGGCAGCCGGCCGGATTTGGGAATGACAGCGCACGCTTCAGGCAGAACCACCGCGCCTGCGGTTGCATTTATCCTGCCCTTGCTTCATTCACTCTCATTAAGACATGGGCAATGCCACAATAGGTGAGCGCTCAAATGCTGCCTTTCATGTTCTCTATTGAACCGTGTTAGCTATCCCTCTTCGTCGTTCAAATCCCGGAACAATTCATCGACTGTCCGGAAACTCTCCACATCTCCGTCCAGCGCAGCCTGCATCGCTCGCTGGGTTTCAACATTCGGAGCTCTAACCTGAAACGGCATCGCTTGTTCCTCAACGATACGGATCAACGTGAGCCGAATAGCGTCTGAAACAGAAAGCCCCATCTTGTTAAGGACAGAAACGGCTTCTTTTTTCAGCTCAGGATCAATGCGCGCCCGAACAACTTCTGTGGGCATATTAGCCCCTCCAACTTGTAGCTACATTGTAGCCACACAAATGCACCCCGATCATCGCGAAGTCAAGAGGTTTTACCCCTTCCCCCACACCCCTTTCCCGTGAGCACATTGAGAACAAGCAGCACGCTGAGGACTACGAGCACACATGAGCACTGTGTCAAAAACTTTAACCATCTGAAAACAAACATTAAAATCGAATATCAAATCTACATCTATTGCAAGTATGCCGCCGAGATGCATTAGCTGTTGAAACTCAAGTATATGAGTTGTTGGAGATCGTGCACTTTACTGATCCCGAAAAAATATCTAAATCATTGTTTTTTATATATTTTTACTTCATTACTGAATTCAGTTCGAAAAATTGGAGGCCCAAAGATGGCAACAACACGAGAAGGGCGAGAAATCGCTAAGAAACAGTTGGCGATGCGGGACAACCTGTGGCCGGGGGTGGAACCACATTTGTGGCACCGACTGGCCAACAAAGGCTTCGCCACGATTCCGAAAACCTTTCCCATGATCCTAAGAATTATGGATGAAATGACGAGCGGTGCACCTGTTTCTTCCACGTATCAAACGCTTTGGTGCAATACGTGGGACAACTCTTACGTCGTCATCGGCAAGGCTTCTTATCTGGCCTATGCATCTGGGTTTTCGGGTCAGCGGGCTGAACACACTTGGTCCACGCGTATGAAGAAACTGCACGAGCTACGTTTCATCGACATCAAACCAGGAAGGGCGGGTCCAATTACGAATGTAATCATTTGGAACCCGCACCTCGTGTTGCGGTGGCATCATCAACTGAAAACGCCCGGCCTATTGGAAGCGAGCTATAACACTCTTCTCGAATGGGCTTACGACATTGGGGCCAAGGACATGACAGATGACATGGAAACCATCCCTGAGCCGGGTGTCGTTCCTCCGCCCGCACCTGAAAAAAGTGCCAACAAGAAGAAGCCCGTGCTCCGCCGTAGGAAGAAAGCCGCCACGAAATGAAAGCAGTAAAACGCACCACGAAGTTCAAGAAGGACTACAAACGCGAACTGAAACAGCTCGCCGAACTGGATAACCTTCTCAGGCCAATAATTGAGAGCCTTGTGCAGGGGGATGCGCTGCCGGTTCGCACGAATGACCACGCGCTTAGCGGAAATTGGAAAGGTTTCCGCGAGTGCCATGTGAAACCCGACTTGCTGCTAATCTACACCATGACTGAAGAGAAGCTGTCCCTTATTCGCCTTGGCTCCCACAGCGAGCTATTTTGAGCGGTAACGGGACTAATTCTACATGGTCGGATGATTGCCCGTCACTCAACCGCAGATCGCTTCACATAACACCCGTTCAGCGACGTTCCCGGTTCGTTACGGTGGCGGGGTTCCCGCCGGGGTTGCGCGTTTCATCCCCTGCCTGACCCGTCAGCAGGCCAGATTTCGGAACAGCAAAACCGGACGCAGGCAGCGAAGACAACTCACATGAGCTGCCCGAGATGACGCAAGAAAGGGCGGGCCAGGAGACCCGCCGTTGATACCCACAAACCGGATGCCGCGGTTCAGGCCGCCGCGTAGTGACTGAACACCTCCGTCGAGCCATCCTTGCGGATCAGGAAGACCGAATAGGCTTCCCGCTCACTCTCCGGCCCCATGCCGGGTGAGCCAAAGGGCATGCCGGGAACGGACAGACCAATCGCATCAGGGCGCTCGGCCAGAAGTCGCCGGATATCGGTTGGCGGCACATGGCCTTCGATGACGTAGCCCTCGACCAGTCCGGTGTGGCAGGAGGCCATCTCCTCCGAGACACCCTTGGTGGCTTTATATTGAGACAAGGTCTCCCAGGAGGCGTTCTGCACCTCCATCTCGAACCCGTCGCGCTGCATGATGTCGATCCAAGCACCGCAACACCCGCAGTTCGGGTCCTTGAGGACCTCTACCCGCGGCTTGGCAGTTGCCAGAGCAGGCGAGGCCAGAGCGATGCCGGAGGTTCCGAGGCCAGCCAGGAAGAGGCGGCGGTCGAGTGTCGGGGTGGTCATGTCATTTCCTTTCCGTTTTCGCGCCTGCGGTGTGACGATGGATCTTGTGACCGAAACCGCGGGCAAGTGTCATGATATGTGTCAAGCGGGCGGTCATGAGCCGCCCTGCATCTGTTCGCTTTCAGTGCGCACCGCCTGCATCTCGCGGATGCGCTCGGGCCAGGTGGATTTGATATAGGCCAGGATGTCCCAGATCTGCTTGTCGCTCAGGCTGTCGCCAAATCCCGGCATGCCGCTGGCAAAGTCAGACACGCCACGGGCTTCCAGCGCTGCTTCACCACCCTGTTTGGTGTAGTCAAACAGCAGCGCATCCCCGTGGTGCCATGTATGGCCGGTCTCGTCATGCGGCGGAGCAGGCAAGGTGCCGTCCTCATTTGGAGCGCGCCAATTGGGCTGCCCCTCCAGTTCAGCGCCGTGGCAGGAGGCGCAAAACTCTGCATAGAGCACCGCGCCCTCGTCAACATCGGACGTTTTCGGTTGCACTGACGGTCCTGCCTGCGTGCCTGATGGCGCGAGCCACGCGACCGCAGCACCGATGACGACAATCCCGGCCAGGACAAATGCAAAGATGGATCCGGTTTTTATTGCCTCATCCCCCTTCATGTTCGTCCATCAGATAGGTCGCGATCGCCGTCCGGTCGGCCTCGGTCAGGAAACTTGTGCCGTAAAGCACGACTTCCCCCATGGACCCGCCAAAGGCATCCCCTTCGGGCGTGATGCCGGTGCGCAGGGCATAGGCCAGGCTGGCCACGTCCCATCCCTTGCCCGCCAATGTCAGGTGATCGATGGCTGGTGCTTTCTCACCGCCTGGAAGCGCATCGCTGCCCTGGAAGCGCTCTGTGTCGGATTTGCGCGCGCCTGCGAAGTTGCGTCCCGTATGGCAGGCCGCGCAATGGCTGGCCCCTTCGACCAGTTCGCGACCGCGGTTCCATACCGCGTCCTTACCCGCCAACGGTCCTGTCCGTGGAGGCTGAAGATAGGCGGCCCGCCAGAGTTTCAGCCCCCAGCGTTGGTTGAACGGAAAGCTCATCTCGGGCGGGCGAGACGGTGTAGCGACAGGTGGCACGGTCTGGAACGCGGCCCAGAGATCGGCAATCTCCTGATCCGAGAAATTCGCATAGAAAGGATAAGGGAAAGCCGGGTAATAGGCATGCCCGTCAGGCGAGACCCCTTCGCGGACGGCGCGAGTGAACTGCGCCTGAGTCCACCCTCCAATCCCGTGGTCAGAGTCGGTGGTGAGGTTCGGCGAATACAGCGTGCCAAACGGGGTTTCCAACGCCATGCCACCCGCCAGTGGCGCTCCGCCTTTCGCGAAATCGGTATGACACGCGATGCAGCCGGAAGCGCGGGCCAGATAAGCACCGCGGTCGACATCCCCCTCCAGGGTGATGGGCGCGAGAGGCTGGCCGATCGGCCAAGCCATCAGGCCGGCAACGCCAACAGCGGCGATAACCGCGCCAGCCAGCCCCAGACGATAGAACATACGCATCGTCCTGGCCTATTTCTCGACCCGAAAGCGTGTATGGCAGGCCGAACAGACCTGTCCCATCATGGTGAAAACCCCGTCGGCCGGCATCTGCGACATATCCATCGTGTCGAATTCTGCGGCGCCACCCATCATGCCACCCCCAATCATGGTGCCACCCATCATTGAGCTGCCCTGACCGCCCATCATATCGCCGACAGCTGGCGTTTCGCCGGCCATCATCAACCCGTTTTCGGAAGCTTCCGCCAATCCGTCTGCCATCACACGCAGCTGATCGGCCAAGGTCGAAAACGCCTCCCAGTCCTGCCAGATCTCTGGCTTCGCCTCGGATGGTGCATCAAGGCTGCCTTCGGGGAACAATTTGGTGAGCGCCTCGCCCGCATGGCGGCTGATATCCTCCGACCATTCGCGCACAACGGTTGCATCATAATCGACCTGCCCCCGCATCATCGGCGTCAGCACTTTCATCGCCTCTTTCATCACGCCCATGCCATCCATGCGTTCTTTGACAACGCCGGTAGCTCCGCCATGCGCAAACACCGATTGGCTGGCCACAGCCAGAACGGACGCAGCCACCGCGCCCAGCAACAGTTTTTCAGTTTTCATCGGATTTCCCCGTCTGAGTTATCTCATCACGCAAAAGGCGTGTGCGGATACGGATCAGATCAGGGATTTGGGTGGGGGCGGATCAAAATTCGAAACAACCGGGATGCCCTTCGTCGCGCGCGGCAGTCCATACCGTTCACTGCATCCGAATAAATCCGCAGTCAGAACTGACTGCTGAACGATCGCAGGGCCGCTGCAGAACGCCCCACCGTGACAATGGCCCTGGTGGTCCTTTGCAGCATGTTCAGCGTGCGTTTGAACTTCGACAGGCACCACGGAGGGCTCATGTTTTCCATGGGCCTCAGCAACACCGCCGGACAAAAGCAGAGCAGCGACGAACACGCCGGCCGCGACGAGCATCAGCCCGATCCATCTGCGATTGTCCAAAAGCACTGCTCCGCTCATCCCATTGTCTTGTTTCAATTCTCTTACCGAGGCGATGATGTTCTCAACATCCGCGCTGGTCAAGTCTTTGACCAGCGGCAACTCGCCGAACCGACACCGATGCGCGTTCACGCGCTTCTATCCCCTTGCGTTGATCCCGAGACCGGCAGTGATGTCTGCTCCGACCACTTCCATTCGGCGGCCCGTCATGATCAACGCCCGGAATGCTGCCGACAAGACGATTTATAGAGCTCCACCTCATTCTCGGAAGGCAGATCACCGGACGGTGCCTCAAGCCGATCGATCTGTTCGACGGAGAGTCCCGAGGCATCCGCCAGCGCGTCTTTCGTGAGCCCCGCCAGCTTTCTCAGTTTCAAGAGCTCCAGGGCAAGGTCCGTCTTCTCCTGGTTTTGTGCGAGAAACTCTTTGAGTTCTGGCCTCTCCTCCAGGATCTCCTGCTTCAGTTCTTCGACGCTCATACTGCTTCCTTTCCCAACCAACCCCTCGAAATCGATGCCATGCTACCAAAAATTGCCTGTCCGGGCACCCTTTGCAGCGTCATCGCCATACCCGCCAGACAAGGGATACGCGTAAAGCCGGTCAATCTCGCCAATCGCATGTTGACACATCCGGGCCGGAACCGTCCAAATGCAGCGAAAATTCGGAAGCGCCGATCATGTCGAAACAAAGCAAGACCTTATCACGGATTCTGAGACACGAGCCCGAACTCGTGGGCTTGTCCCTGATGCCGGGCGGATGGGTGCGTATTGACGATCTTTTGCGGGGGATGAAACGCATCGGTCAGCCACTGAGTGTCACAGAGCTGCGCAAAATCGTCGAGGATAACGATAAACGACGGTTCACGCTTTCGGAGGATGGAACTCTTATAAGGGCCGCCCAAGGGCATTCCGTTGAGGTCGATTTGGGTCTCGAAGCCGTAGCGCCGCCGGAAACCCTGTATCATGGCACTGCCAGATCAAATCTCGACAGCATATTCAGCGAAGGTCTGAAACCAGGTAGGCGGCAACAGGTCCACCTTTCTCCTGATCCTGAAACCGCTGAAAAGGTAGGGCAACGGCACGGGAAACCGACCGTCCTTCGAATAGAAACTGGCAGTATGCATCGGGATGGTTATGCGTTCTATCGGGCGGACAATGCGGTTTGGTTGACGGATTTCGTTCCAGCGCAATACCTGGGTTTCTAATCCGACCGCGATACTTGCAAAACGGACGGGCAGCTGAACCCAGCGGGCTTACTGAATGAACATGGTGATGGAGGGCAACGGTCCTGAGCAATCCATCTATGAAACAATGGTTGTCGCTCACCACAAGCACAAGCTGCACTGTTGAGATCGGCAATGCATTGGCAATGATACAAGCCCCGTCAATTGCTTGCCCTTGGCAACCAGAAATCAAGCATCCTCCTCACCCTCGGTCGTTGCATCGGTATCTGTCTCGATTGCCTCCGTTAGAGCATCCCTTTTGGGTTTCAGCTCGCCTGGAACGTCGAAATTTGGGTGGCGGCCATCCTCAATCCTTTCAAGAATGGCACCCACTGCTGAAGCGGCAACAGCTTCTTCAGCCACTGCTTCTGCGCTGTCACGACACCAAACATTTGATCTTTTGATTTTCTGTTTCAGCAAATCGTCCAGACAGCGCTCCAATTCGTCTGCAGGAACAAACTTGCGCAGAAGTGCAATCAGGTCGGCGCGGCTGAGAGATTGGAGCTTGCTGTCCATTCTGAGACCATAATCCAAAACGAGGCCCAGAGCCATGTTTGGTAAGGACTTCGCCAGAAGCCGACGGAGCCAGGCGGCGGCTGAAAATTGCAGATACCGCCCGTTGATATCTCATGCAAAAAGTGACCTGGACGAAATCAACAGTCGCCGTGTGTTCTGCCGCTCATGCTGGCAATCGGAACTGAATAGTAGACGGTCCCTCACAAACCTCAGGAAGAGATCAGCCCCCTTCCGTCCCGGTAAACCTGCTTCCAGGGCAGAATGGAAAAGGAGGCCCTGAGACCCGTCGGCCAAAACGGATCGGCGTGGATCAGCTTCACGACCTCACTTTGATCCTCTGCCTCAACGATCCAAAGACCATCGCGCCCTCTGTTCTCGCCGTCCGTCAGGGGTCCGGCGGCTTCCACGGCCTCGGCGTTGTCTTCGAGGAAAGCTATATGCTCCTTCATGAGAGCCGCCCGAATACCGGGATCGGCATCCGTGGCATCTTCAAACAGGACTATGAATTTCATTGCGGACCCTCACTTTGCTGTGCCGAGTGATTATGGCAGGGCAAAGTTGCTGTTTGGCAAAGCCCCTTTGCCAATCTATTCTGCAAGAATGCAGGCTCATGATTGGGATGATTTCAAATATCTGCTCGCGCTGCACAGAACGGGCACGCTGTCAGACGCGGCGCGGCGGTGCGGTGTGAATGAAACGACGGTCGCACGGCGTTTGAAACGGCTGCAACAGGCGCTGGGAGTGACCCTCTTTGTCCGAAATGAAGTGGGTCGCCACCAGTTGGCGGAAGCAGCGCAGCAAATACTCGATCACGCTGAAACCATGGAACGCGAAAACACGGTGCTAAGAGAGCATCTGGACCAGTCCTCCGGCCAGGTTGGAGGCACGATCAGGATCAGCGCCGTTCCCGTGATCATCAATCACGTCATTCTGCCTCACCTCGGAAAGCTGGGCGACAAGCATCCACACCTGACCGTCGAGCTGGTTCCTGAAGCACGAAACATAGACCTGACAAAACGAGAAGCTGATCTGGCCATCCGTTTCTCCCGCCCCGAACAGGGCGGTTTGGCGACAAAAGCCCAAAAACTCGGCGGACTTGAGTTTGATGTGTTTTGCGGATCGCAGCTGACACCAGAACAGCAGGATAGCGCTGACTGGATTTGCTATGACGACGCATCCGCCTCCCTTCCGCAGGCGCGATGGACAGAGGAACTTCGCAAGCACCTCAAACAGCGCCCAAGCAGTTTCCGGGTTTCGGACATCGATACCGCTCTGGAGGCGGCGGCCCGAGGCTATGGGAAAGCTGTCCTGCCGAAGCTGGTCTGCGGCGCGGACAAAAGGTTTCGTTGTATCGGCGCAGAGCCGTCGAGATCGGGTATGGCACGGGATGTGTGGTTGTTATCTCACGCTGACGATGAGGCACGTTTGTCAGTCAAAGCAGCCAAAACCTGGCTGGCCAAGCTGCCGTGGATTTGAGCGGATATTTTTGCTAATTGCGAGGCATTCTCCCGACATAGAACGCGTGAGGGATGCGTATCCGTAAAACAACCCCATAACAGGAGAGGCCAGGTAGGCCTCTCCTGTTCTTTGTGTCATGCAGCGCGGCGCCTTCTATCACGCTCTTCGATCAAAGGTTTGATCGACCGCTCTGACATATTGAACTCTGGGTTTGGGCTACTATTCAAATAGCCCTGCACATACTCCGGAGAGTGAGCGTGGAACCCTGAATAAAGCGCAGCAGCAATCAGATTGGTGTTGCTGACATAGCTCTCTGAAAGCAGAACTTCCCCAGGCAAAGAAAACGCAAGTTTTTCGGCGATGTGTTTCAAGCCGTAACTTGTGTGACGCATGTTTGGATTCTTGAGTGGTTTGATGCACGAGGTGAATGCCAAGGCTTGAAGAAATTCGCGCTGAGGTTGGATCTGCATAAGATCTATCCGGCGCTCACTCAGGTCATTTTGGATTGCGTTTTGCACAGCGCTCCACCGCTCTTCGATGGGCAACCCCGCGACGATCTGCTCGCGTTCGTTTCGCTTAGGCTCCAAACACCCCAACCCAAAACCCCAATTGTGAAGAAGTGGGTTTTCCCGGGCAACTTTCGGCCGAGCGGCTGTCGCGAGCACGGCATAAAGGTCGAAAGCTGTGAAACTGTGTCCACGCTCGTTTGCGAATTCAGATGCTGCGGCAGGGTCCAGGTCAAACTCAATCTCACTCCCACGCGAATTGGTCAGAGACGCCTTAAGCGATGCCAGGGTCCTAAAGCCGCATCCTCGGGCCAAAATTTCAAGACGATGTGTAGGCGAAATGGCCCGATGATGCAGCTCGGCAGCCGCTTTCAGTAGCGCCAGGTCGGTTTCGCAAAAATGGAATTTGATCTTCGTTTCGATCATAGCCGTTCTCCAGGGAGTCGCAGTCGCCGATTACACACAACCCAGGATCTGATTGATCGAAGTTGTTTAGCTTTGTGTGATTGAAGTCCAACCACCAAGAATGAAAGAAGGTTTGACCCGGCGACAGGTCAGGGGTTCACCCAACGCCGAATATGGACTTGATGCCTGCCGGGAACAAGATAGCTTACAAAAAATTTCACAATTGCAACACTGATGTATGGTTTCAGTGTTCGTCGCAGATCCCCAATTGAGACCAAGGGCAATCAACTCTAAGGATGAGTTGAAAACGTAATTCATTACCCCTGAGCACCCTCAGGAGCGTCGATGCATATTTCCACAAGATCCGCAGCAACCTGAAGCTTGCCGAGCGCCCTTTGCACACACCCAGCGGCAACGGCTAGGCCTGGCACAAATACAATCTCTACAATCCCGAGATGATGATCAAAATCGTCGATATTTACCGCTTCTCCCATAATTGGATAGGCGGCGGCATGACAAAGGAAACCCCAGCGATGAAATTGGGGTTGGCCAAAGGCAAGGTTAGCGCGAAGGATCTGTTCTCCTGATGTCAATTCACCAGCGCTTTTCTGAAGTCGTAGCATACGATCTTTTTGCGAAACGGGCGCAAAAAAGGAAAGGGAGAGCAATTCAGCTCTCCCTTAAAAACTTGATCAGCCGATACCTAATCCGATGGTATTCCCGCTTAGAGGTTGGCCCCATCATGACGTTCTCGTCGGCGCTGGCTCGGACCTACCGCACCTTGCGGAGCGGAGTATTTTTAACGACCGTGAGGCATACGCACGGTCAGGCATTCGCCCTATTGATCTGTAAGATACGCCCAGCTTAGCGCAGATTCAACAAAAAAGTGCTAACAACTCATGGATCACCTGAGTCCGCTAAGAAGGCATATTCCCTGCTCAACAGTTGCTCCCTGGCTTCTTAAAACTTCGGCACAGCATCTCATTGAAGTCCCAGAAGAATACAAATCATCGACAATCAAGACCTTTTCTCCGGCCAGTTTCGGGACAGACCCATTCACACGAAGGGGGTTGAAGAAACCACGGAGCCTGGGATGAATGTCTTTCATCACAAAAGACGCAGATGGCGGAAGCTTTCGGATTTGGGATAGGGAAACGCGGTATCGCTTCCTAAGTGGTTTCGATGAAATCGTTGGGGGATTCGCAGCAGCATCCCTCAGTATTTCATCGTTGGTTTTCTTCTGAAGAAATCCAAAGGTCATATGTGGAACACCACACCAATGTGAGCATGCAAGCGAAAGATCATTACTCAATGAGTGGCTCGAAGGAACTCCCATTATGTAGTTTGCGTCTATACGATCCGAAAACTTTTGAAAAATGGTCTCTGTCCGGTCAAACAACAGGAATTTCCTGTGGCAAGGCGGAATCGAATAGTCAAAAATGTCCTTTAGAGCATAGATAAGGGGATTTCCGTCTCCATCGTTTTCCCTGGCCTTCTGGCGCCGATAGAAGCTAAAGATTTCCATCTCATGACGCCGTTTAAGCGTTGGATTGGTGGTTAGAGATGTATTCAATCTTTCTTCGTGTCTCGCGTCAAAGAGAATTAGTCTGCTCTTACTTATACTTAGGCCCAACTTGTCCCTCTTGGAAAAACTGATAAATCATCTCTGATCCTTTGAAATTTCTACCGGGAACCTATGGTCAAACCCGTAAAAAATGAAGGCAATAAATAAAGAAAATCACCCTCCAGCCGGTTAGCTGAAGGGTGCAACAAATTTGGTAAAGGGCTGGTCCCCAGCAATGCTTTTTGTCGTGGGCTCTTTCTTGTTTTGGCTTCCTATGTCAGCCATTTTAGTCCCTAATCACAAGGTTTTCCGCACAGCAGAATGACAAAAGACTACTGAGATTGTCGAGCGAACACCAAATCAGCGATCCTAACCAGAGCGCCTCGGTTGGTTGTGCCAACCGACTTCTCACCAATGAGATTGATGCCGGCAGTTTCCATACGTTTCCTGAGCGCTTTTCCTGACGACCCTTGCTGGCGGGCCAAATCAGCCACCGGGATGAATTCTCTTTGAAAAGCACACAAATCCTCTGGGGATACCAGGAATTTCTCTTTGGACGCATGTGATGACGTAGCTGATGCAAGAAGCCCGAGCCTGCACCAATGAACAACCACTTCTGGCTTCCATCCTGTGATCTCTGCGACCTGATGCGCAGTCCACTGAACGGCCATAGCACTGGGCTGCAGCGCGCGAGTGATATCATCGACCGCAAATCGGAAGTCACCCAATCTGCTGTCCTGATCTGCAAAAGCGGGCGCAATGGCTCCTTCGGAAATGCGCTTGTAGAACGCGAGAAGCGCCGACCGATCCGTCGTTCTGCGAAGATTGATGTCTCGGAAAACTACTGCTTCTCTGTGACATTCACCGCGGTCCCCTATGCGAATTTGGTCTTGTATAGCTTTCAGTTTTCTCAGATCGAAAGGACCACCCACCAAGGCAGGCAACGCATCGGCGTCCTCACGCACAACCATTCCGGCTTCCTGCATGAGATTGAACTGATTTTTGCCAACGGCGAGGAACGCCATTGCATCTTTCGCTGAGAGGAAGTTATCCCGACCTGCAATCAGAACCTCCACTTCGTCTCGAGACACCATGGTATGTTTGTGTCCGTAGCCTGATGTTGATTGACGGCCACGGAGCGCGCCAGCAGCAACAGCTGCCACAACGCGTTCTGCTCTCACACCAAGCTGCCGACTTGCCTCGGCCGCGGAGATCCATGCTCGGTCACCCGATACACCGACCGAGTAGGAGCCTTCAAAGTGCTGACCAACAGTCTGGTGAAGTCGATCATGGAACGGCTTATAGGCTTCGCCCCGGAAGGCCATCAAACGCTGATACCATTTGCCTAACTGCGCTGGAGCGCTGTTTGCGGATATATCTCCCTCAGCGAGACGAATACGAACGTGCTCATCGAAGCCTGAGGGCCAGTTCTGAAACAGAGGTTCGGCAAGGCGAAGAAACGATCTCGCCTCTTCCAGGTTTTTGGGCAGCGGTGTTTTGCCCTTCTTCCCGGTTCTTGTTTCAGCGGATCCAGTAGCTGCGAAATAGACAAAAGACGCCAAATCGTTCGGGGCATCATCGCACCACGGCCCGAAACCAAACGCGATAGATGACCTGCATCTCCCAGATGCGAACAACTCACTTATCCAGATTTCAAAGGGATCGGCCTCTACCGCCAGCCTGTCTGAGAGGTCCTGACCGCACTCACATGTCTGCAGACCGCCGGTTTTTGTCGTTATGACGGCGTCACAACGAGGGCATGTCTCTTCCAGTCGCGTGTGGTGAGTGGGGCAGGCGCTGACCAGGCAATGCCGCCAGGATTGCCTCCAGAACCTGTTCTCCTTGAGGCAAATCGGACAATATGGATCTATGTGCGTGCGCTGGAAACGCCACTGCAGAGTTCGCTGCGTCGCTGGTTCCGCCGGCGCGATCGCCTCCAGTTGGTGGAGTGGGACACCGAGCTTATCAGCTACCCTGGGCAGGGCTTCCACCATCGGGCGGCCATATGGCAGCCCAAGGAGCCCGAAAAATTCCGACACATGCAGGTAGCCATGTTCGCGTGCCTCGCGGCGAAGGAAACCGACAAGGCTCTCATCGGGTTCAGGTGTAATCGATCTGGGGGGCACCTACCCGGTCGCTCCGACAGCTTCCAGGTCACTGACAGTGTTTGGCTCAACCGGAAGTTCCGCTTCGTGCATGACTGCTACGTAGGATCTGGCCAATTGGGTGTCAGTTGGGAGTTCTGGTTGGAGGAACCATTCCGGCATAGCCTGAACCTGAACCAGTTGCCTCGCGGCTCGAACAACGTCCTGAAACGTCATCACCTTGTCCTTCATGACGGCCGAAGCGCCCTTCAAGATACGGAGCACTTGCCCAACGCGACCGCCAGACAACCCGTAGAGCCGAACCGCCATTTCACCTTCATCGAAATCGATCTTAACGTCGCATTGACCCAATAGGTCAAAGATACTGAAGACAGCCTCAGAATAGGCCATCCGGTCATCTTCGCTGCTCCAGGAATATGGGAGGATGTGGACTGTTTTCAGCGATCGCTCGCGGAATTGCTCGTTTTCATCGATGATCTTCTGAAACTTCGGCAATCCCGCCAGGATCAATATTACCCCGGCATCGTCTATCAGTCGCTTGAAATGGTCGCCCGTCGCGCGCGCCGAGAGGTTGGCACCGGTTTCCGCACAATGATTGCATTCATCCAAAGCAATGATCTCAAGCCCCTCGTCGTGCACGTTCTGAATCAATCGCGTTCGCAGATCGCCGATACGCTCACGTGGCCCATAGGAGTAGCCGAACGACCGCAGCATGGTGCGATACAAATCCAGATCATTGGGTTTCGCAGGAATGGTCTCAAGTCCGAAGTTCGGGGATGGGACCGTCTTTCCCGGACCTTGGGTGGTGCGCTTCAGAGCATCCTGGAGATCATGAAGAAGATCAGTCTTGCCGCATCGGGTTGGTCCAAGCAGTGGAATGATTGCACCTGTTTGATGCCGGGCCAATTTGACGGCACTGAGCATCTCATCGAAGCTGTCCTGATATGCGCGATGCCGGATACGGATATCCAGCAGGCTCGGGTCAAACTTGCTGGTCACGGCTTCGATCTCCGTTCGATTTGCGGCAGTGACTTGGGTCGGGAAAGCATGGTTCGAGTGTCATTCGAAATGTCACCAATAGCCTGTTCAATTTCTTCCGTGGCTGTATGGGGCGTTTTCGAGTTCTCGATGATCTCTGCGTCCCGCCTACGCTGAGCGTTCTTTTTCACACGCTGCTTGCGTTTCGTGCCCGATGGTTTGTCTCCATGGTGGAATTTTTTGGCTATCGCCGCCAGAACCCTCTGCCCCGACAGGAATTCTTCGGGATCCGGTGCTAAAGTTTTTCGGATCCGCTTCAACTCAGATAATGAGATGGCTGGCATGAAGGCATCTTTGGCGGAAACAATGATCATCGTTTGATCACTTGGGTGAATGACCCCAATGGCGCGGATATCTGTTGGATCATGACGGATGGAAAGTTCCTGGCCACCGCCGATCTCTTCGAACAGCTTCCGAAGAGCGCTCGACGAATATTGGATGCGCTCGAACTCGATACCATATCGATGCAGTTTGCGAGTGGCACGGCCACCGAAAAACATCTGGTTCATTTGATCGGGTGTAGGTGGCTCGGGGACAAAGAAATCCTCACTCAGCCTTTGAGCACATTTCAGGGGACTTTCTGTGGTCCTCAGCGCGGACTCAATTCGGCGCTGCGGGGTCGTTGCAAAGACGTCGTGCCGCCATCTCTGCATGACGGTCTCAAACTCCTGAAATGTGAGCCGCGCCTCTTTCATCGCCTTTTTAATCCGGTCTTTACCCTTTATTTCGGCAGTGACGGTTGCTCCAGGCAGAGTGGTTAGGAACATATTCAACGTCCTGAAGAACCGCTCGATGAAAGGCTTGCCTTGTGGGGTTCCAGGTAGGTTCGGATTCAACTCAAAAAGAGCAGCTTTGACGGCACTTTCGATAACATCCCCTGAGTTTTCGCTGCCCTGGTCCGTCACGACATCCATTGGGCGCCCGTAATATGGAAACCTGTTTTCGATTTCGAACTCGTCAAAGAATCTGTCTGACTTGGGCAGCATCATTTCCTTCAGAGTCTGGACAGTCAGAACGGACGCCGGTTCTTTCAGGCTGAGTTGCATGCCGACGCACATTCCTGTCGCGCAATCAATAGCCGCACAAACCCATGGTCGGCTCACTGTTCCTTTGTCGTCGACAACAACAAACAGGTCGACTTGAGTGCTGTCCATCTCCACGCGTTCGAATGGCCTTTCTACTCGCGCAAAGTGACCCGCTTGCAAGAGCCGCATTTTAGCCTCGTGACCGCCGACGCGTGTTTTCACAACATCGGCGTGCGGCAGGCTGCGGATGATCCGATCAACAACCTTTTGGCCATGCGGTTGAGGTTCGATGTCATAGTTGGCACAGCGCTCAAGATAAACAGCCCGGGCATCTCTCCAGACTGCCTTCGCCGTTTTGCGGTCCGTTTTCAGATACTGCTCTTCCAGAATATCGAGGACAATTTCTTCGAAAAGCGCATCATTGCGAGTAGTTCTATTTCCGGATCGGTAACGGCCATCTTCGAGGCCAACGTCACCTTGCTCACGATGTGCCTTTATCCATTTCTGAATTGCCCGGACGCCAGGAAACCTTTCTGCATGCTTTGCGAAACGCAAATCCGCAAGAAAGTGCTTACGCATCAATATGATCCGCTCTTCCCAATTGAAGCCATCTTGCCTCAATCTCTCGGCCATTTTGATGACTTCAGATCGAAACTGAGCGTTCAATCGCTCTTCGCTACTTATGTATCGACCAGAAGCTGATGCCTGTTCATCAGGCGCAACATTGCCACGCGAAATTTGAAGCCGGAAATCTTTGTCGGATATCTCGTGAACCACGCCCTCAGGCGATTTGAGCTGCACTGCAGACCGCCCGACAACTCGACCGATGACTTCATGCTGAACCCCATCGATGCCAATCTGGCGCCCGTCATATTTTTCGATCATCTCTGTCATAGCGCAAGGATCTCCAGATGCGCAGTGCTTCCACCCGCGGCCACCAGGGGTGTTTTGGGGCCGAGGTCTTGGTTCTGGATGTCGAAAGCAAGGATACCGGTCAGGATAGATCGAATGATGTCGCTTTGACTGAGACCAGTGGCACGCATTGCGTCGGCGAAAGTGAATGGACCCTCTCCAAGGTTGGCAATCGCAGATGCAGGTGCATTTGACAATTTTTCCCCGGCATACGGTCTCATGTGTTTGGCGTTTAGCGAGAGCGTTTCTGTGAGGATCTGTTCAGTTATCAAAAGCAACTGGTGACCAAATTTAGCCAGTTGAGCGGGCAACTTGAGGTAGTCAGGATTGTCCGCAATGAAAAAAGCGCTTTTTGTCTCGACGAACACGTGACCGCCACAGTTGAGGGTCAACTTGAGATCCGGAGTAAACGCGCGTGGCGTTGTGCCGGAGCCTGCATATTCGAGCGTCAGATCCTCCTTCGTCGCATAGGTCTTCCCGGTGTCCAGATCGAAGGTCAGCGGTTGCGGGCGGATTTTCTGCACGCGCGGATCAATCATGGCCAAATACGTCGCTGCTGATTCAAACCGGCTTTCCGTCTGAACAATGCCGTCCAGCTTGTGTCCAGACAGGAAGTTCGCCTTTTGGTTCTTGCCGCGTTTGTGAATCCGGCGGGCGGGAGTGAGTGCGTCAGGATCGATTTTCATTCCACGGCACATGCACAAGCAACGCTGGGAGATCAAGAAAAGAATGTTTTACAGTGAGTTAACGAGGACGAAACGGAAAATTCTGGCCCAGAATTTTCCGTTCTGATTTTTGCGATCACTGCTTTCCAAGGGTTTTTCTGAATCCAAGGGGTGGCAGTATACACTGTCCGCAAGACGCCTTTTTTGACGCCAAACAGCACCATTTCCTCGTAAATCGAACAAAATTTATCAAAATCGAATCGCTGTTACTGCCTCGGTCAGTCGTTGAAGGGTGGCGAACGACAATCCTGAAAACGGTAGAAATTCATCATGGCCGGTGTTTGGAAATGTGGGGATGCGCCAAACGTTGTCATCTGTTGGCCACGGCGAACGAAAATCACTCTCTGGTTGCGCTCCTACAGTTGCATGGACTGCCATATCCGGTAGGTTCCAGTCTGTATTCCACTGTTCTGTATTTCCGGGAAGGTTGATACCCGTTTGAATGTATATATCAGTCAGAACTTCTCGCACCTTGAGGAAATTGATCCACCTCTGGCAAAACTCGCAACATTCGCCGAGTGCTATTTTGTAGATGACGCAAACACGGCTCTGGTGAAGACCAGACAATTCGCTGAGCGTTTGGCCATGGTCATTGCGGATAGCGCCGGGCTGCTACCCCTCCAGAACGAGACGTTAAACAATGTCCTGAAAGAAATCAGCCGGGAGCAAGTTGCGCCTCGAGAAGTTACGGACCTCCTTCATCGCCTCCGGCTCGGAGGAAATGCAGCAGTCCACGGCTACGACGGAGAGCGCAGGCAAGCGTTCGAAGCCATAAAACTGTGCCACCGGCTTGGTGTCTGGTTACGTGCAACAGTAAAGAATTCGCCTGGCTTAACCATGGCCTTCGCGCCTCCTAAAGTTGCAGACAATGACACTGAAGATCTCCAGACTCGCGCCGCTGAACTCGAGCAACTTCTTCAGGAAAGATCATCTGAGGCTGAAATTCACAAGCGAGCCCTCGAGCGGGCACAACAAGCTGCACTTGATGCCGAAGAGCGGGCTCGTCTCGCAGAAGAAGAACGCGCAATTTATGAAACATTGGCTGAAGAAGCCGAAAGACGCGCCTCAAAAGGTCCAAAGCCCAAGCGACAAACAGACAAAGGGTTCATTTCCGCTGCCTTCTCTTCTGCGAAGGATATGGATTTTGATGAGGATGACACTCGCCTATTGATCGATGAACAGTTGAAGCAAACGGGCTGGGAAGTCGATAGTAGTAAGCTGAGGTTCTCGTCAGGAGCCAGACCGGAGCGCGGTCGAAATTTGGCCATTGCAGAATGGCCGACATCATCGGGTCCGGCTGACTATGCCCTATTCATAGGTAAAACACTCGTCGGTATCGTAGAGGCAAAGAGGAAACGAAAAAACGTTTCCGCGGCACTCGACGCGCAGGCGACACGCTATTCGCGTGACGTCCAAGCTGACAGCAGTTTTGAATTTGCAGGAGGCCCATGGGGTGACCACAAGGTTCCCTTCATATTTGCCTCCAATGGCCGAAGCTACTACCCGACAATACCGACGCAGAGCGGAATCTGGTTCCGTGACACACGTCTGGACCGAAACGCCGCCAGAGCGCTGGAGGGTTGGATTACCCCGGAAGGCTTGAAAGAACGTCTGGAAGTGGATCGTGAAACGGCAGAACAGGAGCTCAAATCTAAGCCGTTTGATTTTGGGTTCGAGTTACGTCCCTACCAGATCAACGCAATCAAAAAGGTCGAGGAGGCGGTCGCAGATAACAAGCGGCGCATGCTTGTTGCCATGGCTACAGGCACTGGCAAGACGAAGTTAGCAATTGCGATGATCTACCGCCTGCTCGAGGCAAAGCGCTTCTTGCGAGTCTGCTTTGTGGTCGATCGAAGCGCATTGGGCGAACAGGCAGAAGGCGCTTTCGAAACCACTCGGATGGTAGGTGCAAAGACGTTTTCGGAGATATTCGGGTTGCGCGGCCTCGACGAGAAGGAAATTGGGCGCGATGCAAAGATCCACATTTGCACTGTGCAGAGCCTTGTGAAGCGGGTTCTTGAAAAAGACCCCAGTGAACGCCCTCCAATTGACCAGTATGATTTGATCCTGATCGATGAATGCCATCGCGGCTATTTACTCGATCGGGAGATGAGCGATGCGGAAGCAACATTTCGAGATCAGGACGATTATGTTTCGAAGTATCGCAGAGTGGTCGAGTATTTTGACGCTGTGACCGTCGGGCTCACCGCCACGCCAGCATTGCACACGGCTCAGATATTCGGCGATCCAGTATTTAGATACAGCTATCGCGAAGCAGTTATCGATGATTGGTTAATCGACCATGATCCTCCGCATCTAATTACAACCGCGCTTAGCGCCGCTGGAATTCAGTTCGAAAAAGGCGAGACCATCGAAGCACTTAATCCCGAAACGGGAGAGATCGATACTGCTGAGCTTGAGGACCGCCTCGATTTCAACGTTGAACACTTCAATCGCCGTGTCCTATCTCCGGAGTTTAACAGGGTCGTCTCAGAGGAATTGGCGAGCCGCATAGATATCTTGTCCCCAGACGCGGGTAAAACACTTGTTTTTTCTGCTTCTGATCGCCACGCAGATGAAGTCGTGGATCAGCTCAGGAAAGCCTACAGGAACGAAGGGATCGAGATTACCGACGACATGATCGCCAAGATCACTGGGTCCGTGGACAAGCCCGGTGAATTGATACGTAAGTTCAAAAATGAGGCTGATCCGCGGATAGCTGTAACGGTTGATCTGCTATCGACCGGGATCGATGTTCCCGCGATTAAGAACCTGGTTTTCCTCAGGCGAGTGAACTCGCGCATCCTCTATGACCAGATGATCGGACGCGCGACCCGCAAATGTGACGAAATCGACAAGGAAACTTTTCAAATCTACGACGCAGTGGATCTCTATCCCAACTTGCAAAGCATGACCGAGATGAGACCCGTGGTGGTCAACCCTTCAGTCACATTTGAGACTCTGTTCGAGGGGTTCGAAGCTTCCGAAGTGGATGACCACAAAGACGAGATACTCGATCAAATCATAGTTAAAATGGCGCGTAAGATCCGGAAGATGAATGAGGATCTGCGAAACCAATACACCGCACAGGCAGGTGAAACCCCGGAAGAAACCCTGAAGCGATTTCGAGAGGGGCCGTCTAAGGATGTTCAAGCCTGGACGAAGGCTCGACCTGGGCTTGGCGCGTTTTTCGACTTCCAGGGCGATCGCGGTGCACCGCCAATCCTCCCAATCTACAAGGGCACCGATACTGTCACCGGCGTTACGCGCGGCTACGGTGACGGTGTCAAACCCGATGATTTTATCGACGCGTTCAGCAGTTTTATCCGCGAGAACGCCAACAAGATCGCGGCCCTCAAACTTGTTGTAACTCGCCCCAGAGACCTCACACGTGACAGCCTTCGGGAATTGCGGCTCGCTCTCGACGCACAGCACTTCACCGAAAGCGCTCTTCGCACCGCGTGGCGCGACAGTAAAAACGAAGATATCGCCGCGTCTATAATCGGTTTCATCCGGCAAGCGGCGCTCGGTGATCCTCTGGTGCCTTTTTCTGAGCGGATCGATGCCGCGATCCGGAGAGTCGCAGCTCGTCACAAGCTTGGTGACGTCCAAATGCGCTGGCTTTCTCGTATCGGAGATGAGATGAAGACGAAAGTTGTCGTTGATCGCGAGGCGTTCGACGAACCACCATTCGCACAACAAGGCGGCTATAAACGCCTCAATAAGATGTTCGACGGGGAGCTTGATGTTATCCTCGACGAAATCAAACAAGAAACATGGGAGCCCGCCGCATGAGTGCCACGCAGGACATTGTAGCCAAACTCTGGAGCCTCTGTAATGTCCTGCGCGATGACGGTGTAACCTATTCGGAATACGTGACTGAGCTCACCTATCTCCTCTTCCTGAAGATGATGGAAGAAACCGGCCAGGAGCGGCGAGTGCCCGAAGAGTATCGCTGGGCGGAAATCGCACGCCGGGAAGGTATGGATCAGCTTTCTCACTATAAGCGGGCGCTCACAAATCTCGGTGACCCGGATGAGAAAGACGATCAGGGAAAACGCAAGCCGCCTAAAGACCCTTTGGTTCTCGACATTTTCACCGACGCACAGACGCGCCTGCGCAAGCCTGCAAACCTCAAAAGCCTCACCACGGCCATCGACGGCCTGAACTGGTTTGATGCGCGTGAGGAGGGCTTAGGCGACCTCTACGAGGGCCTTTTGCAAAAGAACGCCGAGGACAAGAAGTCCGGTGCGGGACAATATTTCACGCCCCGTCCGCTGATCGACTGCCTGATCCGATTGACCAAGCCTCAACTTGGTGAGCGAATCCAGGATCCTGCGGCCGGCACCGGCGGATTTATTGTCGCCGCACATCGTAAGATTTTTGCAGACAACAACGAACTCTTTGGCCTTCCAGAAGGCGTCGCTGAAAAGCAGGTGCGCGAATGCTACACGCTTGCGGAGTTGGTCCCCGACACTCATCGATTGAGTATGATGAACCTCATGCTCCATGGGATCGAGGGAAATGCGCAATCCATGGATACGCTCACCGCAGACGGAGCCAACCTGCCCAAGGCCGATCTGATACTCTCAAATCCGCCGTTTGGAACCAAGAAAGGCGGGGGGCGCCCAGCGAGGGATGACTTCTCAACGACCGCCGAGACCTCAAACAAACAGCTCGCCTTTGTCGAACATATCATTCGCGCACTCAAACCCGGTGGGCGGGCTGCGGTGGTGGTCCCAGACAACGTTCTGTTTGAAGATGGCGTCGGTCGCCAGCTGAGACAAATGCTAATGAACTGGTGCGACTTACACACGATCTTGCGCCTACCGACTGGTATTTTCTACGCACAAGGTGTCAAAACCAACGTCTTGTTCTTCACACGCAACGCGAATGGGACCGAAAAGGACGGCACTCAGAATGTCTGGGTCTACGACATGCGGGCCGACGCGCCCTCATATGGTAAAACCCGGCCATTGCAAGCAAACGATTTCGAGGATTTTGAAACGGCTTATGGCAGCAGTCCCATGGGCAAGTCAAAACGCCGGGATCAAGGCGAAGAGGGTCGCTTGCGTCGTTTTTCTCGTCAGGAGATCACAGCTCGAGGCGACAATTTGGACATCTCATGGCTACGGAATCGTGATGAAGAAACCGAGGACGGATTGACCGACCCCGACGACATTACCGCTGCAATCATGGGACATTTGCGCGAAGCTACGATAGAGATCGAAGCACTTATGTTAGAACTTGAGGAAGAAAAAGGCGACCTCGAACTTCATGAAGTTGCCGCCGAATGACTGAGCAAGCTGAGAAAGGTGAATGGCCGTGCGACGACACGCCAATCAGTTGGGCTTGGGTGGATTTCAAGACTGCATGGACAGACTTCACTCACAGTAAGAAAAAGGTCAAGCAACGGGAATACTCTGAGAGCGGTAAGCTACCAGTTGTTGATCAAGGGGACAGCCTGATCGGAGGCCATACCGACGACGTTTCAATGAAAAATGACGTCGAGCTACCCTGTGTCATCTTCGGAGACCATACACGAGCTGTGAAGTTCATAGATTTTGAATTTGCACAGGGTGCTGACGGCGTAAAAGTTCTAAAGCCAGGCTCGCAATTTGATCCTCAGTTTGCTTTTCAAGCACTGCGTTGCGTCAAGCTGCCCGACAAGGGCTACAGTCGGCACTTCAAGTTTCTCAAAGCGACCAAGTTTCCAGTTCCTCCGCTCCCGGAACAGCGGCGAATTGTGACGAAGCTGAACCGGATCTCAGAACGCTCCGCCGCCGCCCGCGACCACCTCACCCGCGTCACCACCCTCGCCACCCGTGCTAAACAGGCAATCCTTGCTTTCGCGTTTCGAGGTCAACTGACATCTGAATGGCGGTCATCAAAGGATTTCCAAAAGATTGGAAATGAGATGGTGGAAGACTTGCGCGAGCAACGTCGTGCATGGTGGATTTCTGAAGAGCAAAATAAACGCGAGGCAAAGGGCCAATCCACGTCTCCAGGCGCTTGGACAACGAAGTATCGTGCTCTGGAAGTATTGCGCGCAGAAGGCGCTGTTTTCGATGTCCCAAAGAGTTGGGCGTGGGTCGCCTCAGAGGAAGTCGTCGCACCGGGCGCCGAAATCGTCTATGGCATCGTTCAACCCGGCCCGAAGCTGGATGAAGGCGTTCCATATGTGCGTGGTCTGGACATTGTTGATGGTGTCATAAAGACTCATCAACTTCTTAGAACCAGCCCTGAAATCGCTCTGAAATATGCACGTGCTTCTTTGACAGAAGGCGATATCCTTCTCGGTATTATCCGCGCAACAAAAGTTGCTGTCGTCCCCAAAGAAATCAACGGTGCGAACATTACTCAGGGCACGGCGCGTTTCCGTCCTTCAAACTCTATCAGGACTAAATTCCTGGCGAGGTGGCTCGAGGGCCCGGACGCTCAGAAGTGGCTTCACTCAAAATATCGGGGTATTGATATGCCTGGGCTTAACCTGCGCGACGTCAGAAGATGCCCTGTGCCGTTGGCACCCATTGAGGAACAAGACGAAATCATTCGCCGCATTGAAACGGCTTTTGCCCGCATAGACCGACTGACTGAAGAAGCCAGCCGCGCCAGTCATCTTCTTGATCGTCTGGATGAGCGTCTGCTGGTCAAAGCCTTCCAGGGTGAGCTTGTGCCGCAAGATCCCGATGATGAGCCCGCAGAGGCTCTCCTTGAACGTATCCGCGAGGCCAGAGCCGCGGCTCCCAAGCCGAAACGCGCCCGCAAGAAGAAGGCTTCTGTCGATTGACGATGGAGTATCGCAGCGCCCCTCTTACCGCTTCTGCGCTCAAGCCAAGGGTTCTTCGAATAACCATCACGCCTTTCGTCGATCAACTGCCGCTGGATGCTCGCGGAGGCTCATCAAAGAATGAGCCTGGGAAGGCTCTTACGCTCCATTGGCGGGATCAACAGGTTGAATGCGACATACCAGTCCACAATGAGACTGGACACCCGAGGGGCTTTCTCAGGCATCGCGGTGAGTTCACAAAGTCCTTTTTCGAGGAAGCCGGTGCTGAAATTGACGACGTCGTCATTTTCGAAGTGCTCGGCCCATATGAATATCGGCTACATTTGGAGAAGCCTGATGGTCGGCGGATATCGGGTCAAGACGTCGCCGCGGAAATCGAAGAGCGTGCCCGGAAATGGGCCTTGCGAGAAACCCGACCTGATCAGCAGAGCTTTCGTCGCGCCATCGCTGCGCGCGATGGTCTGAAATGCGCAATCAGCGGATGTGCCATACCTGAGGTTTTGGATGCAGCACATCTGGCACCTCGCTCACCTGGCGGCTCGGATGACCCGAGTAATGGGCTTATCCTCAGAGCGGATCTGCATCGCTTGTTCGACAACGGCCTACTGACAATTCAATCCGATGGAACGGTCACAATTGCCGAACGCATTGATGACCCCAACTACCAAAAGCTTGAAGGGATTGTCGCGAAATCTGGCGCTGATCTGAGCAATCTCGCGATCCGTGATCGTCGTTAGAAAATTCACAGCCACAAGATGAAATTCAACGGTGCCGGCAAAGCCGACATCCGTTTTCTTCATATCCTCAGAATTCGATGAAATTTGGGGCCGATTTTGCTCTAACCCAGAGGTCGTCCAGACGCACCAGCGCGAACGATTATGGGCGTCGCGAACGATTATGGGCGATCCTACACACCGTCAGAAATCCAGATTCTCGACGCTCAAAGCGTTTTTCTGGATAAATTCCCGACGAGGTTCGACAACATCACCCATTAGCTTGGTGAACAGATCGTCGGCTTCCACCATATCGTCTACGCGCACTTGAAGCAGCGTGCGTGCATCCGGGTCCAAAGTTGTTTCCCAAAGCTGGTCGGGGTTCATCTCTCCCAGACCTTTGTAGCGCTGCAGGGACAGGCCCTTTTCCCCTTCTTCCAGAATGGCGCGCAACAGGTCCAGCGGACCGTGGATCAATTGGCTACGATCACGGCGGATCAACGTGGCCGATGTGTTGTAGACCTCTTGCAGGCTTTGGGTGAAGCTGCCTGTTTTGCGGGCCTCCCCCGACCGCAGCATCGGGCCGTCCAAGGTGCGAACCTCTTCGACACCACGCAGAATGCGGGCCAGGCGAATTCCGTGATCCTGCGTGATCCGGCCCTGCCAGCCACGCTCATACTCCAACGCGATCAGATCCAGACGGGCGGCAACCTTGTCAGCCACCCCTTGCAGGTCGGCGTCCACCGCACCCGGCACAAAGGCACCGGCAACGGCTGCCTGTTCCAGAATGTGGCGCGGGTAGTGTGTCGGGAAGGCGTCCAGAACACGCTTCAACTGTCGCGCTTCGTCCACCACGCGGGCCAGATCCTGACCAATGATCTCTTCGCCCGATCCCAGTTTCAGCACGGCACCCTCGATCCCCTGATTGACGAGATAATCGTCCAGCGCCGCCTGATCTTTCAGATAAACCTCTGATTTACCGCGCGAAACCTTATAAAGTGGCGGCTGCGCGATATAGAGATACCCACCTTCGATCAGCTCAGGCATTTGCCGGTAGAAGAACGTCAGCAGCAGGGTCCGGATGTGCGCACCGTCCACATCCGCGTCAGTCATGATGACAATCTTGTGGTAACGCAGCTTTTCGATGTTGAACTCATCGCGGCCAATACCCGTGCCCAGCGCCATGACAAGATTGCCAATCTCCTGCGAGGACAACATCCGGTCAAACCGCGCGCGTTCCACGTTCAGGATCTTACCGCGCAGCGGCAGAACCGCCTGAGTCAGCCGGTCACGGCCCGTTTGCGCCGACCCTCCGGCTGAATCGCCCTCAACAAGGAAGACTTCGGTTTTGGAGGGGTCCTTTTCGGAACAATCCTTCAGCTTGCCCGCCAGATAGTTCACATCCATCGCCGTTTTGCGGCGGGTCAGTTCACGCGCCTTGCGCGCGGCCTCGCGTGCCAGCGCAGCCTCGATGATCTTGCCGACGATCGCCTTGGCCTCGGTCGGGTTTTCTTCAAACCACTCGGCAAGTTTTTCGTTCATCAGACCCTCAACCGCCGGACGAACCTCGGAACTGACCAGCTTGTCTTTGGTCTGTGACGAGAATTTCGGATCAGGCACTTTGACCGACAGCACACAGGTCAGACCTTCGCGCGCGTCATCACCGGTAAAGCTGACCTTTTCCTTTTTCGCGATCCCGCTGGACTGCGCGTAGTTGTTGATCGTCCGGGTCAGGGCACCTCGGAAACCCGCCACATGGGTACCGCCATCGCGCTGAGGTATATTGTTGGTGAATGGCAGGACAGATTCGTGATAGCTGTCGTTCCACCACATTGCGATTTCCACGCCGATATCGTCGCGCTCGCCCTTGATATAGATCGGCTCGGACATGGCGGGGGTTTTGGACCGGTCGAGATACTTAACGAATTCCTTGACCCCACCTTCATAGAACAACTCGGTTTCCAGCCGTTCCGCCGGACGCTCGTCAATCAGGATGATCCGAACGCCCGAATTCAGGAAAGCCAGTTCGCGCAGGCGTTTTTCCAATGTCTCGAATGAGTATTCGAGGTTCGAGAATGTATCGGTCGAAGCCAGAAACCGCACTTCTGTTCCTGTCCGGTCTCCGCATTCACCGACAACCTTCAGGTGCTCAGCGGTTTCGCCACCTTCAAACCGCGCGACATGCTCTTTGCCATTGCGCCAGACACGCAGTTCCAACCAATCCGAAAGCGCGTTCACCACGGAAACACCCACACCGTGCAGGCCGCCCGACACCTTGTACGAATTGCTGTCGAATTTTCCGCCGGCATGCAGTTGGGTCATGATGACCTCGGCCGCCGACACGCCTTCTTCCGGGTGGATGTCCACCGGAATACCACGCCCATTGTCGCTGACCGAAACACTGGAATCGGCGTGAATTTTCACCGTCACATGGTCAGCATGACCCGCCAGAGCCTCGTCAATCCCGTTGTCGACAACCTCATACACCATATGGTGCAGACCCGAGCCATCATCCGTGTCCCCGATATACATGCCGGGGCGTTTGCGAACTGCCTCCAAGCCTTTGAGAACCTTGATAGAATCTGCGCCGTATTCTTGAGGGGCCTGTGCGTCTTCGGACATTCAGTCAGTACCTATATTATTTTGGTAACTTATACGTTTTCTGGTAGGGATTGTCACGCCATCCCCCAATATTTTGTGGTTTTCCGGATCGTTTTTTGCCGCCCCGAGAGGGGCTCACAAACGATCGATATCAGACGCGATATCCGCTGCAATTTGCGCCGCATCAACGTCTGTGCGTTCAGCGGACAAGCGCAGCCCCAGAATGTCTGACTGATACCTGGCCGCCAAACGATCCGGATCACGTCCCGCCCCGATTTCACCGGCATCCTGAGCCTTGCGAAACAGATCAGCGAAACAGTCTTTCATTTCCGCCATGTAATGCGCCGCCTGATCCGCAAGGTCATGATCCTTCGCCTTCAACTCGGCATATGTCTTTGCCAACATGCAGGCCTTTGCCGGGGTCTCGGCTGCTTCGATCACCAATCGGGGCTGTGCTTTCAGCGCCTCCTTCGGACCCAGTCTCTCAGCCAGGGCCTTTAGGCGCGCCAAACCTTCTTGCGTATAGCTTTCCAGCGTCAGCGCATAGAGCGCATCTTTCGACCCGAACGCCGCATAAAAACTGCCGGGCTTCAGCTTCAGTTCCCGCTCCAGATCCTTCAGCGATGTACCAGCCCAGCCCTGACGCCAGAAGATATCCTTCGCCTTCGCGATCAACACGTCACGATCGTATGCGGGTTTGCGGGGCATCAGCATCACCAATTCTTGAACGTTCACTCAAATATATACTTGAGCGATCACTCAAGAAACCCTAAATACGACCCATCGCGCCAGAAACAGGAGTTCCGACATGGCCAATTTCCCGTCTCACGACCTCGAAACCGCGCCTGAAGCATCCAAACCGCTGCTGCAAAAGTCTCAGGCCGCTTTTGGTCGCTTGCCCGGCCTGCATAGGGTCATGGCCGAAAGCCCTCAACATCTGGAAGGCTACCAGATTTTGCACGGCCTGTTCCTGAAAACCGATTTCGACAATGATGAGAAAACCGTCGTCTGGCAGACCATCAATGTTGAAAACGAGTGCCACTACTGCGTGCCCGCCCACACAGGTATCGCCAAGATGATGAAGATATCGGATGAGATCTCGGACGCCCTGCGCAATGAAACCCCGCTGCCTTCAGCCAAGCTCGAAGCACTGCGCACCTTCACCCTAGAAGTGATGGAAACCCGCGGCAACCCGACCGAAGATCAGCTTCAGGCGTTCTTTGATGCGGGTTATTCCCATCGCGCGGTTCTGGATGTCGTGCTGGGTCTGGCCCAGAAAACCATGTCGAACTACATCAACCACATGGCCAAAACCCCGGTGGACGAGGTTATGCGCGGCTTTCTGTGGGAACGTAAAGTCAGCGAACCGGCCTAAGCAGTCACGACCGAACCCTCATCGCTTTCGGTAACGATCAGCGTCTGGGCCCGGTCGCCCAATTCCGCAAACAGTTCAGGCCCGGTACCGGTCATCCAGGCCTGAGCGCCCAGCGCGCAAATCTCGTCATAAAGCGCTGCACGCCGCCCAGCATCCAGATGCGCGGCCACTTCATCCAGCAGAACGATCGGAGGTGCGCCCAGCATTGCCGCAAGCGCCCGCGCATTGGACAGGATCAGCGACACCAAGAGCGCTTTCTGCTCACCAGTGGAACACTCCCTTGCCGGCACGCCTTTGGCCGCGAACACACCGTACAGGTCGGACCGATGCGGCCCCACCAGGGTCCGGCCTGCTGCCAGATCCCTGAACCGGCTCTCGCCCAACGCGTCTCGCAAATCTTCCGCCGTCTCGGGCATTGCGCCTTCGGTTTGCACCAATTCCAGTTCGGCCGACGGAAAGACTGTTTCCGCCCTATCCTGCGCTGCCCGCAGAAGATCCAGCGACCTCAACCGCGCGGTATGGATGCGATGCCCCGTCTCGGCCAACTGCCCTTCAAGCGCGGCGTACCAATGCGCATCCCTGATCTGCTCTTTCAGAAGGCGGTTACGTTCGCGCATCGCTTTTTCATAGATCAGCGATGCTTCAGCGTGGGCTGGGTCAAAACTCAGCGCGATACGGTCCAGAAACCGACGGCGCCCTTCCGCCCCTTCAATCCACAGACGGTCCATTGACGGGGTCAGCCAGACAACTCGCGCAAGTTTCCCCAGATCGATCTGCGTCGCCGACTTGCCATCAATTCGCACCTGTCGCGCTGCGCCGCCCTCGGACCAGGTTTCGATCTCAAACCGCTGCCCCTGAGCGTCCAGCAACCCAGACAGTTTCCAACCCAACGCCTCGGGCCGTCGGGTCATCTCGGCTGCACTCGCCCGCCGCATTCCGCGACCGGGTGAAAACAACGACACCGCTTCAAGAAGATTGGTCTTCCCGGCCCCATTTGGCCCGTGAATAGCAACGGGACGTCCGTCCAGAGACAACCGCGCCAGCTTATGAGATCGAAAATGCGAGACCGTAAGCTCGGTCAGGGCCAATCCCATGACCCCTCCCTTCATCTTTTCAAAAATACTCCCGCCGGAGGCATCGCGCGTCCGCGCGATCAGACGCGCATCGGCATGACGACGTATACAGCACTCAGGTCGTTGCCTTCACGCATCAATGTCGGGTCACCAGCCGAGTTGAACAGGAAAACTGCATTCTCACGATCCACCTGAGACGCAATCTCCAACAGGTATTTGGCGTTGAACCCGATCTCCAACCGCTCATCCCCGTAAGCGACAGCCAATTCTTCCTCGGCGGCGCCACTGTCGGGTGCATTCACCGACAAGATCAGCTTGTCGCCTTCCAATTGCAGCTTCACTGCCCGCGACCGCTCCGACGAAACAGTTGCCACGCGATCCACGGCCTGCGCGAATTCAGCAGCATCCACTTCAAGCTTGCGGGTGTTTCCTTGCGGGATAACGCGTGTGTAGTCGGGGAAGGTGCCGTCAATAACCTTCGACGTCAGCGTGATATCCGGCGTGGCAAAGCGTACCTTGGTTTCACTGACCGAAACGGCGATATCCATCTCGTCGTCATCCAGCAGCTTGCGCAACTCGCCCACTGTTTTGCGGGGCACGATCACGCCCGGCATATCCGCCGCGCCATCCGGCAAATCTGCGTCGATCCTCGCAAGCCGGTGGCCATCGGTGGCCACACAACGCAACACTTTTCCACCCTCGGACCCATCTGCCACATGCATGTAGACACCGTTCAGATAGTACCGGGTCTCTTCGGTCGAGATGGCGAATTTCGACTTGTCAAACAACCGGCGAAGCAATGCCGCCGAAGCGGTGAAATTCGATTGATACTCAGACGATGCCATCACCGGAAAATCTTCCTTCGGCAGTGTCGCCAGCGAAAAATTCGACCGCCCCGCTTCAACTGTCAGCCGTCCAGCGGCGCTGTCAGCAGTCAGTGTCACCAGCGCACCGTCGGGCAGTTTGCGCACAATCTCATGCAGGGTTGTTGCCGCAACGGTCGTCGCGCCTGCCTTTTCGACCTGTGCGGGTGCCTTATCGACCACTTCGATATCCAGATCGGTGGCACGGAACTGGACCTGATCGCCTTCGGCCTCGATCAGGACATTGGCAAGTATGGGAATGGTATTGCGACGTTCTACAACGGACTGGGCCTGCGAAACGGCCTTAAGAAGGGTGCCGCGTTCAATGCTGATCTTCATACCCTCAATTCCTCTGACTTGCGTACCGACATGGGCGGGACTGGCACGTTAGCGGTTCCACCCCGAGGCACAAGGATTTTTTACGGATTTCTGGGTTGGAATGCAGCAACCGTCAAGTGCGGCGTGCCCAACGGGCCTCAGTTCTGGTGCAACCGTGGATTATTACGCACAAAAAACGCCCCGGAACAGAGGCCCGAAGCGTTCCTTAGCGCTGCTGGCCCGGTTCAGGCTTCGAGAGACCTGCGTAGCATTTCCACGTCTTCAGCGATCTGGCCATCGGTCAGTTTCAGCTCTTCAATGCGCTTGACGCCATGCATGACCGTGGTGTGGTCGCGCCCGCCGAACCGACGGCCGATCTCTGGCAGCGATCGGCTGGTCAGCTGCTTGCAAAGATACATCGCCACCTGACGGGGGCGCGCGTAGGATCGCAGGCGCTTGGGACCGATGATATCGGACATGCGGATGTTGTAGTATTCGGATACTTTCCGCTGGATTTCTTCAACCGTGATCTTGCGCTCGGATGCGCGCAGGACATCTGCCAGACAATCCTGCGTCAGCTCCATGTCGATCTCGCGCCCAACCAGCGAGGCAAAGGCAAACAGACGTGTCAGAGCACCTTCCAGCACGCGGACATTGGTTGAGATTCGATGGGCCAGAAACTCAAGAACGCCATCCGCAATCGTCAGATCAGGATAGGAGCTGCTGTATTGCTGGACCTTGTTTTGCAGAATGCCCAGGCGCAATTCATAGTCGGTCGGATGCAGGTCAACGACCAGACCACATTGCAGGCGCGACTTTACACGATCTTCCAGATCCTTGATTTCGCCCGGGGCGCGGTCGGCCGAAATGATGATCTGCTTGTTCTGATCCACCAGCGCGTTGAACGTATGGAAAAACTCTTCCTGAGTAGAATCCTTTCCGGCAATGAACTGCACGTCGTCGACCATCAGCACATCGACCGAACGGAACAAATGCTTGAAATCCATCATCCGGCGTTCCCGCAGGGCCTGCACGAAGCGATACATGAACTGTTCGGCTGACAGGTACAGGACATTCAGTTCCGGATGCTTGGTTTTCAGCTCCCAGGCAATGGCGTGCATCAGGTGGGTCTTACCCAGACCCACTCCGCCGTACAGAACAAGCGGGTTGAATGTGACCGGGCCACCTTCGGACACGCGGCGCGCGGCAGCATGGGCCAGCTCGTTGGGTTTGCCCACCACGAAACTGTCAAAGGTGAAACGCGAATCCAGCGGCGCGGCCTGCAACGACTCCAAAGCGTTCTGCGCACTATCCGTAGCGACTGTGGGTACCGGCTCTGGCCGAGTTTCGGCGACCACCTTGGCTGCGGGCTTGGGGCGTGCGGGCGAGTTGGCGGCAACACGGAAATCCAGACGCTGAACGGTTTCCCCAGCCGTATTCAGCTCGTACAAGATAAGGTCCGCAAAATTCTGGCTGACGTAATTCCCCATAAAGTTCGTTGGCACGGAAAAAACCGCCACACCATCCTGCAGCTCTTTAAATTCCAGAGGCTCGATCCAAGTGGTGAAATTATTCCGACCGACAGCCTTCAGCAATTTGTTACGCAGTAGTCCCCATTTCTCTTGTGTCATTCAGCGCCTCACGCATCCCATTCTTGTTGGCCTGTCGGCCTTATCATACGAAGCCGGTTGCCCGGTCTTGTATTCACACGCCCAAAGGGAACCTATCGCCAAACCTAACGGTTTGGCGGGATTGCCCCTGAAAGTTCGGTGCACCCGGATTTTCGACGCTCAACAAAAAATGAGCGTCCCGAAACTCGGGCTGCACGTCACAATCTCAATTTTCAGACAGGGCCGAGAATCCCGGATAACCCGGACTTCGCGGCAAATCGGCAGCCCAGCTTGCGCCAGTCGTCGACGAATGTTTCCTGATCGATCTGATGCCCGTCAGTCCGATCGAGTAAACAGCCTGTCCCCCCAAGCGAGTGAATCGCTGACATCAGTGGTAGCAACTTGAAATGGGGCGCGGCAACGAAACTCTGATATTGACTCGGGTCTTTGGTCGAAAGAATCTCTCGGTTTCGTGAAGGCGCGGTATTCCGGCAACACGAAAAAAGCGCCGCAATGCGCAGCGCCTTTGACATTAGTTCAGCCTTGCTGACTTGACCTAAGGTAACCCTCAGGCTTTAGCCCAGAGCTTTGACCCGGGCCGACAGGCGCGACATTTTACGCGCGGCAGTGTTCTTGTGGAACACGCCTTTGGTGACGCCGCGCATCAGCTCAGGCTGGGCGGCGCGCAGTGCTGCGGTTGCCGCATCTTTGTCACCGGATGCAATCGCTTCTTCGACTTTACGCAGATAGGTGCGGATGCGCGAACGACGCGCTTTGTTAACAGCGAAACGCTTTTCGTTCTGACGGGCGCGTTTCTTTGCCTGGGGCGAATTTGCCATGTGTCTCTGACCTTCGTTCGGTACGGTTATCAAGGGTTGCGCGCCACGGATATATCCGCACCGGATCAGAAATCACGAGTGTGAGTCGGGCCAAGCGGGCCGCACGCGCATGTATTGCGGCGCTCAATACCGAACATTTCAAGGATTGCCAAGCCGATTCTTGGGGCTCACAAATCGGGTAAAGAAAAGGCGGGCATAGCCCGCCTTTCATTAGTCTCTTGCGTTTTACTTGTCGCGAAACTGCGCAGCCCGCTTTTCAAGAAACGCCGCCATGCCCTCTTTCTGGTCCTCGGTGGCAAACATGGAATGGAAGACGCGACGCTCAAACAGCATTCCTTCACTCAGCGGAAGCTCGTAACTGCGATTGACCGCTTCTTTTGCCGCCGCTGCCGTCAGTGCCGATTTCTCGGCTATTTTTTGCGCCGCACCGACGGCTTCCTCGATCAGCTTCTTGGCCGGTACGACCCGGCTGACCAAACCAGCGCGCTCGGCTTCGTCCGCGTCCATAAACCGACCAGTCAGGTTCATGTCCATCGCCTTGGACTTGCCGACAAAGCGCGTCAAACGCTGGGTGCCGCCCAACCCGGCTATGACGCCAAGGTTGATTTCAGGCTGGCCGAATTTTGCAGTGTCCGCCGCAATGATGAAATCGCAAAGCATTGCCAACTCGCATCCCCCACCCAGAGCATAGCCCGCAACCGCGGCGATGATCGGTTTGCGAATCGCCAAAACCCGGTTGTTTGCATCAGCAAAAAGGTTGGTGGTGTAGACATCGACAAAGCTCATCTCGGACATTTCCCTGATGTCCGCGCCTGCGGCAAAGGCCTTGTCCGATCCGGTGATGACGATGCAACGCACCTTGTCGTTGCTGTCCGCCTCTTCCAGCGCGGTACACAACTCACCCAGCAACTGGGAGTTCAGTGCATTCAACGCATCCGGTCTGTCGAGTTTGATTAAGGCGACGTGGTCTTCGATTTCGACGATGATCGTCTCAAAAGCCATGAGAAAAAAGCTTCCGGTTGTTCCGTTCAGTTACGAGTCCTTACCACGCGAATTCTCTGGATCAAGCTATCTTTGGCATTGCGCACAGTAGAAGGATGAGCGACCGGACTGGGTGATTCTCTGGATCAGACCAGTGCAACCTTCGGTGCGGCAGGGCTTTCCTTCGCGACCGTAGACATCAAAGCTGTGCTGAAAATATCCAAGTTCTCCATCAGCTTGGCGGAAATCCCGCAGGGATGATCCGCCTGCTTCGATCGCGTCCTGCAACACCCTCCGAATGATGGGAACCAGCGATGCGACACGTGCCGCAGATATTTGCCCTGCTTTGCGACGTGGCGACACCTTGCCGCGATAAAGTGCCTCGCAAACATAGATATTCCCCAATCCGGCAACGATTCCCTGATCCAGCAGAGCTGATTTGACAGGGGTATTCCTGCCTTTGAATGCTTCAATCAGGTGTTGCTCATGGAAATCATTACCCAAGGGCTCTGGTCCCAGAACCGCCAGAAGCTTGTGATCTTCGGCCGTGGCTGTGGGCAGTAGGTCCATCGCCCCGAACCGGCGTGGGTCGTTAAAGGTGATACGCGCCCCGTTGGCCATGTGAATAACAACATGGTCATGTTTCTCAGCGGCAGGATGTTCGCGCAGGAAATGACCCAGTGGGTCCCCTGACACCGTCATTCGCCCCGACATCCCCAGATGTATCAACAAGGTCTCGCCACTGCTGAGATCGGCCAGGATGTATTTCGATCGCCGCCTTAACCGATCCACCCGCTGCCCGGTCAGCCGTTCTGCCATGCGTTCGGGAAATGGCCAGCGCAAATCCGGGCGGTTCACATCGGCGCGTTCTATCACTATGCCCTCCATCGCGGGAACAAGACCCCGTCTTACTGTCTCGACCTCGGGCAATTCTGGCATTACAGGGCTCCTATTCCAAAGGGCCGCATTGTACCCCGCTTCCAGAGCCCTATAACAGAAGCGAAATTCGACAAACGGCAAGGCTTATGTCCGACAACAGCGACAACACCACTCATTTCGGGTTCGAAACCGTACGCGAGGCTGACAAGGCCGGGCGCGTGCAGGGCGTGTTCAACTCGGTCGCCTCGAAATATGACGTGATGAACGACGTCATGTCGATAGGTATCCACCGGGTCTGGAAAGACGCGATGATGGACTGGCTGGCACCACACCCCGGTCAGCGTTTGCTGGATGTTGCAGGCGGAACCGGTGACATTTCCTTTCGCTTTCTGAAACGTGCAGGCTATGGCCATGCCACGGTTCTTGATCTGACAGAACCCATGCTGATCGAAGGCCGGCAACGCGCAGAAGCCGACCAGATGGCCGACAGCCTGAACTGGGTGGTGGGCGATGCCATGGCCCTGCCATTCGAAGACAACACCTTTGACGTCTACACGATTTCTTTCGGCATCCGGAACGTGACCCGCCCGCAAGAGGCCCTGAACGAAGCCTTTCGCGTGCTGAAACCCGGTGGCCGCCTGATGGTGTTGGAGTTCAGTCAGCTTCCCAATGACGGGCTGCAGAAGCTTTATGACCTCTACAGCTTCAATGTCATTCCACGCATGGGAAAGCTGATCGCGAATGATTACGACAGCTATCAGTATCTGGTGGAGTCGATCCGCAAGTTCCCCGATCAGGAAACCTTCCTGAACATGGTCCGAACTGCTGGCTTCGAAAACGCGAAATTCCGCAATCTCAGCATGGGTATCGCCGCGCTGCATTCCGGCTGGAAGATCTGACGCATGCGTGGTCCCCACAACATCATCCGCCTGATCCGTACAGGCGCAACGCTTGAGCGCACCGGTGCCATGAACGTGGTCCTCGACGCGTTCGAGGCGCCAAGGGCTATCCGGTTTCTTGCCCACGCTCTAGGCAAACCGTTTTGGTGGCTGGGGTACAAGGGCGACCCGGAAATGCCGCCTGCAACACGTGCACTCACCGCTTTGGGCCCGGCCTACATCAAGTTTGGTCAGGTGCTTTCGACGCGCCCGGATGTAGTAGGCGATGAACTGGCTGTGCAACTTCGTGTTTTGCAGGACAAGCTGCCGCCGTTCTCGAAAGCCGTGGCTTTGGCCGAAGTGGAAAAGGAACTGGGGCAGCCTGTTGCCGAGATATTCTGCGATTTCAGTGAACCCATTGCAGCCGCGTCCATTGCTCAGGTCCACAAAGCCAAACTTGTTAGCACGGGCGAGGATGTCGCCGTCAAAGTTCTGCGCCCAGGGATTGAGCGCGCATTTCGCAAGGACGTGGACGCGTTTTATTTCGCCGCTCGCATAGTCGATTTGTTTGCGCCCGGTGCTCGCCGATTGCGTCCGATGGAGGTCATTGAACATTTCGATGGCGTTGTACGGGGTGAACTGGATCTGCGTCTGGAAAGCGCTGCTGCCTCGGAATATGCGGCCAACACAAAAGACGACAAAGGGTTCTGGCTGCCGCCTATATTGTGGTCACTGTCGGCACGGCGCGTGATGACACTCAGCTGGGCCGACGGTGTTCCATTGGGTGAAAATGACGCACTGGACGCCGCTGGCCACGATCGCCGCGATCTGGCTGAACGTGTGCTGCGCCTGTTCCTTCTTCACGCCCTGCGCGACGGCTATTTCCACGCCGATATGCATCAGGGCAACCTCAAGGTCGCCGCCAACGGTGATATCATCGCTTATGATTACGGTATCATGGGCCATATCGACGAATACACGCGCCGGGTCTACGCCGAGATTCTGTTCGGTTTCATCCGCCGCGACTACAAGCGCGTAGCCGAAGTGCATTTCGAAGCCGGTTACGTTCCTGCACACCAGGACGTCGATGAATTCGCCCGCGCCCTGCGTGCGGTTGGTGAGCCCATCTTCGGTATGGATGCCTCGCATATTTCGATGGGCCGTTTGCTAAGCTATCTGTTCGAAGTGACAGAGCGTTTTGGCATGGAAACCCGAACCGAGCTGATCCTTCTACAGCGCACGATGGTCGTGGTTGAAGGCGTTGCCCGGTCACTGGACGACCACATCAATATCTGGGAAGTTGCCCGCCCCGTGGTCGAAGATTACATCAAACAATCCATCGGCCCGCGCGCCGCGCTTCGTGACTTTGCCAAAACCGCTATGGTTCTGGCACGCTTTGGTCCGCGCCTGCCGACATTGGTCGAAAACGCGTTGATTGCACAGACGCACAAAGAAGAACCGGAAAACTCGGGTCTGTTGCCAAAAATCCTACCCGCCGCTCTCGGTGCGGTTGCCGGCGCAGCCATAGTTCTGTTGATCACTACACTCGGCTGATTGTGATCCGCAGGTTCATCTGGCTAAAAATATCCTCGGGGGGAATCGCGCCTTGCGCGATGGGGGGCAGACAGCCCCCCTTTGCCCAGACCCGGATCAGAGCCGCTCGATGGCAATGGCGATCCCCTGACCGCCACCAATACACATGGTGATCAACCCTTTTGATCCGCCTGTGCGCTCCAGCTCATAAAGCGTCTTCATGGTAATGATGGCGCCCGTCGCACCGACAGGATGCCCCAGCGCAATCGCACCTCCATTCGGGTTCACCTTCGCTGCATTCAACCCAAGCTCCTGGTTGACGGCCAGCGCCTGCGCGGCAAATGCTTCGTTGCTTTCGATCACATCAAAGTCTTCCACTGACAAACCCGTCCTCCTGAGCAGGTTTTGCACAGCCGGTACCGGGCCAATACCCATGACTTCGGGGCGCACGCCAGCATGTGCATATCCGATCACGCGCGCTTTTGGCTTCAACCCGGCCTTTTCCGCCGCGTCTGCCGTTGCCAGCACCATCGCCGCCGCACCGTCGTTGATGCCCGAGGCATTGCCCGCCGTCACACGCCCATCTTTCTTGAACACTGGTCGCAACCCGGCCAGCGCATCGGCTGTCGTCGCTTTGGGATGCTCATCAACTTTGAAATCCACCATGTCGCGCTTGACCTTCACCTGAACGGGCACGATCTGGCTTTCGAAATATCCGGCTTCAATTGCGGCTGCCGCGCGGGTCTGGCTGGTCAGGGCGAAGTCGTCCATCTGTTCACGGCTGATCTGGTGTTCATCGGCAACGTTCTCGGCCGTCACACCCATGTGCCCTGTGCCAAAGGGGCAGTTCAACGCACCCAGCATCATGTCCAGCGAAGTGACATCACCCATTTTCGCGCCCCAGCGTGCCTGTGGAACAATGTAAGGGCTGCGCGACATGCTTTCTGCGCCACCTGCCACAGCGAAATCGGCATCGCCAAGCATCAAGGACTGCATCGCCGACACTATCGCCTGTGCGCCCGAGCCACACAGACGGTTTACATTCATCGCAGGGGTGCCATTCGGAATCCCAGCCTGCATCGCGGCAACACGCGACAGGTACATGTCCCGAGGCTCGGTATTGATGACGTGGCCAAATACAACATGCCCGATTTGCGCACCTTCTACCCCTGACCGTTCTAAGGCCGCTTCGGTGACCACCGTCGCCAGATCAATGGGTGCGGTTGACGCAAGTGCGCCACCGAAAGTTCCAATCGCGGTGCGCGCACCATCCAGCAATACGATGTCTGTCATGTCTTTCTCCTCTTGGAATCGTCGTCAGTATGCACATGCAGCATGATCCTGTCCTATAGGACGTGCCGTCACGGATGGAATTGACAAGCCGGGTCCCAACACGCATGGATTCCGTCATGACGGAGAATACAGACGATATCCTGAACCTTTTGCCTGCTCGCCTGAAAGAAGCACGCCGGGCCAAAGGACTGTCGCTGGAAGCAGTCGCAAACCTGAGCGGCGTATCCAGATCCATGGTAAGCCAGATCGAACGCGGTGAAAGCAGCCCGACGATCTCGACCCTCTGGAACCTGACCCGTGCATTACAGGTGGATTTTGCCGGTCTTCTGGAAGGATCAAAAGCCAGTGATCAGATCGAGGTGCTGCGCGCGTCCGAAGTGCCCAGCATCGACAATATGGGGCAGAACTGCCGCATTCGCATCCTGTCCCCACCGGAAGAGGCCGGTGGTCATGAGGTTTATGATATCGAGTTCGACAAAGGCGGGGCCTTGAACAGCCAGCCGCATGCGCGCGGCGCGCGTGAGCAGCTGACCGTGCTGGAAGGCGCCGTCAAAATTAAATCGGGCAGTGCCGTGTCGGATCTGAGCCAAGGGGACACCGCCCGCTATGCCGCGGATATCGTGCATTCCATCTCAGCCAAAGAACCAGCGCGGGTGTTTTTGATCGTAAAGAACGCCTGACGTCAGCAAATTTCCGCCTTCACGGAAAATTCTCCTGTATATTGAAATTCCCCTATTTGGGAAATTCATCCGCTATGTTAGATGTGCGACTCAGTTGAACGGAGGTCGCCATGGCAGATGCATTCCTGTCCCACATCACGGACACACTCGCACAGATCGAATCCGAGGGGCTGTATAAACGCGAACGAATGATCACCTCGCCTCAGGGCGGTGAGATTACGGTGGGCGGCAAACGGGTGATCAACCTGTGCGCCAACAACTATCTGGGTCTTGCGGATCACCCCGCGCTGATCGAGGCCGCAACAAATGCGATGGGTCCGAAAGGATTCGGCATGGCCTCGGTCCGGTTCATTTGCGGAACGCAGGATATTCACCGTGAACTGGAACAGCGGTTGGCGATATTCCTGAACAAGGATGATGCGATCCTGTTCGCGGCCTGTTTTGATGCCAATGGCGGGTTGTTCGAACCGTTGCTGGGGCCTGAAGATGCCATCATTTCGGACAGTCTGAACCACGCCTCTATCATTGACGGGGTGCGGCTGTGCAAGGCCAAGCGCTATCGCTATCTGAACAATGACATGAACGACCTGGAAGCGTGGCTGAAGCAGGCGCGCGAGGATGGCGCGCGTCATATCATGATCGCAACCGATGGCGTGTTCTCGATGGATGGCTATTTGGCCAACTTGCCGAAAATTCGCGAACTGGCTGATAAATACGATGCCATCGTCATGGTCGATGATTGCCATGCAACCGGCTTCATGGGCCCGCGCGGCGCCGGAACACCGGATCACTTTGGTGTTGATGTCGACATTCTGACAGGAACTTTGGGCAAGGCACTTGGGGGGGCAATCGGCGGCTACATCGCCGGGCCGCAGCCAGTGATCGACCTGCTGCGGCAGCGGGCGCGGCCCTATCTGTTCTCGAACTCGCTGCCGCCATCCATCGTCGCCGCAGGGCTTGAGGCGATCCGCCTGGTCGAAGAAGGCGACATTCTACGCGCGCAGTTATTCGGAAACGCAAAGTACTGGCGTGCCGGTCTGGAAAAGCTTGGCTTTGACCTTTTGCCCGGTGAACATCCGATCATCCCTGTCATGCTGGGCGATGCAACGCTGGCACAAGAGATGGCCGCCAAGCTGTTTGACGAGGGCGTGTATGTCTCGGGCTTCTTCTTTCCTGTTGTTCCCCGCGGGCAGGCGCGGATCAGAACGCAGATGAACGCCGCCCTTACGCGGGACGAACTGGACCGCGCGCTGGCGGCCTTTGGCAAGGTCGGCAAGGAACTGGGGGTGATCTGATGCGACCCAACACGATGAAAGCGCTGGAAAAGTCGAAACCTGAAGAAGGGTTGTGGATGGTACAGGCCCCGGTCCCTGAAATCGGGCCTGATGAAGTACTGATCAAGATCAACAAGACCGGAATTTGCGGTACCGACATTCACATCTGGAACTGGGATGAGTGGGCCTCTCACACCGTTCCGGTTCCGATGATCACTGGTCATGAGTTCGCCGGGGAAATCGTCGAGATTGGGCGCAACGTCACTGGCCTGGACGTTGGGCAGCGCTGTTCCGGCGAAGGGCATCTGATCGGCACTGAAAGCCGTCAAAGCCGCGCAGGCAAATTTCACCTCGACCCCGGTACGCGCGGGATCGGGGTGAATGAACAGGGCGCGTTTGCGCAATACCTGAAATTGCCTGCCTTCAACGTTGTTCCCCTGCCGGACGATATCCCGGATGAGATCGGGGCAATCCTTGATCCGCTGGGCAATGCTGTACACACCGCGCTCAGCTTTGACCTTCTGGGCGAGGACGTCCTGATCACCGGCGCAGGACCCATCGGCATCATGGCCGCCGCCGTTGCCCGCCATGCAGGCGCCCGCAATGTTGTGATTACAGACATTAACGCCGAACGGTTGAAACTGGCGGAACATGTGGTGCCGTCGGTGCGGACCGTTGATGTTTCCAAACAAGATTTGCACGATGTCATCGCACAGCTTGGAATGAAAGAAGGCTTTGATGTGGGGCTTGAAATGTCCGGCTCACAAGCCGCGCTTGACCAGATGGTCGAGGCGCTTGTGATGGGTGGGAAAATCGCCCTGCTGGGGATACCGCCGGGGAAATCTCCGGTCGACTGGTCGCGTATCGTTTTCAAGGCGATCACAATCAAGGGTGTCTATGGTCGCGAGATGTTCGAGACCTGGTACAAGATGATCGCCATGCTGCAAAACGGTTTGGATGTGTCCCGCGTGATCACGCATCGCTTTGAGGTTGATGATTTTGCGGATGGATTTGCCGCGATGAAATCCGGCCTCTCTGGCAAGGTTGTCCTTGACTGGACCTAACCCGCTGGAAAGTTACGAACTCAACGCCTAGACAGGTGCAAGGATCGCACAAGGGAGGCATGAGATGGGCGAGAACAAAGACGATCGTCTATTGCAAAGAGGTGTCGAAGACACTCTGGTCACTGATTTCGCCGAGACACATCGCAAAAGCTATGGAGATTTTCTGCAACTCAAAACACTGCTGAATCTGCAAAAAACTTTTCAGGACCCCGCGCAGCCTGACGAGATGCTGTTCATTATCATCCATCAAGTCAGCGAACTGTGGCTGAAACTGATGCACCACCAACTGGTCGAGGTGCGCCGTTTTCTGCAACAGGACGAGTTTGGCCCAGCCATGAAAAACCTCGACCGCATCAAGGCCATTCAACGGCAGTTGATTGCGGCTTGGGAAACCCTGCTGACCATGACACCTGCCGACTATATGACTTTCCGGCAGGCTCTCGGCAACTCGTCAGGGTTTCAGAGCTACGGCTACCGGCAGATTGAGTTCATTCTTGGCAATAAGGATGCCTCAACACTGAAGGTCCATGCGCATGACCCAGAGGTGATGGAGATGCTGAATGCCGCACTGACCAAACCGTCACTTTATGACGAAGTGTTGCACATGTTGGCCCGCCAAGGATTCGATGTGCCCAAAGATCTGGTTGAACGCGACTACGCCCAACCCTATTCCGGCGATTCGCGCGTGGTAAAAATCTGGGTCGAGGTATTCCGCAACACTGAAAAATACTGGGACCTTTATGCTTTGGCCGAAAAACTGATGGATGTGGAAAGCCTGTTTCAACGCTGGCGCTTTGATCATGCCACCGCAGTTGAGCGCGTGATCGGGATGCAACCCGGCACTGGTGGCTCAAGCGGCGTGGCCTTTTTGCGAAAGGCGCTAGAGCTGCGGTTTTTCCACGACCTTTACGACGTGCGCACCGAATTGATGTACAGCGGGCAGACCTAAGACATGTTGTATCGAGGATTTTCGCAATCCGAGCTGGAGCGGGAGTATTCCCCCAGCACAATGATCGGTGGCGACCTGAGCCCTTATCTTGCCAGTTATGAAGCACTGAGCGCTCAGGCGCGGGCCGACTTTCCGGTACGGGAAAATCTGGCTTATGGTGATAGCCCCGTACAAGTTCTGGATTTCTTTCCCGCTCGCGATGACAAGGCACCTCTGCACGTCTTCATTCACGGCGGGTACTGGCAGGCGCTCAGCCAGAATGAATCGTCTCTGATGGCACCGGGTCTGGTAGAACACGGGCAAGCTTTTGCGACTGTGAACTATACGCTGGCACCCGATGTCCGGATTGGTGGCATGATCGATGAATGCCGTGACGCGTTGCTTTGGCTGGCGGCCCAGGCGGAGGAGCTGGGATTCGATCCGTCGCGGATCACCCTGTCAGGTCACAGTGCAGGCGCGCATCTGGCGGCGATGGTGATGGCAACCTCATCAGATGCCCTTGCCAAAGCGGGGCTTCGGGTGCGGGATGTGATTTTGATCAGCGGTATATACGACCTGGAACCGATCAGCCTGATGTCGGTGAACGATCCGCTGCAACTGACGCCGGTCGAGGTCAACGATCTGTCACCCATCCGCAATCTGCCCCGGCCCGGTCCTCGATACCATGTTTCGGTAGCCGAACGGGATACAGGTGAGTTCATTCGCCAAAGCCGCGACTATGCTGAAAGGCTGCGAAAGGCCGGACACTCTGTCAGCTTTATGCTCGCGCAAGGAATGCATCATTTCGATATCATCATGCATTCAGATGCGTTTCTGCCCCAGACAAAATAAGCGCTTCGGTAAAAGAAAACAGCGGCCTAAGGGGGCCGCTGTTTTTCGTTTTCATCCTTTGCCGGGCTAGTCCAGCGTGCGGGTGACTTCTTCGCGCTCGAAGATTTCGATCACGTCGCCTGCACGGATATCGTCGTAGTTTTCGAACGCCATACCGCATTCCTGACCCGACTGAACCTCGGCCACTTCGTCCTTGAAACGCTTCAGCGTCTTCAGCGTGCCTTCGTGAATCACCACGTTGTCGCGCAGCAAGCGGACACCGGCAGAACGACGCGCCACGCCTTCGGTGACCAGACAGCCAGCAACCTTGCCAACGCCAGTAACCTTGAAGACTTCGCGAATCTCGGCGTAGCCAATGAACTTCTCGCGAATTTCGGCGCTCAACAGGCCGGATGCGGCTGCTTTTACGTCGTCTACGAGGTCATAAATCACCGAGTAATAGCGAATCTCGACGCCCTTCTGGTTTGCGGTATTCCGTGCTGAGGCATTGGCCCGCACGTTGAAGCCAAAGATTGGAGCGCCCGACGCTTCAGCCAGACCGACATCCGTTTCAGTAATGGCACCAACACCCGAATGCAGAACGCGCACGCGTACTTCTTCGTTGCCGATCTTCTCCATTGCCTGAACGATGGCTTCCGCCGAACCCTGAACGTCTGCTTTCATCAGAATGGGCAACTCGGTGACGTTTTCGTCTTCCTTTGCCTTCTGCATCAACTGTTCAAGGGTCGTTGCGGCACCAGCGGCAGCGCGTTTGTCCTTGGCGGCCTGTTCACGGTAGGCGGCGATTTCACGGGCTTGTGCTTCGGTCTCGGTCACGTTCAGAACATCGCCTGCTTCAGGCGTACCGTTCAGACCAAGAACCTCAACGGGAACCGACGGGCCAGCTTCCTTGACGCGCTCACCCTTGTCGTTGATCAGAGCACGGACCTTACCATACTGCTCACCCACGACAAAGATATCGCCCTGACGCAATGTACCGTTCTGAACCAGAACCGTAGCGACCGGGCCGCGGCCCACGTCCAGCTGTGCCTCGATCACGGCACCCTGGGCAGCGCGATCAGGGTTGGCTTTCAGTTCCAGAATCTCGGCCTGCAATGCGATGGCTTCCAGCAACTCGTCCAGACCTTGACCGGTGATGGCAGACACTTCTACGTCCTGAACCTCACCCGACATTTTCTCGACGATCACTTCGTGTTGCAGCAGATCGGTGCGCACTTTGTCCGGATTTGCATCATGTTTGTCGATCTTGTTGATCGCCACGATCATCGGCACCTTGGCTGCCTTCGCGTGATTGATCGCCTCAATTGTCTGCGGCATGACCGCGTCATCGGCAGCGACGACCAGAACCACGATGTCGGTCACCTGGGCACCACGCGAGCGCATCGAGGTGAAGGCCGCGTGTCCGGGTGTATCCAGGAAGGTCAGCGTCGAGCCGCCATCGGTTTTCACCTGATAGGCGCCGATATGCTGGGTGATGCCACCGGCCTCACCAGCCACAACACGCGCATCGCGGATTGCATCCAGCAGCGATGTTTTCCCGTGGTCGACGTGACCCATGATGGTGATGACGGGCGGACGAGGCTTCAGATCGGCTTCGCTGTCTTCGACCTCTTTGATGACGTCCTCAACATCCGAATCAGAGACGCGGGTGACCTTATGGCCAAACTCTTCGATAATCAGCTCGGCAGTATCAGCGTCGATGGTCTGGTTCTGCGTGACCATCATGCCCATCTGCATAAGTGATTTGACCACGTCAGCCACGCGCTCGGCCATACGGTTGGCCAGTTCCGAGACCATGATCGCCTCAGGCAGTTGTACGTCGCGGATCACCTTTTCCCGCTCGACCGAACCGCCCATGGCTTTTTGACGGGCGCGTTCCTGCTTGCGCTTCATCGCTGCCATCGACCGCTGGCGGCTGCCTTCGTCACCGGTGGCCTGACCCAGTGTCAGCTTGCCCGAACGACGGTTGTCTTCACGACCCTTGCCACGACCGCGCTGTTCGCGTTCGCGATCCTGCTTGCGAGGTGCGGCAGCAGGCGCAGGTTTGCTGGCCGGGCTGCGTGCAGCTTTGGCTTCTTCAGGGGCCGGCGAAGCGGCAGCAGCAACAGCGGCACGCTTGGCTTCTTCTTCAGCCTCCACGCGCTTGCGCTCTTCATCTTCGGCTTTCTGACGCGCGCGCTCTTCCGCTTCACGCTGCTCGCGTTCTTTCGCTTCCTGTTCCGCGCGGCGGCGCACGCGCTCTTCTTCGCGTGCCTTTTCAGCGGCTTCGCGTTCAGCGGCCTCTTCGACCTCGCGGGCCTTGGCAGCCTGCAAAGCCTTCATACGGCGCGCCATTTCCGCGTCGGAAATACCTGCGGGACGACGCGACGGATCACCCGAAGGGGCGGCACCGCCACCCGGCTTTGCCGCGCCCGGCTTGGGGACCACCACGCGCTTGCGTTTGGTTTCCACCACGACATTCTTGGTGCGTCCGTGGCTGAAACTCTGTTTCACATTTCCGGGGCGTGCCCCGCCACGAAGACCCAATGTCTTTTTGCCGTCACTATCGCTCATAAAGCTTCTTACCCTTCCGCGCGGCCCTTGCCGCCGTCATCCGTTTCGCGCAAGCCACGCAGGCGCTGCGCTTCCTCTACAACACGTTTGGCGAGTCCGCCAGAGGCCAAGGCCGCATGAATCACCGTTTGGCGCCCAAATGCCTGCCCTAATTCGTCTGCCGTCAGCCAACCGATGTATTTTCCGAAGTGCGGCGTACTGAGCTTCGACTTGCCGCGCCCCGATCCATCAGTGGCCTGAATCAGCACCTGAGCCTCTTCCCGGTCCAGCCACGACTTGACCTTTTCATACCCGGCAACCGCGTCGCCGGACTTGCGCGCCAGACTGAGCAACTCAATCACACGGCGCGCGATCTGCTTTTCAACTTCTGTCGCGAGGTTCTGAGGCACAGTCACCTGTGCCTTGAACCCCCGCGCAAACAGTTTCTTACCAATGGCCTTGTCCAGCGCAGCACGATCCGCCGCCACATAAACGCCCCGTCCCGGCAACTTTGCCGCGACATCCGGAAAGACCTGACCGTCCGGGCCCGTCACAAAGCGGATCAAGCCATATTTAGGCTGAACCTCGCCTGTGGCGATGCACTTGCGTTCGGGTCCGTCAGACCGATCCTTATGGACGCCACCGCGACCCATACGCGCCACCCGAGACCTGAGATCAGGCCTCGACCTCCTCGTCTGCTGCGTCGCCGTCGATGTCTTCTTCCGCCTGCTCCAACTCGGCCGGATCAACCCAACCCAACAGGATACGCGCAGTCATGACCATGTCTTGTGCTTCTTCGAGCGTGACGCCAAAGGGCTCCAGCACGCCATCATCCTTGACGCGTTCACCGTCGACCGTGGTCCAGCCACCGGCCAGTTCCCAGTCTGCACAGGTTGCGAAATCTTCCAGCGTCTTCACATCGTCCTTGGCCAGCGCCTCTACCATCTGGGGGGTCAGGCCTTCGAATTCAATGAGGCTGTCCTCGGCACCCAGTGCGCGCGCCGCATCCAGAGCGGCTTTGGCCTGGGCTTCCAGGAACTCGCGCGCCCGGGTCTGAAGTTCCTGCGCAGTGCCTTCGTCGACGCCGTCAATGACCAGAAGTTCATCAATCTCGACATAGGCAACTTCTTCGAGGTTGGTGAAGCCTTCGGAAACCAGCAATTGCGCAAAGAACTCGTCCAGATCCAGACTGTCCATGAACAGTTTGGTACGAGATTCGAATTCCTTCTGACGACGCGCCGATTCTTCAGCTTCGGTCATGATGTCGATATCCAGCCCGGTCAGCTGGCTTGCCAGACGCACGTTCTGACCGCGACGACCGATTGCAAGAGACAACTGCTCTTCCGGAACGACAACCTCGATCTTGCCTGCTTCTTCGTCCAGAACAACCTTCGAAACCTCGGCAGGTTGCAGCGCGTTCACCAGGAAGGTCGGTTGGTCTTCGTTCCACGGGATGATGTCAATCTTCTCTCCCTGCAGTTCGTTCACAACGGCCTGCACGCGGCTGCCGCGCATACCAACGCAGGCGCCAACAGGGTCGATCGAGCCGTCATACGAGATCACGGCGATTTTGGCGCGTGAACCGGGGTCACGGGCCACGGCCTTGACCTCGATGATACCGTCATAGATTTCCGGCACTTCCATCTTAAACAGCTCGGCCATGAATTCTGGTGCGGTACGCGACAGGAAGATCTGGTGGCCACGCACTTCGCGGCGGACTTCCTTGATATACGCGCGCACACGATCATTCGGACGATAGCTTTCGCGACCGATCTTGTCATTGCGGCGCAGAACAGCCTCGGCACCGCCGAGATCGACGATAACATTGCCGAATTCCTCGCGCTTGACGGCACCGTTGATGATGGTGCCCGCACGATCCTTGAATTCTTCATACTGACGATCCCGCTCGGCTTCGCGGACCTTTTGCAGGATCACTTGCTTGGCCGACTGCGCCGCGATCCGACCCATTTCGACCGGCGGCACTTCTTCAACGAAAACGTCACCGACCTGCGGATCTTCCATGTACTGCTTGGCTTGTTCGACGGTGAACTCGGCCTGATAGTTCTCAAGCTCCTCATCCTCGACCACGGTGCGCACACGGGTGAAGGTCGCCTTGCCGGTCTTGCGGTCGATGGACACGCGGATGTCCATCTCGGCGCCGTAGCGACTCTTGGCGGCGCGGGCGAGCGATTCCTCCATCGCTTCGACAACCAGACCGGGGTCGATCATCTTTTCGCGGGCCACGGCCTCGGCAGTCTGCAGCAGCTCCAGCTGGTTGGCTGAGGTAATTGCCATCAGTTCGTCTCCTCTTCGGACCCTTCGGTCTCAATCTCGTCGAAAGCGTTTTCGTTCAGGGCACCGGCGTCCTTGCGCTGGCGCAGCATTTCCTTGATCAGGTCATCGGTCAGGACCAGCTTGGCATCACTCAGCCAGTCGAATTGCAGGCCGATGGTGATCGTCTCGGACCCTTCGGGGATATTGATCAGAACCTCTTCCCCTTCAATCCCGGCCAGTTCCCCTTTGAACCGGCGGCGGCCATCGATCAGTTCAGAAGTTTCGATCTTGGCCTCATACCCCTCGAAAGTCTCGAAATCCTTGAGGCGGGTCAGGGGGCGGTCGATACCGGGGCTGGACACCTCAAGCGTATAGGCGTCAAGGATCGGGTCCTCGACATCCAGGGTGGCGCTGACCGCATTCGAAATCTCGGCGCAGTCATCCACTTCGATGCCGCCTTCGGGTTTGTCAGCCATGATTTGCAGCGTGGTCTGCTTACCACTCATCAGCCGGACACGGACCAGCTCATACCCCAGATCTTCGATCACCGGGGTGATGATCTCGGCAAGTCGCCGGTCGATGGCAGCTTTGGCTATCAGGTCGTTTGTCATCAGGTTCTCTACCCTGTCAGTCGGGCACAAAAAAACGGGCGCGCGGCCCGTCGAATTTTCCGGTGGAGCCTTGGACCAGAAGTCCAACGCACCGCTGTTGAAACTGCATATACGCAGGATGATCCGAGTCTGCAACCCCCGACAGAAGTGTCACCCGAAATTACACGATCCACCACCGTTCAGCGATACGACCGTCGTCCAGAACCGTGCGTCCGGCAATCTGCCGCGGCAATCCCACCGCCCCAGAGACGGCCAGTGCCATATCGGTCTCGGAAGGATAGTAGCGAAGACTGCGCGTACCGCGGATCTCTGACGAATCGGGGAAGGCGGCGACATCGACATAGCCATCACGCAATGCCTCGGCGCGGACACGGGCATCGGGAATAACGATCACTTCGAATGCATCGACCCAACCGGCCTGACCGTCCTTGTAATGCCCCAAAACACGGCGACCCAGGAAATGCCGCCCGTCTTCGGCGCGTTCGACACGGTAGCAACCCGTGCCATTGGCGTTGTGTAGCGGCGTGACGCCTTCGCCATTGCGGGCAATAATAAAACGACTGTCCGCCAAAAGGAATGGAAGGCCCGGATTTGCCTCGGCCAGTTCCAGCCGCAAACGGTTGGCAGTCAATGCCTCGGTATGCCCGACCTCGGCCAATACGGCCGCAACATCTGCGATGTCCAAAAACGCGCCGTCGTGGAACACCGCATCGTTGCGCAGATCAAAGCTCCAGACCCTCGCATCGGCGTCGGTTTGCCAGCCCGTCGCAAGCTCGCCCCGCAAAGTGCCATCCGGGGCGATCTCGGTCAGCGTGTCGAAAACCGCACCGCGCGCCACCTGCTCAAGACTGTCGTCGCGCGGTACGGCCAATCGCAGCGTGCCGCCTTTCTCAGGTTTGTCCGCCAGGGACGCGCCTGTCGCGGCAAGCAGCGCGGCGGCGGCACCCGAGGCAAACAAGGCACGGCGGTCGATGCGTGTCATGCCAAACCCTCCGCTACGCGATCCATGATCCGGATGAGTTCTGCGCTGATCCCGGGTTCAGAAAGCGCATGACCGGCCTGACGTACCATCTTGATCTCGGCATTCGGCCAGCGTTCGCTCAGCGACCAGGCGGCCTGCGGCGGGCAAATCATGTCGTATCGCCCCTGCACGATGTGACCCGGGATATGAGCAATCCGGTCCATTTGATTTAGGATCTGCCCATCCGTTTCCAGGAACGCCTTATTGTAGAAATAGTGATTCTCGAGCCGGGCAAATGTACGGGCGTATTCGCCGGGGCTTTCGCCCACTGATCCGTTCGTGTGGATCGACGCCAGCGCATTTTCCCAGTGCGACCATGCCCGCGCATACAGGGTCTCGGTCGCGCGGTCCCCCGAGAACAGGCGTTTATTGTAGGCGGTGATGGTGTCCTTCAGCTCCACCTCGGGCAACAGTGAGGTAAATTTCTGCCACTGTTCCGGCCAGAAACGTCCCGCTCCGCCGCCATAAAACCAGTCAAGTTCAGCGTCAGTTGCCAGGAACACACCGCGCAGCACCAATCGGCTGACCCGGTCTGGATGCGACTGCGCGTAGATCAACGCAAGGGTCGCGCCCCAGCTGCCGCCAAAAGCAATCCATTCATCAATCTCGAACAGGTCGCGCAACCGTTCAATATCGGCCACCAAATGCCATGTCGTGTTATTTTCAACCGAAGCCGTGGGGCGAGACCGGCCACACCCACGCTGATCAAATAGAATCACCCTGTAGGCCTGTGGATCAAAATAACGCCGCATTGCGGGGCTGCAGCCACCGCCTGGGCCGCCATGCAGGATCACCACCGGTATGCCTTCGGGGTTGCCGCATTGTTCCACATAGATACGGTGCCCGTCGCCCATATCGACCATACGCTGGTCGAACGGATCGATCGGCGGGTACAGATATTGAACTGCGCGCTTTTGGTCCGGGTACTTGTCCATTATGGCCCTATATAGTCCTTAAGCGTAAAAGAGCATACGGAGACAGGAATGCAAGCGCATCCGAACACGGTGGATCCATCCGAGATCGCAAAATTCGAAGCGATGGCGGCGGAATGGTGGGATCCTCATGGGAAATTCAAACCGTTGCACATGCTGAATCCTTGCCGTTTGGATTATATCACACAGCAGATTGCCGGTGAATTCGACCGCGATCTGAAAGCGCGAAATCCGTTCGAAGGGCTGCGCCTGCTGGATATCGGTTGTGGCGGTGGTCTGCTAAGCGAACCCATGGCACGTCTGGGGGCCGAGGTCGTCGGGGCCGATGCCGCCGGAGGCAACCTGCCTGTTGCGCGTATCCATGCCGAGCAATCCGGTTTGGAGATCGACTATCGCCACACCACAGCCGAAGACATGGCCGCCGCAGGTGAGCAGTTCGACGTGGTCCTGAACATGGAAGTGGTCGAGCATGTGGCCGACCCGGAGGGCTTCCTGACCGCCTCGCAAAAATTGCTCAAGCCGGGCGGGCTGCTGATCTGCTCAACCATCAACCGCAACCCGAAATCCTATGCCATGGCCATTTTCGGGGCCGAGGTCGTCATGCGCTGGCTGCCGCGCGGCACGCATGAGTGGAACAAGTTCATCACCCCTGATGAGTTGTTCGACCTGCTGCGTCAGGCCGGGATGGACCCGGTGGACCGCAAGGGGTTCGTCTTCAACCCGATCCTCTGGAGCTGGTCGATCTCGGACCGGGACTTAAGCGTGAACTATGTGACGGCGAGTGTGAAACCGGGCTGAGGGTTATTCCCCTTCCAGCTGTTTTCTCAGATCGCGCAGCACTGGCAGTGTCGACCGAACACGGTCGTCCCCCAACTCTCCGACCACGCGGTTGATCAACGGAGCAATCGAGGAAATCGCCTGATCCCGCGCGCGTTTACCGGCGGGGCTGATCGCGACCATCTTGCGGCGGGCATCGTCCCAGTCGGGGCGGATGTGGATGTATCCGGCCCATTCCAGCTTGGCCAAGGTGTTGGTCATCGCTCCTCGGGTCACGTGGAACGTGTTGGCCAGCTGCGCCGGGCTACGCTCATCCGCGACAAAAGCCAGGTGGTTCAGAACCGAGAAATGCGAGATTTCCATGCCCTTGGGCAGCACCCGGCTAAGCCGGTTCCGCAATAGCTGGTCGGCGGTCAGGATCTCGCTGAACAGCGTGACCGCAAGGGCATTGGTGTCGTCTGTCATTGTTCCGTTCTGTCAGGGTCCGTCGAAGGAACGGCGGTGGTGCAGTGAAGGGACACGTCGCCGTGCCTCAGTCACAGAACTATCATCCAAATCGAAAATGTGAATGCCTGGATCGGTCCCTGCGTCGATCAGCACCTTTCCCCACGGGTCGACGACCATGCTGTGACCGTGAGTATAGCGTGTTTTACAGCCGGTTTTTGGATGTTCCCCTGTTTGGGCCGGGGCCAGCACCCAACACCCGGTTTCGATTGCACGTGCGCGCAGCAAGGCTTCCCAATGCGCGGCACCTGTGACCGGCGAGAACGCGGCCGGGACGGTCAGAATGCGCGCGCCCGCCTGCGCCAGTGCCGCGTGCAAATATGGAAAGCGGATATCGTAACAGATGGTCAGACCAACCTTGCCGAAATCCGTTTCTGCGATAACCGCTTTTTCGCCTGGGCGGTAATTCTTTGATTCGCGGAACGTCTCGGTCTCGGTGACCTGCACATCGAACATATGGATTTTGTCATACCGCGCCACGATCTGACCTTGCGGTCCGATCATAAAGCAACGATTGGCAAAACGACCGTCATTGTCATGAGTCTTGAGCCCCAACGAGCCGATCAGAAGCCAAACACCCAGATCAGCAGCCTGTTCGCGCAGGCCCGTCAAAGTGATGTCATCTTCTTCATGTTGTAAAACCGCGCGCTGCCGTGTGGTGCTGGTCGAAACGCAATTCGTAACCTCTGGCGTCAGAACAAAGCGGGCGCCCTGTTCTGCCGCTTCGGCCATCATACCTCGGACCATCCCGAGGTTTTCTGCCGGATCGTCCGACGAGGTGATTTGCAGCAGCGCGGTTTTCATCAGGCCGCGAGCAGACGGTCAAGCTTGCCCTGACGCTCCAACTCGTACAAATCATCGCAACCGCCGACATGCGTGGCGCCGATGAAAATCTGCGGCACCGTGCGTTTGCCTCCGGCACGTTGAATCATTTCAGGTTTGCGTTTGGGGTGCATCAGCACGTCGATCTCCTTGAACTCGACACCTTTCTGCTTCAGCAGGCGTTTGGCTGCATGACAATACCCGCACAGTGGCGATGTATAGATCTCTATCGACTTCATTTTCCGTTCCCTTCGGATTTCGCGCAATCTTGGGCGAATTAGGCATCCTTGGCAACGCGCGCCAGAGCCAACACGAAAATATGATTTGCCCCCGCCGCCTGACAGGCACGAGTGCATGCGGCCAGTGTTGCCCCGGACGTCATCACATCGTCCACCAGCAAAACGTTCCGGCCCGTCAGATGGCGGGCATTTCGGGGGTGAAGGCATATCGCGTCGCCCAAAATCTGTGCCCGCTCGGCAGCTGTTTTGCCGTCCAGTACCGGCGTCTTGTTTTTGCGAATCAACAGATCGGGCACACATTCCAATCCTGTCTCGCGCGCCAGGTTCTGCGCCAACAGTGCTGACTGGTTGTATCGCCTTTTGACCAATCGTGACCAATGCAATGGAACCGGAACAATCACCATATCCGGTCGCAACAATGGGCGCCCTGCCTGCACCATCCACTGCGCGGCAGGGCGGGCCAGTTCGGGCCGATCACCATGTTTCAACGCCAGGATCAGTGACCGCGCCTTGCCGTCATACAAAAGCGCGGCGCGTCCTGCCCTCCAGGGGCGCGCGGTCTTCAGGCAATCATCGCACTCGGTCCGAAACTCGTCCTGCCCCCCGATCAGGGGCAGACCGCAACTTTCACAGACCGTGCCGCCAATGAATGGCGTTTCCCGCCAGCATGGGCCACACAGGCCAAAATCGGACTCGGTCAGGTCGCCGCACCCCATGCAACGTGGTGGATAAATCAGCGCAAGTGCGGTTTGAATCCGTTGCGCGATGCGATACTTGCCAGCTATGAAACTGCCCGAACCCACTGCACCCTCACTTTTTGACCGTGCCGCCATTCTGCGTCATCGCAGCCGCGCGCAGGATGACGCCCTTTTTCTGCACCGCGCCGCGATGGACGAGGTTCAGGATCGGCTCTCCATGGTTAACAAAACCTTTACGGCGGCAGCGATCGTGACGGCATACCCGCAGCTTTGGACGGACGCGTTTCCCGAAGCCTCGATCATTGCGGATGACGACGTGCTGGCACTGCAACCCGGCGTACATGACCTTGTGATCCACGCCATGACACTGCACTGCGCAAACGATCCGGTGGGTCAGTTGATCCAATGCCACCGCGCGCTGAAACCCGACGGGTTGTTGCTGGTTGTTTGCCTGGGTGGCGAAACGCTGCACGAATTGCGCGCGGCGTTGGGTCAGGCCGAGATTGACGTTACCGGTGGCCTCAGCCCCCGCATCGCCCCGATGGCCGGGTTGCGAGACATGGGCGGTTTGTTGCAGCGGGCAGGTCTGGCCTTGCCAGTCGCAGACTCGGTGCCGCTCACGGCTGAGTACCGTGACATCTGGCACCTGATGCACGATCTGCGGCATATGGGTGAGGCCAATGCGTTATCCGGGCGACTGAAACACCCGACCAAACGCGCAGTATTTGAGGCCGCGCAAAACATCTACGCGTCTCATTTCACCACAGAGTCGGGACGTCTGGCAGCCACGTTCGAACTGATCTGCCTGACCGGATGGTCCCCCCACGACAGTCAACCCAAACCACTGCGTCCTGGGTCGGCGCAAGCACGTTTGGCTGACGCCTTGCGCACGGACGAGGGCAAACTGCCCGATTGACGCGCGACCAAATCCCCTTATTTCAGGCCCTAACGCAAGAAATTCAGGAAGCCTCATATGTTTGATGCCACGCGACCCGCTCACGCTCCTACGGATCACCCCAAGATCAGGATGGGGCGCGTCGGCATATTGCTGGCCAATCTGGGCACGCCGGACGACTACACATATTGGCCGATGCGCCGATATCTGAATGAGTTTTTGTCGGACCAGCGTGTCATCGATTATCCAAAGTGGAAATGGCAACCGATTCTACAGGCGATCATCCTGACCAAGCGACCTTTCAGTTCCGGCGAGGCTTACAAATCGATCTGGAACCAGGAAAAAGGCGAAAGCCCGCTGATGACCATCACCAAGGACCAGACCGCCAAGCTAAGCCAGACGATGCACGCACGATACGGTGATCAGGTCATGGTCGATTTCTGTATGCGTTACGGCAACCCGTCGACCAAATCCAAAGTGCGCGCGATGGTAGCGGCAGGGTGCGATCGCATCTTGTTTTTTCCGCTTTACCCTCAATACGCTGGCGCAACGACGGCCACCGCCAACGACCAGTTCTTTCGCGCACTGATGGACGAAGCCTGGCAGCCCGCGACGCGAACCGTTCCGGCCTATTTCGATGAACCCATCTATATCGATGCGCTGGCACAGTCTGTTGAACGCGCATACGAGGCTATGGAGACAAAGCCCGACATTCTTGTCTGCTCATATCACGGGATGCCCGAGCGGTATCTTCAGCAGGGCGATCCCTATCACTGCCAATGCGCTAAAACGACGAGGCTGTTAAAGGAGCGGCTGGGCTGGACAGATGATCAATTGGTATCGACCTTCCAGTCGCGCTTCGGCCCCGAAGAATGGTTGAAACCTTACACGGTGGATCACGTGGCCGACCTGGCGAAGCAAGGCAAAAAGAACATTGCAGTTATTGCCCCGGCGTTTTCTGCTGACTGCATCGAAACGCTTGAAGAGATTAACGAAGAAATCAAAGAAAGCTTCGAAGAAGCAGGCGGGGAGGCGTTTACCTATATATCATGCCTTAACGATAATGATGCCCATATCGCGGCACTTGGAAAAGTGATCGAAGACAATCTGTGCGGGTGGCTGGAGTAAAGCGTTTACAGAACGCAACCCGCATTTCCTATGAGAACGTTAGGCTCGGCTTGATACTGGCCTGTCAGTATCCCCCGGCGCGCAACAGGCTTGAAGACCTGTTGGAATTAAAAAAGGCGGTGGATTGCTCCACCGCCTTTTTCATGAATTCCGTGTCGGATTAGCTTGCAGCAACAGCAGCAGCAACAACGACCAGCAGGATCAGCGGCAGCAGAATGCCCTGCGACGAACCCTGAGTTTCTTCAACAACAACTGGTGCTTCAACAACCGGCTCTTCCAGGTTGCCAGCATATGCAGTCGAAGCTGCTGCAGTCAGAGCTGCGGCGAGAACGAGTTTCTTCATATTAACCTCCAGAATTTGCACGGCTCCAATATCCAGAGCCGCACATCTAAGACTTACCTCGTAGTTTTTTCTAATCAGCATTAGAGCGGGAATGCAATTGCAACTTGACCGGTGAGCGGGTTCGTACACGAAAATGTCGTCAAATTAGCAACACTTGCGTGCCAACCTTCGCCATCGAAAACAGCTCGGCGATGTCTTCGTTGAAAAGGCCGATGCAGCCGTTCGAAGATCTGCGGCCGATTTTGCGTGTATCGTGCGTCCCGTGAATGCGATAATACTTCCAGCTCAGGTATAAAGCGTGTGTTCCCAATGGGTTATCAGGACCCGGAGGAATGTAGTCCGGCCATTCCGGATTTCTCTTCTTCATCGAAGGCGTTGGAGACCAGCTTGGGCCTTCGACCTTGCGGATCACACTGGTGCGCCCGCGCCGGGTGAGTTCTTCGGTCAGCGGAACCGACGACGGGTACAATTTATAGACTGTTTGGTCATCCGACCAGTAATGCAGCGCTCTTGAGACGGTGTCGACCAATATGGCGCCATTTCTGGTGTTCGAGAAATACGGTTGCCAATCCAATGCCCGGAACCCGGATACGTTGCGTCGAACTGCCGGTTCGGTTTCGGGTGCAGGGCGCAGCGGGTCGCCCGGGATATATTGCGCCAGTGCCGGTGTAGCCAGAGTGGCGGTAGCCCCTGCCAGAAACCCCCTGCGGGTGGGCGAATGAATGCGCTTTTTGACCATGACGACGGGTCCTGTGTTTAGGTGAGGTCTGAAATCAGAGGCATTCTATTGCCAGAATGCTTCAGTCGCAAACCAAACCGGCAGAATCACGCAAGTTGTGGCCATTGCGCGTTTGCTCAGAACAAGCAGGCGCGCTATGCCCTGTTGAGATACAATAATCAGGTCGAACATGACGCGCATCGTTTCTTTACTGTTGATTTGCTTTGTCGCGCTTGCGGCATGTACCAACACTGGCTCAACCACTCTGGGATCTGATGGTCGCCCATTGCCGACTGTGTACAAGATCCGCGGCAATCCGGAAAAGCTACAGTTCCGCATGCTTGATTCGGTCAATGCTTTGCGTCAGGCTCAGGGGTTGCAGCCCGTACAGCTGAACGCGCAGCTGAACGCAGCGGCAGCGACACATTCGAAGGATATGTCGCGGCAGAACCGGCCCTGGCATTTTGGGTCAGACGGTTCATCACCGATCGACCGGGCAGCGCGTGTCGGCTATTTCGGAACGTTCCTGGGGGAAGCCATTTCCGAAACCTACGAGACCGAGACGGAAACACTTGCCGCATGGATGCAGGAACCTGGACCAAGGTCTGTCATCATGGACGCCAAAGCCACCCAAATGGGATTCGCCTGGCATCAGGAAGGCGGTGGTAAAATCTGGTGGACGCTGGAAATGGGAACCGGTGGTTGATCCGGTCAAATGAAAAGAAAAAAGCCCCCGGTTTTCGGGGGATTTTTTTTGTTAATCAGGCGGCTTGCATAGACTGCGCCTCGGTCAGGATCGCATAGAGCTTTACCGGATCGGGGTTCGCCCGAAGTTTGGTGCAAACCGAAGTATCCCGCAATGTGCGAGACACCAGCGCCAGAGCTTTGAGGTGATCAACGCCCGCCTCTTCCGGTGCAAACAACGCGAAGGCAATGTCCACAGGCTGGCGATCAACCGAACCGAAATCGATCGGCTTCTCAAGCATGACAAAAACACCTGAAACCGAATCAAGATCGGGCAGGCGCGCATGTGGCAACGCCACACCATGGCCGACACCGGTCGGTCCAAGGCTTTCCCGCTCCAGCAGGAAATCAACCGCTTCCTGAGGATCGATACCCAGCGTCGCCGCGGCGACGTCACCGATTTCCTGAAACAGCCGCTTCTTGCTGGAAGCCGCGGACAAAACACGCACCGCTTCGGGCTTCAGTATGCTCGAAAGCTCCATGATCACGCTCCATGGCACGCACCCGCATCAGCGGGCGCGGCCCCGTATCCTTGCCTGTTACGGATCAATCCAGCCGATATTACCGTCATCGCGACGATAAACGACATTCAATCCGTCCTTGTTTTCATTTCTGAACACCAGTACTGGCGCACCGGCAAGTTCCATTTGCATAACGGCCTCTCCGACGCTCAAAGATGGGATTTTTGTTTCCATCTCGGCCACAATCATTGGCTGAAGCGATTCGGGTTCATCGGCCGACTCCGATTCGTTAGAAGCGAGGATATAAGAGGACGCCCCAAAGAGTTCAACCGGTTCGACCCGATCCTTGTGGTGGTCCTTCAGGCGACGCTTGTAACGACGCAACTGTTTTTCCATTTTATCACAGCATGCCTCAAATGCCGCGTAGATCTCGGTTGCATGGGCCTTGGCCTGCGCCGTCAGGCCAGTGGACAGGTGCACTGTTGTCTCGCATACATATTCATGCGCCGAACGGGAAAAGACGACGTTTGCATCCGTAGGCCGCTGCGCATATTTGCCCACGACCTCATTCAGTTCGGTCTGCACGTGTGTCTGCAACGCCGCACCGATGTCGATCTGTTTTCCGCTGATTTGGTAACGCATGTGATCTCCTTCACAATTCACACCCATTCTGACGCCGCGAAACGCGGCGAGCTTGTTTTTATCGGGTGGGGGGTAGAGACATTTTCCGCGGTTGCCTTGTTTCCAGCCCTTCGAAGAAGGGACATCGAGATCCAGACTGGAACCGGGTAAATGCCATAAGCCAATTGAGGCAAGAGACGAGGGAAGAGTCAATCAAAACAGATGTGTATATACGCGATTTCCGCCATGCAATTGGCACAACTCCGCGCAAGGTTATGAAATGCGGAAATTCTCGCCCAGATAGACGCGGCGCACATTCTCGTTTTCGACAACCTCATCAGGTGTGCCGGACATCAAAACCTGACCGTCATGCAGGATATAGGCCCGGTCGACAATTTCCAGCGTTTCCCGGACGTTGTGATCGGTGATCAGCACACCAATACCGCGTTTTTTCAGATCCGCGACCAGATGGCGAATATCCCCAACACTGATCGGGTCAACGCCTGCAAACGGTTCATCCAGCAGCAGGTATTTGGGGTCTGCGGCCAAACAGCGCGCGATCTCAACACGGCGGCGCTCGCCGCCTGACAACGCCAGAGCCGGGGCCCGGCGCAAGTGTTCGATCGAGAAGTCAGACAACAGCTCTTCCAAACGCTCTTTGCGCTTATGCGCATGAGAGACCGTGATATCCAGAACGGCAGCAATGTTGTCCTCGACGCTCATGCCGCGAAAGATCGACATCTCCTGCGGCAAATAGCCGATCCCCATCCGTGCCCGCCGGTACATCGGCAAAGTAGTCACATTCTGGCCGTCGATCGTGACTTTTCCCGCCTCTGGGAACACAAGGCCCGCAACTGAATAGAACGTTGTGGTTTTACCAGACCCGTTCGGCCCCAGCAGCGCCACCACTTCGGACCGACCCAACGTCATCGAAACATCGCGGATCACCGTCTTTTTTTTGTAGGACTTCCGCAGCTTCTCGATGCGCAGCCCGGAACTGCCCTCGGTCAGTTTCAGATCGGGACGCGCCATCAGTTGTTTCCCTGCTGCAAGATCGTTTTGACCCGCCCGGTCATTGTCGCAGTGCCCGATGTCAGGTTGGCGTTCATCTGATCGCCACTGATGATGCTGGGGCCCTGTGTCAGAAGGACATTGCCCTTCATGACAATCTCACCCGAGCCGATCTTGTATTCAGCCCAGTCGCCTTCCGCTGCATCCGGCGGGCTGACCAGAACCACATTCTCGGTGGCCTCCATTCGCTCGATCGCCGAGCGTTCCTGATTGTAGATAACCAGCACGCGTTCGGCTGTCAGTCGCATTTCACCCTGTACGACGATGACATTCCCGATGAACTCGGCCGATCCGTCCTCTTGATTGACGTTCAGGGTTTCCGATGTCACCTCGACCGGCAGGCTCGGATCGGCATTCGCGGACCCAAAAGCCACCTGCGCCTCTTGCGCAGTCACGGGCGCGGCGCCCGCGATCAAGGCGAGGCACAAAGGAACAAATCGAAAATCGAACACAAGTTATCTTTCTGCTTTTTCAGGCTCGTATACCAGCTTCACACCATCTGTAAAAACAATATGGACCGGCCCGTCCGTTTTTTCAGTGCCAAAGGTCATACGCCCCGCGGAAAAGTTACCGATCGGACCGGTTCCGTTCACCTGCCCCGGCGTATCGCCCCGGACTTCGTCCAACGAGGTATTGAGCAGATCCGTCGTGACCTTGAGCCCATCCGCCGTGGTGATGACCACGTCACCAACAAAGGTTGCTGTTCCACTATCCGGACGGATCAGGCCGGAATTCGAATCCAGCGTAATTGTGCCGCCATTGAGCAGCCCAAAGCGGCCGCGAAACTCGGAAGCGGTCGGAACCGACGCCTCGGTGCCCTGCGTGGCTTGCACCGCCTCGATGTGCACGGTCTCTCCCTTGCGGGTCGTTCCGCGGTAATCCGGCCGCGTTACCACCTGTTGTGCCAGTCTCTCATCAATGTCTTTCTGCGCGAAAGGCACGGAAACGTTTGTTTCGATACTGCGGGACAGCAGGAATACCGTGGACAACATCACAATAGCCGCAAGCGGCAACAGCACCTTCAGGAACTGCACCATGCGGGAATACCTGTCCACTTCAGCCTCCCTCAGCCCAGACCGACGCGCAGGCAGTCGTGGATATGAAGCAGCCCCAAAGCCTGACCTGATGTCGCCTCGTCAACCACGAAGAGCGAGGTGATCTTACGGTCATTCATGATTGCTACCGCTTCTTCCGCCAACGCATCCGGGGATATGGTTGTGGGGTTGGGGGTCATGACCTGCTCGGTCGTTTTGTTCAGCAGCCCATCCATGTGGCGCCGCAAGTCACCGTCTGTAATGATCCCTGCCAATTGACCCTGCGGGTCTGTTACGCCAGCAACACCAAACCCCTTCTGGCTGATTTCGATCAGCGCATCGCTCATCGGAGTATGTGCCGCAATCAGAGGCAGGGCCTCTCCGACATGCATCAGATCCTGTACTGTGCTCAGCCGAGCACCCAGTTTGCCGCCGGGATGGAAGGCACGGAAATCCTCGGGCCGGAAATCGCGGTATTTCATGAGGGCAATCGCCAGTGCATCCCCCATGGCAAGGGTCAGCGTTGTGGAGATCGACGGCACCATACCAAAACCGCAGGCCTCGCCCATCGACGGGATCAGAAGATGTACGTCGGCCTGTTTCATCAATGTGCTGTCAGGTTTGCTGGACAATCCAATCAGCGGAATGCCAAAGCGGCGCGTAAAGGCCAGCAGATTGGCAAGTTCCGGTGCCTCGCCCGAATTCGAAATCGCCAAAACCACATCACCCTTGGAGACCATGCCAAGATCACCATGGCTGGCCTCGGCCGGATGCACGAAATAGGCAGGCGTTCCGGTGCTGGCCAGCGTGGCCGCAATCTTGTGACCTATGTGGCCTGACTTGCCGATACCGCTGATTATGATGCGCCCGGTGGCCTGAAGGATCAGCTGCACGGCTTCAGCAAAATGCGCGTCCAGACTGTCGGCAAGTACGTCCAGCGCGCGGGCTTCGTCAGTCACCACCTGACGGGCGGTTTTCAGGAATGCTTCGGTATCGGTCATGAGTGCGCAAAGATATCCGTTTCGGGCCAACCGGCGAGGTCCAGTTTCGCACGCATCGGTAGGAAGTCAAAACAGGCCTGCGCCATTTCAGTCCGATCCTCGCGAGCCAGCCGAATGTTCAGCGCATCGCGCAGCTGATGCAGATAAAGAACGTCAGACGCAGCGTAATCCAATTGAGCGTCCGTTAATGAGGTTGCGCCCCAGTCGCTCATCTGTTGCTGTTTGGAAATATCGACACCGATGAGTTCCTGACACAGGTTCTTGAGCCCATGCCGGTCGGTATAGGTCCGCACCAGGCGGCTGGCAATCTTGGTGCAATAAACCGGCGCGGCCAGAGCACCAAATGTATGGTACATAGCGGCGATGTCGAAGCGCCCGAAATGGAACAGCTTCAGAATGTCAGGGTTTTCCAGCATGGCACATAGGTTCGGCGCCTCAGTCTGGCCTTTTTCCACCTGCACGATATGGCTGTTGCCGTCACCACCCGACATCTGAATCACGCACAAGCGGTCCCGATGTGGGTTCAGACCCATGGTTTCACAGTCAATGGCCACAACAGGGCCCAGATCCAGCCCGTCCGGCAGGTCGTTTTTGTACAAATGGTTCGCCACCCGACTATTCCTTTGTGCGGTATCGCCTCCGAGATAGGCGGTTTGGTCCATAAACTCAACGCCGTCCAAAAGTCACGGGCAAATCCCCGCAACAAGATTGACAATATCCTCATGGGGGGGATAGGGATACATCATGACAAATGTACCCCGCGAGTCGCATCCGCATATCACGGCAAGGCTGAAACGGGCCCACGGGCATCTGGCAAAGGTCATTGCCATGCTTGAAGGTCAGGCGCCCTGTTCTGACATCGCCCAACAGCTGTTTGCCGTTGAAAAAGCGGTCACCAACGCCAAGCGCGCCTTGATCCATGATCACATCGACCATTGCCTGTCTTCCGATGGCGATAGCGGCGGGATCGAGGATTTCAAAGCCATTACGAAATACCTCTGAACCATGCTGAGCATTCTAAAAAACCGGACCTACCGCCACCTGTTTGCTGCCCAGATCGTCGCCCTGACCGGAACCGGGCTGGCCACAGTCGCGCTTGGGCTGCTGGCCTTTGATCTGGCCGGAGACGCTGCTGGCCTTGTGCTGGGCACCGCGCTAACGATCAAGATGGTGGCCTATGTCACCGTGGCCCCCCTGGCCGCTGCATTTGCCGAGCGGCTGGACCGTCGGAAAATGCTGGTTCTTCTGGACCTGATCCGCGCCGCAGTCGCTGTATGCCTGCCTTTCGTGACCGAGGTCTGGCAAATCTATGTGCTGATCTTCGTGCTACAATCCGCCTCGGCGGGCTTTACGCCCGCCTTTCAGGCAACAATCCCGGACGTGTTGCCGGACGAAAACGAATATACCCGCGCTTTGTCACTGTCACGTCTTGCCTACGACATGGAAAGCCTGCTGAGCCCGATGTTTGCCGCGGCTCTTCTGTTGCTGGTCAGCTTCAACAGCCTGTTCTGGGGCACAGCGCTGGGATTTGTTGCTTCGGCATTGCTGGTGGTCTCGGTCGTCCTGCCCTCGCCCAAGCCCAGCAAACCACGCGGAATCTATGACCGCACGACACGCGGAATTCGCATCTATCTGAAAACGCCCCGGCTGAGGGGGCTGCTTGCGCTTAATTGGAGCGCCGCAGCGCTGAGTTCGATGGTAATCGTCAACACAGTGGTCATCGTGCGGGCCACCCTTGGCCTGTCAGAAAGCGCCGTGGCCATTGCACTGGCCGGATTTGGCGGCGGGTCGATGCTGGCGGCGTTTACTCTGCCCCGACTGCTGAATCGGATTGAGGATCGCAAGGTTATGCTGTCCGGAGCCATTCTTGCGTCGGGCGCTATGGCCGTCGCCTCGGTTCTGACCGCGACGATCCCGCTTACGCTGGGTGTCCTTGCCGTTTTTTGGGCTTTTACTGGCTTTGGATTTTCTACAACCCTTACGCCTTCGGGTCGTTTGTTGACCCGTTCCGCCCATCCCGAAGACCGCCCCGCTGTCTTTGCTGCACAGTTTACTCTGTCACACGGCTGCTGGCTGGTGCTGTATCCGCTGGCTGGGTGGATAATGACCGTTTATGGGCCGACTGTTGCGCTCGGCAGTATGTCTATTCTGTCCGTGGCAGGCGTGATTGTGGCAGTCAGCCTTTGGCCGCGTGACGATCAGGAACCGGTTGTTCACACTCACCCCGATCTGCCAGCCGATCATCCGCATCTGGCCGGGGCCGGCCCGCACGCGCACCCGATCATAATCGACGACCTGCACCCACGCATACCGCGTGAGCCTTGAGAAAGGATGTCCATCTGATCTAAACCCGGACTTACCGCAAACCGGAGCCCCAATGGACCAGCTTGACCGCCGTATCATCGCCGCCCTGCAAGCCAATGCACGTGCCTCGACCACGCAGATCGCGGCCTCGCTGGGTGTGGCCCGCACGACTGTGCATGAACGGATCAATCGTCTGGAACATCGCGGCGTAATCACCGGATACACCGTGCGCCTTGGGTCCACGGAAGACACGCCCAAAGTGCAGGTCATCGTCATGCTGGAAGTGCAGCAGAAGGAAACCAACCGGATCCTTAAACGGCTCGAGGCTTATCCCGAGGTCAAACTATGCCTGTCGATCAATGGTGAATTCGATCTGATGCTGACCGCAGATGCCCCGAGGCTGGAGGATCTGGACATTCTGGTGGACGATCTGGCGAAGATCCCCGGCGTCCTGCGCACCAATACAAGCGTTGTTTTCGGGCGCAGGATCGACCGAAACTGAGGCTGCGATAACTCTCTGTAAACCGATCGGCGGCTAGCTTGGCCGGGAACACCAGAATCCCGGACCGGCAGAATGCCAATTCGCAGAATACCAATTGCTTTCATGATACTGCATGTGCTGTTGGCGCAGGTGGGTTCTGCCATGCACGCAGCACCGACAGGCGGGCTTTGTGATCAGGCCGCGCGCCGTGCGGCACTGTCCGAAGATGTTCCGCTGGACGTGCTGCGCGCCATAACTCGCGTTGAAACCGGGCGAACAGTCGACGGGCTGTTGCAGCCCTGGCCCTGGACAATAAATGCCGAAGGTCAGGGGTATTGGTTCAAGTCCGAGGCCGAGGCCAAGGCCTATGTTTTCAAAATTTTCAAAGCGGGCTCTCGCAGCTTTGACGTCGGGTGTTTCCAGGTCAATTATCGCTGGCATGGTAAGGCCTTCCGCTCGATCGATGCGATGTTTGAGCCGGATGCGAACGCAACCTACGCCGCCCGCTTCCTGAAAGACCTTTATTTCGAACTTGGTTCGTGGCCTGCTGCGGCCGGGGCGTATCATTCCCGCACGAATGCTCTGGCCGAGGCTTATCGTGGTCGGTTCCAGACAGTGATGGCTCAATTGGACAACCCGCCCTCGCACGGGTTTTCTGGCAAGTCACGCGATCCGTTCACAAGGGCCGGAACGCCCTTGATTCCGGTGCTAGTGGCTTCACCCGCCACCACTGCCTTGGGCTCTCTGGTCCCGACCAATAGCACAGCAACTGCTTTCATCCCTTTCAATTAGGAAACCTGCGTGCCCCAGATTGACATCCGGTCCCTGTTTTCGCCCACTGTCCTGTTGGCACTGGCGCTGATGACCGTCATCGTCATGATGATCCTGCCCATGCCTGCCTGGGTGCTGGATGTGGGGCTAGCCGCCTCTTTCGCGCTGGCCATCCTGATTTTCACTCTGACGCTGTTCATCGAACGTCCGCTGGATTTCTCGTCCTTCCCAACGATCCTGCTGGCATCGCTGATGCTGCGCCTGTCGCTGAACGTCTCGTCGACCAAACTGATCATCGGTCAGGGGCATACTGGACCCAACGCAGCTGGTGACGTGATTGAAGGGTTCGCCAATTTCGTCATGGGCGGCAGCATCTTTCTGGGTCTTGTGGTTTTCGGCGTACTGCTGATCGTGAATTTCATGGTCATCACCAAAGGGGCCGCCCGTATGGCCGAGGTCGGCGCGCGCTTTGCCTTGGACGGGATGCCGGGCAAGCAGCTTGCCATCGACAGCGACATGTCAGCCGGGGCCATCGACCATCAGCAAGCCAAGGAACGGCGGGAACGCGAACAGCAGGAAACGACATTCTTCGGCTCGCTCGACGGTGCGTCGAAATTTGTCAAAGGTGATGCCGTTGCTGGCCTTCTGATCACTCTTTTGAACCTTGTTATGGGTTTGGTCATGGGGGTGATCGTGCACGGAATGCCGGTGGCTTCGGCGTTCGAGACTTATGCAATCCTGACCGTCGGTGATGGTCTGGTCTCGCAGATCCCCGCGGTTATCATCTCGATTGCCTCTGCATTGCTGCTGGCGCGCGGCGGAACACAGGGTGCCACCGACAATGCCATTTTCTCCCAACTTGGGCGTCATCCGGCTGCGCTGTCTACCGTGGCGGTTCTTATGGTCCTGTTTGCGCTGGTGCCCGGCCTGCCTTTCCTGCCGTTCATCCTCGGTGCAGCTGTACTTGGTTATGCGGCCTACAGAATTCGGAAAAAGCAGAAAGAAACAGATCCGTCATTGCATTCGCAGGCGACCGAAACCGAGGTGTCGGTCTCGCAGGCTATTGGTGATATTCTGGACCTGGATGACGTGCACCTTGAATTCGCACCCGATCTGGTAAGCTTGGTTTTGAATCCCGGAACTGGGTTGGATGCCCGCATTGCCAATATGCGCAACTACGTGGCGTCTACCTTCGGATTGATCCTGCCCGAAATTCGCCTGACTGATCGAGCCGACCTGCCAACCGGAACCTACGTGATCAAGGTTCAGGGGGTCGAACAGGCGCGCGGCGTTCTGAACCCCGATCTGGTTCTGGCTCTGGTTCAGGACGGGTTCGATCTGTTGCCCGAAGGCAATGACGTGACCGAGCCGGTTTACGGCGCGCCTGCCCGCTGGATCCTGCCCAAACATCAGGAGGACGCAGCGCTGAACGGGGCCACTATCGTCTCACCGCCCGAGATCCTGGCCACGCATCTGCTAGAGATTATCAAGCAGAACTTCTCGCGCTTGCTGACGTTGAAATCCCTGCGCCGCCTGCTGACCGAAATGACCCGCCTGAGCGACCCAGTTCGGGCTGAGGCAAACCGCAAGTTGCTGGATGAATTGATCCCCGACAAAGTGCCAATGGACACATTGCACGCCGTTCTGCGACTGCTTCTGGAGGAACGGGTTTCGATCCGGAACATGGCCCTGATCCTTGAAAGCGTTGCCGAAGCACGGCTGACAACCACCCAGCCTGAAGGCATCTGCGAATTGGTGCGCCAGCGTCTCGGATTTCAACTGGTCGCCGATATGAAGCGTGAGGATGGCTCGATCCCGCTGATCCAACTGGCCCCCGAGTGGGAGGAAACGTTCACCACCTATCAGGTCGACGCGCCCAGCGCCGGACTGGATGTCGCGCTACCGCCGAACCTGTTTAACAAGCTGGCCGACGGCATGGTCAGCAGTATCGCCAGATCTGCTGATAACGGTTTGTTTCCTGCTGTCGTGACCTCGACCCGGCGACGCCGGTTGTTGCGTACGATCATGCATGCGCGCGGCGTTCCAAACCCGGTCCTTTCTTTTGAGGAAATCGGGTTGGAAGCCAAACCCGCGCTGGTAGGAACTGTTCCCGCGTGATCGCTCTGCCGCCAGAATTGTTGACGCAGCTGGTCGAACCGCTCTGGCAGGCCTTCGCGGTTTTTCTGCGCGTCTCTGCTTTGGTTTCGCTGCTGCCTGCTTTCGGCGAGCGCAGCATTCCAACACGGATGAAACTGGGGATATCCGTCGCCTTTACCCTGATCATTTTTCCGGCAACCCAACCTTTGGACCTGTCTCTCAACCTGTGGACGCTGGGGCGGTTGGTTGGGACAGAAATCCTGATTGGGCTGGCGCTTGGAACCGGGCTGCGGCTGTTTGTTTTGGCGCTGCAAACCGCCGGATCCATTGCCGCGCAATCCACGTCATTGTCGCAATTGCTGGGTGCGGCGGCCACTGATCCTGTTCCGGCAATGGGATACCTGCTAACGATCGCGGGGCTAACGCTTGCCGTCATCATGGGCTTGCACGTACGGGCCGCGCAATTCCTGATCCAGAGTTATGCCCTATTCCCCATGGGGTTGGTGCCAAGCTCGGCAGATTTGTCCCATTGGGGAGTGCGACAAATCTCACGCAGCTTTGGGTTGGCCTTCTCGCTGGCAACGCCATTCGTCATCGCCTCGTTGATCTACAATCTTGCACTTGGGGTTATCAACCGGGCCATGCCGCAATTGATGGTCGCCTTCGTGGGCGCGCCAGCAATAACGTTTGCCGGGCTGTTTCTGCTGTTTGCGGGCGCACCATTGATCCTCTCTGTTTGGTCTGACGCGCTGATTGCCTTCTTCATGAACCCGATCGGAGGCCAGCGATGAGCGGTGCCGATGACGACAGCGACAAGTCATACGAGCCGACGCCGCAAAAGCTCCAGAAAGCCCGTGAAAAGGGTGAAGTTCCCAAGTCCAACGACTTGTCGGTTGTTGCGGCATATACCGGACTGCTGATCGCATTGTTGGCGGCAGGGCAGTACGCGGTCGCGCAATTGGGAACTCTGTTCATGGTCCTGATCGACCAATCCGACCAGATCGCGAACCTTCTGAACATGGGACCTGCGACAGCGACGGTTGCCGGAATTCTGAGTGGCGCGTTACCACCCATTGCCGTGCTTTTCTGCCTGCCCGCGGTGGCCGTTCTGCTAAACCTGATTGCCCAACGCACGCTGGTGTTCGCCCCCAGCAAACTGAAACCAAAGCTTTCGCGGATTTCCCTTGTTTCGAATGCCAAAAACAAGTTCGGGCGCGGTGGCTTGTTCGAGTTCGCCAAGAGTGCAACCAAACTGGCGATTTACAGCCTGTGCCTCGCACTTTTCATCAAGTCGAATCTGGCCGAAATTCTGTCTGCCAGCGCGGCCCCGGCAAAGTCATCCATACTGCTGATGATGAACCTGTTGTTTCGCTTCCTGTTCATTGTGGTTGCCATCGCACTCGGCATCGGCGTTATCGACTTTCTGTGGCAATACGCCGAGCACATGCGCAAGAACCGCATGTCGCGCAAAGAGATCCAGGATGAAACTAAGGACGCCGAAGGCGACCCGTATGTAAAGCAACACCGCCGTCAACGTGCACAGGAGATCGCCTCGAGCCAGATGATGGCAGATGTTCCGGGCGCGGATGTTGTTATCGTAAACCCCACCCATTTTGCCGTTGCACTGAAATGGACCAGGGCTACTGGCAGCGCACCTGTTTGTGTTGCCAAAGGTGTGGATGCAGTAGCCGCTTCCATCCGTTCTGCTGCGGCTCAGGCCGGCGTTCCGATCCGCTCGGATCCTCCGACGGCGCGTGCGCTTCACGCAACTGTCGACATCGGGCAGGAGATCTCCGAAGAACATTTTCGCCCCGTTGCCGCTGCAATCAGGTTCGCCGAAGCGATGCGGAAACGTGCAAAGGAGCAGATCCGATGAAGGACACTCAGTTAAGCGGGCTGGACAAAATAGCCGACGTCGCTTTCCAGAAGCAATTTCAGACACTCCGCCCAATCCTCGAGGCCGAGGCCAGAATTCAGAACCAATTGGCGAAACTGGATCATCAGCTTGACCAGGTGCGCAAAGCCAGCGGTTGGACAGAAGGATATCAGATATCCGGGGCCGACATTCTTTGGAATGGCTGGGAATCTGCCACGCGCCGCGCGTTGAACATGCGACTTGCCCAAACGCGCGCTCAGAAACTGGCCGGTCTGGAGTCGCTCAGAATTGCGTTTGGCCGCAAACAAGCCGTCGCAACCCTGCGGGAGCAGCAGCTGAAAAGCCATCGGCAGGCCGTTGCCCGAAAGCAAACCCGTTAATGCTGACCGGATCCGTACCGTGAAGCGACCTTCGTCAGGTATCTTGACGGTTCACGCTCATGATCAGCACTTTTGAAACATCTTCACCCAGCTCTTTTTTCGCCACTTCCAACAAGGACTTACGCAAGACATCCAGATTCCGGGATTCTGTGAACGTCCCATCAAATCCCCCGGTGTTTGCGTGATCAAACAGAACCTGAAGAAAGCCATCCCGCAACTTGGGCTCAATGGAATAAAAAGTTTCTTCAATTGCTGTGTTCGCCTCAAGGCTGAGGGACAAAGTGACCATCGCTTCGATTTCGTCATCCCCAACCACCGGAACGACAAAATGTTTGGTCAACTTTAAGTACCCATAGGCGGACTTTTTTTCCTTGGACTTTTCAGACTTCTCGTGACCGGCCTTCTCTTCTTTTGCCACTTCTTTTTCGGCGGCTGTTTTGTCGGGCTTGCCCGAAGGTGACAGAAACAGCCCGGCACCGACACCCGCACCCAGGCCGACAATCAGGAGAACGACTGGAACCAGTTTTGCAATCACGGTCGCACCTCAGAATGGCAAGAGTGAATCAAGAACTTGCTGGCCGTATCGGGGTTGCTGGACATCCGTAATCTGACCTCTTCCACCATAAGACACCCGCGCAGAGGCGATCTTGTCGTAGGTAACTTCGTTTTGACGCGAGATATCCTGAGGGCGGACATACCCGGCCACCAAAAGCTCGCGCAGTTCAAAATTGACCCGCAACTCCTGCGAGCCGGAAATCGAAAGAACCCCGTTCGGCAGAACATCCAAAACCGTCGCGGCGACACGCAGGGTTAGTTTCTCGTTTCGCCTCACAGATCCCCGCCCGGAACTTGTGGAATCCGCTTCGATGGACACGGCTTCATCCAGCGATGCCCCGTCAGGTAAGTGTTTTTGCACGCGCTGGGGCAAACCAAAGAGGCCAGGAACCTCAAGGTTTTCCGAGCCTGATCTGGACCGTCTGGTGTTGTTTGATATCTCAGCTTTTTCATCCAACTCGATGACTACAGTCAGAATGTCACCTTTCTTGATCGCCCGCTGATCGCCCAGCAAGGATTGCTGCCCTCCGCTCCAAAGAGATGAGCGGTCAACGGTGCGTTGTGGTTGCGTGTGCAAAGGCAGACCCGGCCACAGCATGGCAACCTGCTCGGGAGATTCTTCGTTTGGTGTAAAACTCGGGGGCTTGCCAAGATGATCCAGACGACCACACGCGGCCAAAGACAAAGCTATGAGAAGGAGAGTTTTCGACAGTCCGGTCATTACTTAACCTCGACTTGGCCATCCGCGCGGATTTGGCCGGTTACAGTTGTTCTGGACGACAGGTTCATGACCCGGATGCGATCCCCAGCAGCGCCACGCCCCAAGGCGCGGCCTTCCGCGGTTATCGACAAGGCTTGGCGGTCGAATATCAGGACGACCAGATCGTTGCGGTCAACGATGGCGGGGGGGCCTACATCAACTTCTCGGACCGGCCTGCCGGGATACAGTGCCACCCGCGCCTCTTGCCCGATCAGAAAATCAGGGTCAGTCACCGCACCTAGGACATCCGTCGGGCTTGTTTTCAAGTCAGTTGCAGAAATGATTTCTTTGGCCCGGATCGTGCGGGTTGGAACCACAATGTCAGCTTGTGCTGTGATTGGAGCCAGTAGTGCCAAACATATGCCGATCCCTCGCATCATCGCACCTGCGTTGTCGCGCTCATCATTTGATCCACAGCCGAGATGACTTTGGCATTCATCTCATAGCCGCGCTGCGCCTCGATAAGTTCGGTTACCTCGCGCACTGCGTCGACCGAGCTGTCTTCCAGATAACCCTGCCGCAATGTGCCCAGCCCATCACTTCCCGGAGTTCCCAGCACCGGGGCACCCGACGCCTCGGTCTCCTTGAACAGATTGCTGCCAATGGCTTCCAGCCCCTTGGCGTTCGAAAAGCTGGCAAGGACAAACTCACCCAGCAACTGCCCCTCGGGAGAGTCGTCGAAATAAGCATAGACCTCACCCGCGGCATTGATCGAAATTGACCGTGCGTCGTCGGGAACGGTGAGTTCCGGCGAAACCGCATAACCATCGGAGGTTACAATCAGACCCTCTGCCGACCGCTTGAGGCTGCCGTCACGCGTATACGCGGACTGACCGCTGGGCAGCGTGACTTCCAGATATCCGCGCCCCTCAATCGCCACGTCCAGATCACTGCCGGTGGCTGACAAAGCACCTTGTTCCAGTTGCACGGTAACAGCTGCGGGCCGCACACCCAGACCAAGTTGAATACCCGTCGGCAATACTGTTCCGTCCGAGGCGTTTACGGTTCCGGCGCGCGCCATCTGTTGATAATGCAAATCGGCAAATTCGGCCCGACGGGCATTGTAGCCGGTGGTGTTCATGTTTGCCAGGTTGTTCGAAATCGTTTCGACCCGCATCTGTTGCGCGGTCATTCCGGTGGCGGCAATTTTCAGGGCTCGCATGTCAAACTCTCCTTTTACCGTTCAGCGCATCAGCGCCTTGAGCGCCCCGCGCACGCGTTCGTCTTCGCTGTCAAGAAAGCTTTGTCCCAGCTCATAGGCGCGCTGGATTTCCACCAAGCGGGTCACCTGCTGAATGGCATTGACGTTTGAACCTTCGAGAAAGCGATGCAAAACAACGGGTTCATCAACCGGGTTTATCGCACCATTGGCACGAAACCGCGTATTTCCTTCGCGGATCAGCTCCTGCGGATCAGCGACATTGAAAACGCCCAACTGGCCCAGAAATTGGCCGTTGACACTCAACGTCCCATCACTGCCGACATCAATCGTAGCTGCATCGGGTGGGATAAAGACCGGGGCACCGTTGGCATCCAGAACACGCGCACCATCCATCGCAACCAGATCGCCTTCGGCATTTGGCGAGAAGCCGCCCGCACGCGTCAGCCGGTTGCCATCCGGGGTTTCAACCATGAAAAACCCGTCCCCTTCGATGGCGAAATCAAACTGCCCTCCGGTTTTCGTAAGCACACCTTGTTGCAACGATGTGTTGCGCGCCTCGGCCCGGCTCATGGAGAGGGACGGATTGTTCGGAATGTCGCGCACGTATTCCGAAAACACCAGCCCCTGCTGTCGATATCCGGTCGTGTTTGCGTTTGCGATGTTATTCGCCACCAGCCGCATTTCATTCATCAGCCCGGACTGGCGGGACAGGGTGACGTAAGCCGTGTCCATCAGCGGCCTCCTGCAATCAAGGGAACAAGCGTTCCGGTAAAAAACGTAACAAGGGTCTGAGTCATGAACCCCATCGAAATCCAGAACACGATGACAATGGCGATCAATTTGGGAACGAAGGTCAGGGTCATCTCTTGTATCGAGGTCAGCGCCTGGAACAGACCGACAATCAGGCCAGAAACCAGAGCAACGGCAAGGATCGGGACGGATGTAATGACCGCAACCCACAACGCCTGACGAACGATGTCATAGAAAAGCCCTTCGCTGAGCATCGGGTCAGACCGGCATTCTTAGGATTTCCTGATAGGCTTCGACCACTTTGTTGCGGACGATCACTGCGGTTTCTACCGCAAGTTCGGTCTGGGCCAGCGCCTGAACAAGTGCATGGGGATCAGCCTGACCGACCATCGCAGACTGAGATATCTGTTCGCTGTGTCTCAGCGTGGCTGCAAAGTCCTGAAAGGTCGCTCTCAATCCTTGTGCCGCCCCGCCATGATCGGGATCGGCCTGTGTGGCAGAGCGTGCGCCGGCATAATTCTGCGCGGCGTTCAGTGATCGGATATCCATTCTGGCTGTCCTTATTTTCTGAGCAATTCCATCAGCGACGACGACATCTGCCGCGTCTGATCAAACATCTTTAGGTTGGCCTCATAACTGCGCTGGGCTTCCCGCGCGTCCGCGATTTCAATCATCAAATCGACGTTTGAGCCCTGGTAGTGACCACTTTCATCTGCCAACGGATGACCGGGGTCGTAGATGCGGCTCAGCGAACGCTGGTCAAGCGTCACACGGCCAGCCTGCACCATGTCCCCACCGTTTTTCTGCACGGTTTCAAACGGTACGGTTTTGCGTCGATAGCCGGGCGTGTCCGCGTTCGAGATGTTTTCGGACACATGCCGCAACCGCGCGGATTGCGCGCGCAAAGCACTGGCTGACGCAGCAAGGGAATGGGAAAAATCGCTCATACCTGTCGCCCCTTATCCGCGACCCAAACTGGTGCGCAGAATGTCCATTGAGGATTTGTAGATCGCCAGCGCTCGATCATGCTGTCGTTTGACCTCGACCGATTTAAGCATCTCTTCCTCAAGCGACACACCATTGCCATTGGGATCACCTGATGGGACAGCTTCAACCTCAGCCCAGTTTTGCGCACCCATACGGCCGTGCAGATGGCCCGGCCGCGTGGCGTCCATGGTCACGTCATGCCCGGTGGTTTCGAAAGCTTTCTGAAAGGCCTCGATATCGCGCGGCTGATAGCCCGGCGTATCGGCATTCGCCATGTTGCGTGCAATGACCGCCTGCCGTTGCCCGGCATGGGTTGCCATTGCGTACGCTGTCTTAAAGACGTTCAGGTCATAGAACATCGGGGCTTCTCCCTCGATCAATTTCAATCAAGGCTTAACCCTGATTCCTTTAGAAACCGTTTTCAGAACTCAGTTGGAGACTCCACGATGTCTGATCTCGACCCGGTACTTCTGAAACACGAACTCGACAGGATGACCGCAGTCCGTCACGTGGGGCTGGTCACCGGCGTCGCGCAGGGTCTGATCGAAATCGGTGGTTTGAACACGCATGCCCGGGTCGGGGATTTGCTGACATTGCGGCGGCGCGTCGGGTCCGATCTTGCGGGCGAGGTGCATCATGTCGGTTCTGGCCATATCAAAATGCTCCCCAATGCGGCCCCCGATGGGGTCAGCCTGGGGGATCGCGTCTACCTTGACCCATCACCGGATTTTGCACCGGGATTGCACTGGCTTGGACGGGTAATCGACCCCTTTGGCAGGCCCTTGGATGGAAAACCGCTGCTGAGCGGATCGCAGACGCGCGATATCATGCAGGCCCCTCCACCAGCCGTGGCACGCAAACCAATGGGGCAGAGGATGGCCACCGGCTTGTCGGTTCTCAACACTGTGTTGCCCGTCGTACGCGGGCAGCGAGTGGGGTTGTTTGCCGGGTCGGGTGTCGGTAAATCGACCCTGCTTTCCACACTGGCCCGGTCCATGCAGTCCGATGTCGTCGTAGTCGCTCTGATTGGCGAGCGCGGACGCGAGGTGAATGAATTTGTCGCGCAGGCCATTGGCCCCGAAGCCATGAAACGCACAATCGTGGTCGCCGCCACCTCTGACCAGTCGGCATTGGCGCGCAGGCGGTGTGCCTGGTCGGCCATGTCGACAGCCGAGTATCTGCGGGATCTGGGTCTGAACGTTCTCTTTCTGGCTGATTCCGTGACCCGCTTCGCCGAGGCGCATCGTGAAATCGCTGTTTCTATGGGGGAATCCCCGTCTTTGCGGGGATATCCACCCTCTGTCACCCCCCTGATCGCCAGTCTTTGCGAACGCGCAGGTCCCGGAACGCAGGAACAGGGGGATATTACCGCGGTATTCAGCGTTTTGGTGGCCGGCTCGGACATGGATGAACCCATCGCTGACATTCTGCGCGGCGTTTTGGACGGGCACATTGTGCTCAGCCGCGACATCGCCGAACGGGGGCGTTTCCCGGCCATTGACGTCAGCAGATCTGTGTCGCGGAGCCTGCCGGGAGCCGCATCCGAGGCCGAGAACCAGATGATCACAGAAACCCGAAAACTCGTGGGCAGTTACGAGCAGTCCGAAGTGATGATCAAGGCCGGGCTGTACGCCGAAGGGTCTGATCTGCTGCTGGATCAGGCCGTTCGCGTTCACGAGGAATTGGACGCCTTTTTTGCCAAACCGGAAGCTGAGGGAATCGAAAACAGTTTTGATCGCTTGTCATTGATACTGCGCCGTGCATCGATCAGCTTGCCACGCTAGGCAGAATTCCAAACAGTTTTAAGTATTAAGGCCACCTTAAGACCTGCGCTGCTAGGCAAAAAGTCGGGTGATAATATAGGTGGTGGAGATGGGTGCGCAGACCAATGTGGCGCCAATCATCATCAAGAAGAAGCGTGTGTCGGGTGGTGATGGTCACCACGGCGGTGCGTGGAAAGTTGCATATGCCGACTTTGTCACGGCCATGATGGCCTTCTTCATGTTGATGTGGCTGCTGAACGCGACAACTGAACAGCAACGCAAAGGGTTGGCGGATTACTTCGCCCCGACAATCCCTCTGAGCCCCGAATCCGGCGGCGGAGACGGTGCTTTTGGCGGCGACAGTATGTTGTCGGAAAAGACATTGCTGCGGAATGGTGCCGGGGCCAGCACCAAACACGCAACTGAATCCCGTCAGGCACGCGGGTCAACCGGTTTGGATGCCATCGGTGGTGGCAAAGGTGACACCGAAGACTTCTCGACGCTTGAAGCTCAGCTTTTGGGGCGAACCGGTGAAAGCGAGGTGTCGGATAAGCTTCTCAGGCATATCGTGACACGCGTCACCGACGAAGGATTCGTTGTTGAGCTATTCGATACGGACACCCAGCCACTGTTCGACCCCGGTTCCGGGAAACCAACCGGGATCTTGCGGGCGCTTGCTTTGATCATAGCGCGTTCTTCGGATCTCGTGACCAACCCGATTGCTGTCAAAGGCCATGTCAGCGCATCTCCTGTTGTGCAGGTTCGCAATACCACCTGGGATCTGTCCACTGCCCGGGCGCAATCAGTCCGCCAGCTGTTACAGGACAAAGGCGTAGCGGCAAGCCGGATGGATCGCGTCACAGGTCATGCTGACCGAAAACTCTTCACCGACAATCCGATGGCGGTTCGGAACAACAGAATCGAAGTGATATTTCTGCGGCGACCCTATCTGCGGCGACCCTAAAGGATAGAACGCATTTTACCTGTTAGCGCGCTGTTAAGGGGCAGCGCGTTACCTGTTGCATCGAAGCTTGACGCAACAGAAGGGCGCGCCAATGACAATTTCCTCTTCGCTGAATGCCGGTGTGGCGGCGTTGAAGGCCAACGCCAACAGGTTGGCAACGATTTCCGACAACATCGCAAACTCTTCGACCTACGGATACAAACGAGTGGAAACTGACTTTCATTCGATGGTCACGTCTGGCCAGGGTGGCAGTTACTCGGCAGGGGGCGTGCGCACGACCAGCCAGCGCATGATTGATCAGCGCGGATCACTGGTGACCACCAGCAACTCTACCGATCTTGCAGTGCGCGGACGCGGCATGTTGCCGGTACGATCCAGCTCGCAGGTCGGCGCAAATTCGAACGAGATGTTGCTGACGACCACGGGTTCCTTCCGGACCAACGACGAAGGATATCTGGTGACCGAATCCGGCCTTGTTCTTTTGGGATGGCGTGCTGCGGCAGACGGGTCCATCCCGCCCGTTCCACGCGACACGCCCGCCGCGCTTGAACCAATTCAGTTGAGCGTCAACCAGTTGTCCGGTGCCCCGACGACAAAGATGAACCTGCGTATGAACCTTCCCGCAACAGCAACAGATGCGGGTGCGCCGGGCGACACACAGCCTTTATCGGTCGAGTATTTCGACAATCTTGGGAAATCCGAAAGTATTGATATTCAGCTGATCCCGACCGTTCCCGCAACTGGCAGCAGCAATGAATGGACCATGGTTCTGCGCGATTCAGCATCCGGTGGCGCGATTATCGGGGAATACACTTTGACCTTTACCGATAATCGAACGGCTGGTGGTACGCTGGCCAGCGTCACTCCTGTATCCGGTGGCGCTTACGATCCGGTAACCGGCAGTGTCATGGTCAATGTCGCTGGCGGCCCGATGGAGGTCAATATCGGACTGATCGGCGATTCCGATGGCATTACTCAGCTGTCCGACACCTTCGCGCCAGTTTCAATCACGCGGGATGGCTCTGCCGTTGGTACGATGACCAGCGTTCAGGTCGATGAAAGTGGCTATGTCTATGCATTCTACGATACCGGCGTCAGCCGCCGAATGTTCCAGATCCCGCTGGCCGATGTTCCTAACCCCAATGGCCTGACGGCACTGGACAGTCAAACCTACGCGCCATCCCGCGAAAGCGGCACGTTCTTTCTGTGGAACGCGGGCGAAGGCCCAACCGGTGATATCGTTTCCTTCGCACGCGAAGAATCCACCACGGATGTGGCAACCGAGCTGACATCCCTGATCCAGACACAACGCGCCTATTCATCCAGCGCCACGGTGATCCAGACGGTGGACGAGATGCTTCAGGAAACGACCAACCTGAAGCGCTGATCCAGGCACTGACCAAAGGAAAGGAGCGGCCTCATGAATATGTCGACGGCACTCAATAACGCATTGGGCGGGCTGACAGCGGCCAGTCGCGGGGCCGCTGTAGTGTCGGGGAATATCGCGAATGCCCTGACACCGGGCTATGCGCGCAGGTCCCTTGAACTGGCGACAAGCCCCATATCTGGCAATGGCGTGCGTACGGTTGGAGTGATCCGGCATCAGGACCCGGTTCTGACGGCCAACAGACGGTCGTCAGACGCCGAGCTTGCCTTTCAATCCGCCATTTCGGATTTCCGTTCACGGTTCGAAAACTTTGTCGGAACAGCAGACGGCACGCCATCCCTTGCCAGCCGTATGTCTGCCTTGGAAAACAGCTTCATCACCGCAGCCAGTCTCCCCGACTCGATCGAAAGGCTTGATCAAGTGGCGCGCGCGGCGCGCGATCTTACGGCAGAGCTTAACGCGGCTTCTGAGGGTGTGCGACAGGCACGCTCGGACGCGGACCGCAAGATAGGCGCTCAGATCGAAAGCCTGAACCTGGTTCTGAAAGATATCGAAGTTCTGAACGCAAAGATTCCGGCCATTCAAAATTCCGGCGGCGATATCGGGGCCTTGCTGGATCAACGGCAAGTCCTGATCGATCAGGTCAATACTTTGATCCCAGTCAACGTTGTGCCACGTGCCAACGATCAGGTATCGCTCTATTCAGACGGCGGTTTGATACTTCTTGAAGGTAAGGCGTCCGAGTTCACCTTTTCCACGACCGGTGAGACGAAACCCCACATGACGGTTGCAAATGGTCTCCTGTCCGGATTGGCTATGAACGGCAACCCGGTACGCACCAGCAGGGACACTGCGCAAATCCGTGGCGGCGCGTTGATGGCCCAGTTTTCAATTCGCGATGAATTGGCGGTTGAGGCGCAGCTGCAGCTTGATACCGTTGCCCGCGATCTTATCGAACGATTTGAAACGCCGGGCTTGGATCCCACGGCACTTGCGACAGATCCCGGTCTGTTCACAGACAACGGAAATCGGTTCGACCCGACAATCTTTGTCGGGCTGTCATCGCGCATTTCGGTGAATTCGGTTGCGGACCCCGACAACGGCGGGAACAGCTGGAAGCTCCGCGCCGGGCTGGGTGCCGCAACGCCGGGCGATCCCGGACAAGCGTCGCAACTGCGTGCTTTCGGTTCCATTCTGAATGATGCGCGCACCGTACCTGGCGGGCTGTTTGGCACTGGAAACATGCGCGCCGCCGAGTTGACCGAGGCGCTTATGTCGAAAGCCGGGGCGCAATCTCACGCTGCAGAGCAGCGGAAGGTTTTTGCCAGCAACAGCCAACAACAAATGTCACAGATTGAGGCCGAACAAGGCGTCGATACGGATCAGGAATTACAGCGCCTCATGCAGATCGAGCAGACATACGCAGCAAACGCGCGTGTCATCTCGGTCGTCGATGAGCTTATGGAAACGCTTCTGAGGTTATGAGCATGAACTTGACTGCTATCGGCGATCTGGCGCGCGGTATGACCCTTCGCACCCGCGCCACTGAAATCAAAACACAGATTGAAACCCTCTCTTACGAGATGTCCACCGGCAAAGTGCAGGATATATCTGGTCGGCTTGGCGGAGATTACTCTCAGATCCTGGATCTGGATCGCTCGCTTGCCAGGCTCGACGCCTTTGGCATCGCCACAGCCGAAGCGGCCCTGTTCACGGATGCCATGCAGTTGAGCCTGAAGACATTTGGAGATTCGGTTGGCGAAATGACCGCGTCTCTGTTGACCTACGGAACGGCCAATCAGCCGGTAAATCATGCGCAGGCGTCAGATCATGCCAGGAATGAGCTCGACACGATGGTATCGGCGCTCAACACGCGAGTTGGTGGGCGCAGTCTGTTTTCGGGTACAGCCACGGATGTCTCGCCACTGCCCTCGACTGACACGCTGTTGGCTGCGTTGAAGACACAACTGACGGGGGCTGTGACCGTCGCCGACATACGCTTGGCTGCCGACACATGGTTCAACAGCCCTGCCGGGTTTGACGCCATGATTTATCAGGGCGCGAGCACCACACTCTCTCCTATGCAGATCTCGGAAAATGAAAGCGTTACGCTGCCACTCACGGCAACCGACCCGGCATTCAAGGCGGCCCTAAGGGATGTTGCAATAGCGGCATTAGCCACCGACAATACGTTGGCTCTTTCTTCCGACCAGCGCACCGCCCTGTTCACCCAGCTGGGCGTCGATCTGGCCAACGCACAGGATGCCACGGTAAACCTGCGGGCCCAGGTCGGCAGCGCCGAGGCCCGCATCGAACAGGCCGCCACGCGAAATTCGATGGCCCGAACCAGTCTGGAATTCAGCCGGAACGAACTGATCGCGGCCGATCCTTATGAAACAGCGGCGAAATTGCAAACGGTGCAGTTTCAGTTGGAAAGTCTCTATTCGGTAACCGTTCGCAATGCGAACCTTTCGCTGGTGAATTTCCTGAGATGAGGGCGCTGATACTTCTCCTGATCCTTGTTCCCGGTATAGCCTGGGCGGGGGCGATCCGCCTCAAGGACCTCGTGGATTTCGATGGTGTCAGAGGCAATGATCTTGTGGGTTATGGCCTGGTTGTCGGTTTGAACGGAACCGGTGACGGATTGCGCAACTCTCCTTTCACCGAAGAGATCATGTCCAACATCCTGGAGCGTTTGGGTGTCAACGTAACGGGCGAGGATTTCCGGCCCAAGAATGTGGCAGCGGTTTTGGTGACAGCCAGTCTGCCGCCTTTCGCCAGAGTCGGCGGCCAAATTGATGTAACGGTTTCGGCGATAGGCGATTCAAACAGTCTGTTGGGTGGGACACTGGTTATGACCCCGCTAAACGCAGCAGACGGGCAAATCTATGCGGTTGCACAAGGCACAATCCTTGCAGGTGGCGTTTCCGCTGAAGGAGAGGCTGCGTCGATCGTGCGTGGGGTACCAACCTCGGGTGTGATCCCGTCCGGCGCGCGTGTTGAGCGTGAAATTGAGTTCGACTTGTCAACTTTAACCCAAATGCGCCTTGCGTTGAGAGAACCCGATTTCACCACGGCCGCGCGTATCGAATTCGCCATAAACACCGAGTTCAACAGAGCTGTGGCAATCATGCGCGATTCAGGCACGGTTGAACTCAACATTGCTGCAACTCAGGCAGTGTCGACGGCCCATGCCATTGGGCGTATCGAGAATATTCTGGTCGAGCCGGAAGCAAAGGCGCGTGTGGTGGTCGATCAGCGGTCTGGCACCATCGTAATGGGGCAGGAAGTCCGGATATCGCGTGTGGCTGTCTCTCAGGGTAATCTGACCCTGACAGTTCAGGAAGCACCGATTGCCGTGCAACCAAACCCGTTTGCCAGGGGCGAAACAGTGGTCGTTCCGCGCACTATTGCAGGGATCGAAGAGGAAGAAGGAACCGGCCTTGCCGAAATCCCCGAAGCTACGACCCTGTCCGAGGTTGTCGCAGGCCTGAACGCGCTGGGGGTATCACCCCAGGATATGATCGACATCTTGAAAACCATCAAAGCGGCGGGCGCCTTGCACGCAGAATTTGTTGTCAGGTAGCCGATATCTTTGGTCCGACGGGCGTGCCACAAACACGCCCGTGACGTTAAGGCCTATTTCGATTTCCAGCTGTCCAGCCAGCGCTGAAATCTGTTTCGGCGTTCTTCAATCGCGTCACCGGCAGCATAAAAGCCGTCTTCCACATTCTCGATCATCGGATCAATTCGGGCCATTCGGAACCTGCGCCAGCGCACCCAAACCGCCCAGACCAGCGCGGCGAAAGTTGTCAGGAAAATGATGTTGAACCAGGGAATGACCTGCGCATCCGGCCCTTCCACATGTTTGATGAAAATGGCGTTGGGAAAGATCGACATGAACTCGTTGCGCCACCCGTAATGGGTCACGACCACCCATTTCGGGTTTTCCTTGGTCGATTTCGCATCATTGGCTTCGGTGTAAAGGTTCGCCGTGTCGAACTTGAAGTAGGGTGGCCACCCCCACCCGGTGTCTTCGTTTCGGTACACGATCGGCTTGCCATTTTCGCGCACAGCCTGAATGAATTGCACATCCCGGTTGGACAGGCTGGTGGATTGGTCTTCGGGTTCGGACCAGAAAATCCGGGTCCAATCGGTCAGGTCCTGACGCTCTTCGTAGGTGTTGACGATCCGCACGACATCGTGCTGCGGCAGGGAATACTGCAGGATCGCCCCAACCGTGACCCAGAAGATGATGATAATTGCCCATTTGACATAGGCCATGCCGTTACCCTCACATATAATTCACGACGTAGATCAGCGCGGCAATCGCCACCCAGGGCACAATATAGACACCCAAAATCAATTTGCGCCGGAACGAATTATCATAGACGTGCAAACCACGCGCGACAAACGCTTCTTTGTTGCCGGATTTGCCTTTCTCGTCCCACCAGGTTTCCAGCTTCTGCCGCCTGACACTGCGCGAATAATAAGACAGCGCGAAATAGGCAATCGTCTGAACAACCAGCAGGATCAGGAACAGGCGCATCGCTCCGAACATTTCAATTCCTCCCGACCGCACCCCATGGGCCAACGCGCGAGATGACCTCATCACTGACCCTGTCTTCACCGCTCATATCCGGCTCATGGCCGAACAGCGCGGCACGGGCCCCTTGCTTGTCCACCTGATACTCGCGCGCGAGGAAGTCGGCAACATAGGCTTTCTTGCTCTCGGACCATCCGGAATAGGTGCTATAGAACAGCACTTTGTGGCAGATGAACATCTGGCGTGGATCCAGCGGGGCCAATTCGGCCAGCAGCATATTCACCAGATCACGGTTCGGCGTGTAAGCGGCGCGCAAAGTGTAGAAATAAGCCGGATGATCCGACGTGATACGCGGCCACGGCCCCCCATCGCTTGCCCAGCGCAGCAGTTGCGCAAGGCCGTGATAGGCTTCGGGCAAGCGATCCGAGTGATTGCGCGCCAAGCGCCGCATATCGCTTCGGTCCAGCCCGGTCAGGTCGACATCCGCATCCGCCGCCGCATCGACAGTCAGGAAATCCATCTTCTGCTGCAGGATCGCAGCGGCGTCTACGCCGCGCGCTTTGACGATGGGTTCGACCAGATCGTTGTAATCCAGAAACTTGGCAATCTGGTTTCGCTGCGACCGGTCAAAAACATATTTGATCGGCAAATCGTCAGGCTTGTCTCCCATGCAGATCGCCGCCGGGTGGTCCAGATCCGGGAACAGGTACAGCCCGCCGAAATGCGCCGTCCAGAAATTGCGTTGCTCAAAATCCGTGTGGCGCAGATGGACGGGGTTGCGCGTGACATCGCCGGTTTCTTTGGCGGTCTCGATCATCCTGGCGATCAGCACATCGTCGAACCAGGCGTCCTCGGCGGTTTTGAAGCGTTCGACCATACCCGCCAATTGCTGCGCCTTGCGCAAGGTGCCGCCTGCGGTGTCGGCCTCGATCTCGATCTTGCGCAGATTGAACAGATCGCGGGGACTGCTGAGCTTGAAGACCGAATTCACCAGCTCTCCGGCCACGGCATCGGTGGCGGTCAGGGCAAACAGCTGCGCCTCGTTCATCTCGATAAACTCGCGCAGGATATCGCGCGAGGTCGAGAATTTGACGTTCAGCAACGGTGCGCGTTTCTGCTCGGTCGTCAGCAGGATAAACTGCCGGTTGACCCCGTTGGGGTTAAGGTAGAGCTCGTCCTCCAGCTCAATCCCCACCTCCGGCGAATAGCCCGAGATATCGACATGGAAATCCCTCAGCGCCGTGGTCTTGCCCGCCAGATGCTGCAGCGCGCGGTTATACCGCTCGACTAAGGCCGGGCTGGAGATGTGGACGAGGTTGCCGAACATCAGGCCTTTTTCGATAAGGCGGATCATTGGCGCTCTTTCTGTTGGGTAATCGTTTCTTCGATGTTCCAGAGAAATTCTTCCTGTTGAGCCATTCGGACCAAATTATGTTTCGAAAACATGTCACTATTGCCGGAACGTCGACGGCTGATCGAAAGCGTTGCCAGACAAAACAAGAGACTCAAGACCAGTATTGCCCACACTCCAACAATTCCGGACATAATAGAAACAAGAACAATGAATATGGAAACTGCCCACATGCTTAGAAAGTAGTCTAAGCTCTCTACACCTCCCGTCAAAACGATTGATACCACTACTGGGACAAAAGGGATGATTGTGAAAAACAAAGCCACAGTAATCAATACTGCGCGAAGCCTAAGTCGATTTAGTTTTTCTGAACCTGTTTTTCCTGTCCACCAGCCAACAAGGCAGGACACCACCATGCTGGAAACGACGAACATAAAAACTTCCAGACCGCCGGTCACACCTTCCCCTCCAGATACCGCCGCTTGGCCTCTTCCATCCGGCCCATCTCGCGGACGGCGTTTTCGATTGCGACCTCATCGCTCTTGTCGGCATAGCGGAACTCGCTGTCGGCGTAGCGGTTGATTTCCTGCATAACCATCTCGACCGTGATCGGCTGGCGCAGATCCTCGATCATGGCCTTCTTGGTGTCGTAGTCGCGGAACAGGAACAGGTCGGGGTTCTCCATCCATTCGTCGGGCAGTTCGAAATCCATCGCGCGGACCTTGACCGCGTCGGTGATGTTCTTGATCGCGCGGCCGGTGAACCGCTCATCCGCCTGCTGGATCGCCTTGAGGTATGTGCCCAGCTTGGCGATCGTGTCCATTTCGCCGATCTTGCCAGACACCCGGTCATAGACCTGCAGCAAAGCGTCCTCATGCGGGCGGGAATGGCTTTCGAAACTGGCGGCGACGGCCTTTTTGATTTCCTGCGCGGCGTAAGCCTCGTGTTCGCCCAGCGGGATGTCGTGGTTGCGACCCATCAGCAGGTGCAGGATGTCGATGTAATCCTCGCGCGTTTGCGGCCCGTCCACCAGAAACCGCGCGCCCGCCCGCTGGCGCAGGGCGTCGTCCACATTCTCGGGGTAGTTCGAAAACATACCAAAGGTGCAGTTGCCGCGCACGACGGTGTTGGCACCGGCAAAGCTCTCCATCAGAACGGCGGTGATCTCCAACTGCCCGGCTGACGACTGCCGGTCACCGCGCTTACCCGCCAGCTGGTCGATATCGTCGATGGTGCCAAAGCCGATGACCGAGGGGTCGATGATCGTGTTGATAAACGCCTTGGCGTTCTGGCCGGATTTGCCCTGATAGCTGTCGATATTGTCGGTGCTCAGGTTCTGATAGCGGAACGGATAGCCTGCGTTCTGGCAATACTCGTTGATCAGCCCGGCCATCATCTGGATCAGCGTGGTCTTACCGGTGCCCGGCTTTCCGTCACCCATGAAGGTAAAGATGAACCCGCCAAGTTCCGCAAACGGGTTCAGGCGGCGGTCGAAATCATAGGCCATCACCATCTTGGCAAGCTTCATCGCCTGATATTTGGCGATATGGTTGCCGACCACTTCGTTCGGCTTCTTGAACGTCATGGTCAAGGTGGTGGATTTGGCCTTGGAGGCCGGCTCGAACCCCCGGATCGTCAGATCGTCGGCTTCTACATGCCAGGCTGCGTTCTGGAACGGGGCCAGGTAACCTGCGGATCCTGCGCGCAGGGCTGACTTCTCCATCAGTTGCTCGGCATAGGCACTGGTGGCGGCGATCAGGTGGGCATCGTCCGAGGCGTATTTGGCCAGCGTCTGGTCCAGTTCCCACAACGCGCCGTGCAGGGCAAGTTGGCCGTTGTCTGTCAGGACCTCTTCGATCTCACCAATATCAACCGTGGTCTCACCCAGATGCGAGGACAACAGATAGGCCAGCGCATTGCCGAACGTGTGCATCGTGATCAGCGCTTCGGCTGTCAGAACCTCCGAAAACTCGGTCTTCCGCGCGGCGGGCAGATCCCCGGCAAGGTTTGCGCGTTTCAGATCCGCAAGCGGGGTCTGTTCCGCATAAGTGTCGGCCACGGCCAAAGCGATTGCGATGGCGCGGCGGATCGCCTGTTGTGCAGTTGCCTGCGGCGGCGAAACCAAGGCGTCACCATCGTCCGAGGCTTCGATCCTCTCAACCAGATGCACCCCGTCTGCGCGCACGGTCCGGCGTGTCACCAACCCCGGTGTCGTCGAGCGAAACCGCCGACCAGTCGAAACACCTGGTGAGCGTTCAACGGTAGATTCCACGGCTTTGGCGATCCGCGGCGCGTGTTCGAACCCGTTCAGCAAAGCGGTCGCTGCCGGATAATGCTTGCGAATGTCGTCTTCGCGCAATTCCATCTGATCTGACGTCAAACTCATCTAACAAACCGCCCTTGCTTCATCTTTTCAAAAATACTCTCGCCGAAGGCGAAAATTAGTACCTCAATACCTGCCCGGCATTGCTGACGACGAACTTGCGCACATCTGCAAACCCCGGCGGGTTACGTTCGGCCAGCACCTGAAACGGGCGCTGTGGCAGGATGATCGACCGTTGGGTGCGGGTGGCGCCGGTTTCGGCCCCCTGCCCGCCGAAAGGATCCAGCGCAAAGACCTCGCGCTCGACAGTTGAAAACCAGCCGGCGCGCTCCTCGATGACCTCTTCGCTGTGCAGCTCTTCGGTGGTCCAGGCCAGCGCCCAATCCTGTCCTTGAGGCGATTGCGCATCTTCCAGCACTTGCCGCAAGGGGCCGGATTGTTCGGTAAACGCCGAGGAATACATCGGACCCACATGGATGCGACGCAGGTGTTTGGGGTGCAGGTCGTCGAAATCCTGATCAAAGCCCTTGGCGATCGTCACCAGTTTCAGCCCACCCAAGGATTGCGCCATCAGATGTGCCTGCACTTCGGGCCAGCGGCGTTGGTCCTTGGGCAGGGCGGTTTTGCCTGTGTCCTCCAGCTGCATCAGATAGATGACGGGCAGGTTGACCTGACTGTCATAGACCGCCCAGTGGATCATGAACTTGCGCCGCTCGCCCTCATTCCCGATCCAGTGACATTCGGGATCGTTGCGCGCCCAGAACAGCTGACCTTTCAACAATTCCTCGTAATAGAGCCTTTGCGACAGCGCAAATTGCAGCTTGGTTGGAATTTCCCGGTCGCCAATGATCGTGCGGACCATGTCGGTTTTCAGGTCATCTTCCGAGGGCATATTCGCCAGATGCACCTGCGCCTGCTGCGCGTCATTGGCCATGGTCAACAACTCGGCCGCCACCGGAAAGCCGCTGTCGCGCTTGTCCATGGCGAGGCTGCCAAAGAACCGCCCCGTATCGCGCCCAACCAGCAGGTATTTCATGCTAAGCGCGCGAAAGGTGTAGAGCAGCCCCGAGAGGTAGCGTGACACGATCCGCACCTCTTGCTTGCTGATCGCGCCCTCGGCCTCCATCGTCGCCGCCACGCGCAGGAGGTGGACGGTGATCACCTCGAATTTGCGGAAATAGCGGCGCGAGGCGAACGTGTCGGTCAGGCCAACATGGTCTTTGTTGGGGTCAGCTACCAATTGCTTTCTCCCACAGTCTAAGAAAGTCCGCAGACGCTACCTGGCGCTGTTTGCGAACAGAACCAAGCAAATCCGCTGGAGAGAAATGGTGAGCGCGCTGCCAGATAATTCCACATTTCTGAATTATGCCAACATAAGCAGGGCCCACAAACCTCGCTACTTGCCAAACGAGAAACGCCAAAGAAATTGGCGACAGCAATATTAGTGAAATTCCCATGGCAGTTTCGTTGCCACCGGTAATCCAAAACGTAACCGCAAAGCTAATGGCAAATGCCACCATCAAAGGTAGCGCAAAGAGAAAGTACCACCCCCCGATATATGCCATCGCAAGCACTGCACCGAAGATACCATTAACCCAACGAAGGGGCGACCAACCAAACTGCTCTGACCGGCTTTTTTTCAATCGGCCCAAGCTCAACCCCCATACAAATTCTTATCATGCTTCTCGACAATCGAGGCAAACCGGCGGGCAAAGCGTTCATCCGCCTTGGCCTTTTTCTCAAGCACGTCGCGGGCAAACACCATGTGGTCCTCGTGCGCCTCAAGCATGTCGGCCATTTTCTGGTTGGTCGCGGTGCCGATGGCGGCCATCGCCGTCTGCGCCTCTTGATCCGTCTGCACACCGATCTCGTTGATGCGGTGGGCCACGTCCTGCTGCTGCGCGGTTTTCAGCGATTTGGTCAGGGCGTCATACAGCACCACGCGCTGCTGCGTGTCCGTCTGCAGCTTGTTGATCAGCACCATCTGCGTCGCCGCCTGGTTCTGGAGTGAATCGACCCAAGTCTTACCCTTTTCGATATAACGCTCCAGCGTCTGAGACTTGGCCAACTTGACCTGCTCTTCCTGAACCTTGGCGTTGTATTGCTTGTTCAGCTCGGCCAGCTGAGTTTCCAGCTGGGTGCGCGCGGCGGCGTCCTGTTCGACACTGATCTTGTTTTCCAGCGTGATAATCGCCGGGTCCATGCCCTGGATCTCGGCCCGCAGTGCTTCCAGTTCGGCCACGGTTGCCTCGCGATCGTCCAGCGTGCCTGTCAGGTTATCCTCGACCTTTACGCGTTGCTCTTCCAGCACAGTCAGCTGCCCTTGTAACAGCTTCACGATCACATCGGATTTGGCGATCAGGTCCTGCAATTTGTCGTCGATATTGGCCGTTCGCATCCGCTCTTGCCGGAGCGACTCGGATTTTCCCTTGGAAAAGATGCCGACAAACGACTCCCACCCGGTTTTCGAGCGCATCTCGTCGAAATCCTTGGAAAACGCGTTGGTAACATCGTCCAGACCCATGATCAGCTCGGCGATGTTGGCGTTCATCACCTCGGTGTGGGCGTGAACATCCTCAAGCGTGGCATTTTCGATGTCGATATCGGCCTCGGCCGTTCCAATCTTGGCCCGCGCCGCTTCGATCCGCGAGGTCAGCCCCTCAATCTGCGACTGGCTTTCGCGCACTTTCGCTTGCGTTTCTTTGATAAGCGCTTCGAATTGCTGGTTCGACATCTCTGCTGTCCTTTTTTTCTTTAATTACCCAATAAGATAGGGAATGTTACGGTCATTTACATCCCCTTGAGTCCAAAAATCACGCAAACTCTGGCAAACTTGGGGTGGAAAGGAAAGCCACGTGATCGCAACCTGACGTAGAACTCAACGCTGCGACTATGCTGCAACGATTGGGTCTGAAAATAATTTGATCAAATCTGGGCTGATCGACCCGCATCGGTGGACATAGACAAAGCCCTCAACACCTGATTGGGTGCGGCAACTCAACTTCTGCGCGGAGAATGACATGCTGGACGCAACGACCGATCTGAAATCAATTCTGAAGAATCCTGACTTGCTTGTAACCAAAGCCTATATCGGTGGTCAGTGGGTGGACGGTGACAACGGAACTTTCGACGTGACCAACCCGGCCCGGGGCGATGTGGTGGCCAAAGTGGCCGATGTCAGCCGAGCGCAAGTCGCCGGAGCAATTGCACAGGCCGAAGCCGCGCAAAAGGAATGGGCCAAGTTGACCGGCAAGGAACGAGCGGTGATCCTGCGGCGCTGGTTCGACCTGATGATGGAGAACGCCGAAGATTTGGGCAAGATCCTGACCGCGGAGCAGGGCAAACCACTGGCTGAGGCCATCGGAGAAATCGGCTATGGTGCCTCCTTCATCGAATTTTTCGGGGAAGAGGCCAAGCGGGTGTATGGCGAGACCATCCCCGGGCATCAGCGCGACAAACGGATCATGGTACTGAAACAGCCCATTGGTGTGGCGGCTTCGATCACACCCTGGAACTTTCCCAACGCCATGATCACTCGCAAGGCAGGACCTGCGCTGGCGGCGGGGTGTGCTTTTGTTGCCCGCCCGGCGGCAGAAACGCCACTGTCCGCGCTGGTTCTGGCGCTTCTAGCGGAACAAGCCGGCGTGCCAGCTGGTGTGTTCAACGTGGTGCCTTCTTCCCAGGCCAGCGAGATCGGCAAGGAGTTCTGCGAAAACCCCGGTGTACGCAAGCTGACCTTTACCGGCTCGACCGAGGTGGGGCGCATCCTGCTGCGGCAAGCTGCTGATCAGGTCATGAAATGTTCGATGGAACTGGGCGGCAATGCACCCTTTATCGTGTTTGATGACGCGGATCTGGATGCTGCGGTCGAAGGCGCGATGCTGTGCAAATTCCGCAATAATGGCCAGACCTGTGTCTGTGCCAACCGCATCTATGTACAGGCCGGTGTTTACGACGCGTTCGCTGCCAAACTGAAAGCGGCGGTCGAAGCCCTGAAAATCGGCGACGGTCTGGCCGAGGGCACCACAACCGGTCCGCTGATCAATGCCGATGCGGTCGCCAAGGTGGAAGAGCATATCAAGGATGTCACGGACAAGGGCGGCGCTGTTCTGACCGGCGGCTTGCCTCACGATCTGGGCGGTACGTTCTTTCAGCCGACCATCGTGACCGGAGTGACTCAGGACATGATGGTGGCGCAGGACGAAACCTTTGGCCCGCTAGCCCCGCTGTTCAAGTTCGAGGATGAAGATGACGTGATCGCAATGGCGAATGACACGATCTTTGGCCTGGCCTCGTATTTCTATGCAAAAGATCTGAGCCGCGTCTACAAAGTGGCCGAAGCGCTGGAATATGGCATTGTCGGCGTGAACACCGGCATCATCTCGACCGAGCTGGGCCCGTTCGGCGGCGTCAAGCAATCCGGTCTGGGTCGCGAAGGCAGCCACCACGGCATGGAAGACTATCTTGAGATGAAATACGTCTGCATGTCGGTCTGATCTGGCGGCCATCGCCTTGGGGCGGTGGCCATTCTGCCCACAGGCAAGGCGTTGTTCCGGTCAAACGGGCCGGTGACGGCTGGGCAATGACCCAATTTCACCAAGCATGAATTCCCCGCGGGCTAGCTTCGTGGGGACTTTTCCTCTAGGCCTGATCCGATCCCAAGCTTAAGTCTTTCCCTCTTTCGTTATCACGGTCGTTACGGTGCGCGTCACCCGACTTCTGGTGATTGCAATCGCCCCTATGACCAAGGCACAGGCTATGGCTTGCGCAGTTGTGATTGCTTCTCCAAACGCGAAGAACCCGACTGCAAACATTGTGGGCAATTCAATGCTTCCGACAACCGCAGTTTGAGAAGCTCCGATCAGCGGCGAACAGATCGTGTAAACAAGCTGCGGCACAAGCGCCGTGACCAACCCAATTCCAATGATCAGAACCCATTCGGACTGACCTTCAGGAAACAGCGTGGAAACGTCTGCATTCAGCATCAAAGGCAAAAGCCCAAGAACCGATCCCAGAGACACCGAGGCGATACGTGCAAGTGGCGCAATTCGTGACAACCTGTGGACCAGAACAGAAATCCCGAAGCCAAAACCAAATGGCGCTGCCAGAGAGATTAGAAGCGTAGGAATGTGCTCGACCGGAACGGATGCTGGCGAGCCTGCTATGATGGCAGCCAGAATGATGAGACCAGACGCAAGAAACGCGCGCCTTGTGGGTGTATCGGCGAACAAGACCCACGCAATGATCAACGTGAAAACCGGATATGTCATATAGAGCACGCCCACCGTCGATGCGGGCAGTGTCTTTAGGGCTGTGACATATCCGATCCAGCCAAGCCCCATCACCACTCCGACCGCAAGACCCCAACAAATCTCGCGCCAGGCTGTTCGATGTACGACGAGAACTGGCAGTAACAAAACCGCCGGAACGATGTAGCGGTAGAATGCGACGGCGAAAGGTGCGACGCCCTGCTCGGTCAATCCCCTGCTGAAATAGGGAACAAGCCCGAAACAGACTGATGCGAAAAGTACGCCAACAACCGCAAGCGATTGAGGAATAGCCGGTCTGGTCTGCGTGGATGCCGTCGACATCTGCAAGTTCTAGCACAGGTTCACGACGAGTGTAGCCGAGTTTACCGGGCCCACGCTTTGATGTGCAAAGGCGCTTTCATCAAAGAACAACGCCCCGCGTCTGGAGGAACGCGGGGCGCGGGTGTTGCGGCAGTCCGGGAGGAGGAGACTGCCGCTAGGCTTTCAAAGCCTCAGTTCACGGCCTTGGCGTCAACCACATCTTTTTCGATGGCTTTGGCCGAGGTAATTTCGATCCGGCGCGGTTTCAGGGCCTCGGGCACTTCTCGCTTCAGGTCGATGTTCAGCATTCCGTTTTCATGGCTTGCGCCGGTGACACGGACATGATCGGCCAGAGCAAAGCGACGCTCGAACGCGCGGGTTGCGATGCCGCGATGCAGATAGCTGCGGCTCTTGTCCTCGGATGCCTTCTTACCGGCAACAACCAGCGAGTTTTCTTTCACTTCAACGGACAGGTCGCTTTCCGAAAAACCAGCGACGGCCACCGAGATACGGTACGTGTCGACATCGGTTTTTTCGATGTTGTAGGGCGGATAGCTTGGCTGTGCCACATCATTGGTCAGAACGCGATCCATCATGTCGGCGATCTGGTCAAAGCCAATGGTGGCGCGGTGCAGCGGTGCAAAATCAAATGTACGCATGTGTCATATCCTCAGTCTTGAGCGATTCACGATCTGGCCCTCCGGCTGGACGGACCAATGTTAATGACGGACCCCGTTGTGGCGATCCGATATCAGTGACATGGGAAGCGATTTGACCGAGTTCAACCCCCGCCGGAGCTGATGAATTTCGCACCAGACCCGGACGTGCCGGACCCAGCCTGTAACCGGCGGATCGTAGCCGTTGGTTTTGGCGCATCGCGCCGCATGATAGACTTGAGTTCGGCCACTATCTCGTCAAGCTCCATGCCGAACCCCACCTTTCTGCGACCGTTCGTGCCTACCGCTGAAACCACGGACAAAACCTGCCAGCGCGAGCCGTTTTTTGCCAGAATGGCGGATCCGGAAGACCCGAAGGTGACGTCGCAATCAAAAGTGATCAGGCCCTGCCTGCGATCCAATACGCGGCACGACCTTTCCCGCGTGATCGCCTCGGATCGTCCGCGCCCATACGAGGCTATGCTGATCTCGTTTCCCGAAACTCGCCCGCTGTGCAACACGAAAGGATCGGCAATCGAATACGGGATGGGCTCATTCAGCCGCATAAGGGCGACATCCATCCGAACGCCTTCGTGCGAAAGCGGGTTATTTGAAGCGTAGCCGGGCAGAACGGCAATTTGCGTAATCTGACGCTCGGCCAACACGGTGCCGTTGCTCAGACCCGCACGAAACGTGATGTCTTCGGGCGCGTATGTTTCCCCGGTACGGCGGTCCACAGCACAATGGGCAGCGGTCAGCACCATGTCCTGCGCGATCAGCGTACCTGTGCAATAGGACTCTTCGCGCACATCCAGCCGCCCGATTGCTTCCCAACCATAAAGGTCGTCCCGGTCTGTCAGCTTGCGTTTGTTGGCTTGCGCATGGGATGCGGTCGCCAGAACACTCAGGCCCAAAAGCAGACTTAGAAAGACCTTGGTCATGGCCGGATAAACCTTGCACCGACGTTCTTGCCCGTCCCTGAACCGGAGGTCGACAATCCAAATCCGTGCCCGGCAGACAGCTCGTCGCGCAGCAATTGCAGCGTATGTTCAACCGCAGTCCCGATCGCAACGCTCTGGCCATCCATGCTGGCCTTTGCCGCCACAACCGACACGATCTGAGGGCGTGCGCCTGTAAAGGAAAAAACCGGTGCTCCTGAAGATCCGAAGTCGACGTCGCAGGACATGATCATAACGCCTGCCTGCCGGTTCATGACCGAACAAACCTGTTGCAACGAAGGCGCTTCTGACCGGTCATGTGCATAAGACACCACGCCCACTTCCGCACCCCGGCGCGGCTGATCTCCTGATTCAAACGGAATGACCGATGTGTTGCGGATCGGCTGCCAAAGCTCGATCAGGGCAACATCCGCGCCGACACGGTCCGTCGACGACTCGGCACTGAATTGATAATCCGGGTGAATTACAGCCTGCCTTGCCGTTCGATAAGCCAAAGCACGGCCCAGCCGCCACCCGGCCAGAAATTCGATATCGGACGGGTTCACCCGCTGCCCGGACACCTTGTCAAACAGGCAGTGCGCCGCTGTCAGCACAAGGGTCGGCGACACAAGCGTTCCGGTGCAAAACCCTTTTCCGGCAATATCCAGACGCCCGACAGCCATCCAGTCGCGCCCGGAATCCGAGGTCTCCAGGCTTTCCAGCCTGGTGTCCTGTGCTGTAGCCGCCATCGGCAAAGCACAAAGCACAATCGCCTTAATCCATTTGCGCACTCGGGTCTCCGGGGACTCACTCTGAAGCTTTTGTCCTACGTGTCACGTTGGGCAAAAATAGGGCGATCGGTGTTCAGGTGAATTTCCTGAGGAAATGATGCGGGGCGGCATCAGAGTGGCTTATCGCAAAATTGGAACAGAATCTCCTGCCCGTTGCAACGCGGGTGGTTTCGGCCCCCCTGTTGCCCAATCCAGCAACTCGACCGTATGAACGACTGGCACTTGGGTGCCGGACCCGATTTGCATCATGCAACCGATATTGCCTGCTGCGATGATATCAGGTTTCTTGACCTCAAGTGTCCTGATTTTACGCTGCTTCAACTGACCCGAGATTTCCGGCTGCATCAGGTTGTAAGTCCCTGCGCTACCGCAGCACAAATGGCTGTCGGCAGGCTCGACCACTTTGAACCCGGCACGTTTCAGAAGGTCTTTGGGATAGGTCTTGATCTTCTGCCCATGCTGCAGCGAACAGGCTGCGTGATACGCAACTGTAAGGTCCTGATCACGCCGTTCGGGTAGACTCAGCTTCATAACCAGCTCACTGATATCCATCGCGATACCCGAGACCCGCGCAGCATCGACCGAGAGCGCGTCGTTCCGGAACATATGCCCGTAATCCTTGACCGTCGTCCCACAGCCTGAGGTATTGATCACGATGGCGTCCAATCCGCCGCCGTCCATCTCGCGAATCCAGGCCCTGATATTGGCGATTGCGGCTGCGTGGCTGTCTTTCACCTTGCCCATGTGATGGGTCAGCGCTCCACAACATCCTGCACCCTCAGCCACCACAACCTCACATCCCAGCCGGGTCAGCAGACGGATCGTGGCGTCATTAATGTCAGTATTCAGCGCTTTCTGTGCGCAGCCCGTCATCAGCGCCACCCGCATTTTCCGCTCGCCTTCGGGCGCAAAGCTTTGAGGGTCATCGTTACGGCTGACCGGCGGAATGTTCTTGGGCGCCATGTCCAGCATGGCACGCAAACGGGCATCTGGCATCAAAAACCGGAACGGGCGACCCAGTTTCGCCCCGATCAGCGCCCAGCGAAAGCGCATCGGATAGGGCAGGATCTGTGCCAGAACCCAACGCAAAATACGATCCGCCAAAGGGCGTTTGTAATTCGCCTCGATATATTCCCGCGCGTGATCGACCAGATGCATATAGTGCACACCTGATGGGCAAGTGGTCATGCAAGCCAGACAGGACAGGCACCGATCGATATGTTTGACCGTCTTTTCATCGGGCTGCCGCTCGTTTTCGAGCATATCCTTGATCAGATAGATGCGCCCGCGCGGACTGTCCAACTCGTCGCCAAGAACCTGATAGGTCGGACAAGTCGCCGTGCAGAATCCGCAATGGACGCAATTGCGCAGAATTTCGTTCGAGCGCTTGGTTGCCGGGTCTTGCAGCTGCCGTTCTGAGAATGATGTCTGCATAAACCTATCCCATCAGCCCCGGATTAAACAATTCACGTGGGTCAAACTTAGCGCGCAACCCCTTTGTCAGGCTCGAGACGGCCACGTTTTCCGGTTGAAAACGCCCCAGTCGCGCGACTGTTTCTGCATCCGCTCGTACAAGTGTCGCGTGGCCAGAAAACACACCTAGACGCGCGCGCAGATCCGTACCTTTCGGGACGCGCAGCCAGACAAGCCCACCGCCCCAGTCGAAAAGCAACTGATCCGCTTCGGCACGCGCTGAAACTTCGGCCGCATCTCCGGGTTTTACTGAAAGCCGCCAGACATCCCCGTCCTGCCCCTGAAACGGATGAGCATCGCGGATACCAGCCCACAGCGTGTCTGCATCCGCTTCCTCTGAAATCTCTCCAAACCGGGACAGTTCAGCCGCCAACTTGCCTGTGCGATATGCGACCGCGTCCGTGAAGCCTTCGACCCTAAGCAGGGCTTTCCCGGCGTCGGGATCATACGCGGCCCCCGTTACTTCGAACGGCGATCTCAGCGCAGCGGACAGAACCCGAACCGCAGTTCCAGCTTCCCGGACCCCAACAGATAATGTTGCCACCCGTTCCGGTTTTGGAAGCACCTTCAGCGAAACTTCGGTCAAAACTCCTAAAGTACCCCAGGACCCGCCCATCAATTTGACCAGATCGTACCCGGTGACGTTCTTCATGACGCGGCCACCGTTCTTGATCACCTGCCCGCGCCCATCGACATAGCGTACCCCCAGCAGAAAATCCCGGCAGGCCCCGGCCTGAATCCGTCGCGGGCCCGAAATATTGGCCGCGACGACGCCGCCAATGGTCGGTTCACCTTGTGTCCCCAGCAATCCGCGATGATCCATCGGCTCAAACGCGAGGTGCTGGCCCTCTGCTTCCAGCGTCGCCGTGATCTCGGCCAAGGGCGTCCCCGCCCGTGCAACAAGGGTCAGCGCCCCGGGTTCGTATAGCGTAATACCGCGCAAAGCTCCGGTTTCGATTTCCGCATACGGGCTGGCAATTCCACGCGTCCCGCCTCCGACAATGCGTACAGGGTTTTCTAACCCGACCACCAGCTTTGCCAGATCGGCCTCAGTCTCAGGTCTCATTGGCTTCATCTTTTCCAAAATACTCCGGGGGCAAGGGGGCAGCGCCCCCTTATTCTGCAGCCATACGCCGCGGCTCCGACACGTCGAGCGGAAACACTTTGGCCGCGTTCAGCAGCCATTTGGGATCGAAAACGTCCTTAACCGCCATCTGCGCCTCAAGATCGGCAGGTGAATATTGATGAGACATCAGATCCCGCTTTTCGATCCCCACACCATGTTCCCCAGTCAGACAGCCGCCCTCGTCAACACACAGCTTCAGAATCTCTGCCCCAAAAGCTTCGCATTTTTCCAGATCGCCGGGTTTGTTGGCATCGAACAAGATCAGCGGATGCATATTTCCGTCGCCCGCGTGGAACACATTTCCGACCGGCAACCCAAACTCCCCACTCAATTCTCCGATACGACGCAGAACGGTTGGTAGGGCTGACACCGGGATCGTGCCATCCAGACACATGTAATCGTTCAATTGTCCCATGGCACCGAATGCAGATTTCCGACCCAACCAGATCTTGGCGCTTTCCTCGGCCGACTGGCTTTCGCGCAATTCAACCGGGTCATGGCGTTTTGCTATCTCGATGATTTTCGAAAGCTGAAAATCTATTTCAGCGTCAGACCCCTCCACTTCGACGATCAGCAGCGCGTTGCAATCGGGATACCCGGCATGGGCAAAGTTTTCGCAGGCCCTGATGCACAATGTATCCATGAACTCGATCGCGACCGGCAATATGCCCGATTGGATGATGTCCGAGACACACTGCCCCGCAACCTCATTGTCATTAAAACCCATCAGGACCGGTCGTGCGCCCTCGGGCTTGCGAAGAATACGCAGCGTGGCCTCGGTCACCACACCCAGTTGACCTTCGGACCCACAGATGACGCCCAACAGGTCCAGACCTGGTGCATCCAGATGCGCACCACCGATTTCGACAACGCTGCCGTCCATCATGACCATGGTCACGCCCAACAGGTTGTTTGTTGTTACCCCATATTTGAGGCAATGCGCTCCGCCCGAGTTCATCGCGATATTGCCAGCAATGGCACAGGCCAGCTGCGAAGACGGATCGGGGGCGTAGAAGAAATCCTTTTCTTCGACCGCACCGGTAACGCTTAGATTGGTGCGACCCGTCTGTACTTTGATGAAGCGGTTGTCATAGTCGATTTCCAACACCTCATTCATCCGTGCGACGCCCAGAATGACGCAATCCGCCGTCGGCAAGGCTCCACCGGCCAGTGAAGTGCCCGCACCGCGCGGCACCACAGGCACGTTTTCGTCATGACAAATGCGCAGAACATCCGAAATCTGCTGTGTGCTTGACGGCAGCACGGCCAGCATTGGCGGGCATTTATAGGCCGTCAAAGCGTCACACTCGTAAGCGCGGGTTTCGGAGGGGTCATGGATGATCGCATCTTCGGGCAGAACCCGCGACAGCCGCGCAACAAGCGCAGATTTCCGGCTCAGAACATCCGGGCTTGGCTTTGGCATCTCCATGGCATTCCTCCTTTTGGTAAAATTATATTACCAATTTATCGCACTGGCAAGTTCCCATGCCCGACCTTACTGTCGCGGTCATGATCTGGATCGAACGTGCCGCTCTTTTTGCCCCTCTGGACTACGCATCATTGCTTTTGCTGCTGGTTGCGTGGCTGTGGATCGGGTGGAAAATCGAACATCCGTCACCGCAGAGGCAATCCGTAGCTCTTATGATGGACGATTACCGGCGCGACTGGATGCGCGAGATGGTGACCCGCCAACCGCGCATGTTCGACGCGCAAGTCGTGGCGGCCATGCGGCAGGGCAGTACATTTTTCGCGTCGACCACGATGATTGCCATCGGGGGCGGGCTGGCCCTGCTGGGCAATACCGAAAGACTGGCAGGCGTCGCAATCGACCTCGCCATCGGCAGTGTCCCGGCAATGGTCTGGGAGATCAAAATCCTTTTCGTCGTATTGCTGCTGGCCAACGCATTTCTGAAATATGTCTGGGCGCACCGCCTTTTCGGATACTGCGCCGTGTTGATGGCTGCAGTTCCCAATGACCCCGAAGACCCGCAAACCTATCCCCGCGCCCGTCAGGCGGCTGAAATCTGTGTCACCGCCGCGCGCAGCTTCAACCGTGGTCTGCGCGCCACTTATTTTGCACTGGCGTCGTTGGCATGGTTTCTTGGACCTGTCGCGCTCATTTTGGGCACAGCGGTCACGTTTGGCGTCTTGTATCGGCGCGAGTTCGCCTCACACTCCCGGGAAATACTCATGGCCCGAGCCGCCAGCACGGATACGTGATACCGATGCGCTATCCCACTGGTTACACTGGTGCGATGCGATACTTGATTCTCTGCGCCATGTTGGCGAGCCCCGCCCTTGCCGACCCGCCAACAATCGAACAGGTCCGCACCAGTGCAAACGGTGATACATGGCGGTTCGATGTGACGATCCGGCATCCCGATACGGGTTGGGATCATTACGCCGACGGCTGGCGTGTTCTGGATATGGATGGAAACGAGTTGGGAATGCGCGTCCTGCTCCATCCTCACGAAACCGAACAACCCTTTACCCGCTCTCTGGGCGGGGTGGTCATTCCCGATGGCATGACACAGGTGCAAATTCAGGCACGGTGCATCGTCGATGGATGGAATGAAGGCACCACAGTGGTTAACCTGGATTGACCCTCAGAAAATTCCCATGGCCAGACCCGCACCCAAAGCGGCTCCTGTCTCGCGGCATTGATCCAGTTGGTCTTGCGGGATTGTCTTTTCGGCCAAAATGGCCTCGGGCGTTTGCGCATGAGTACAGATGATCAGCGGAGGCTGAACAGCTTTCAATCGCCAACCGGTGGCTATCCGTGCGATCTGACGGGCGGCGTTTTCACCATCCGATCCTGCGCAAATCATCTGCGCATAGGGTCGGCCTTCTAGCTTTCCCAGCACCGGGTAGTAACAGCGGTCAAAGAATTCCTTCATCAGACCCGAAATTGCCGCCAAATTTTCTGGTGCGCAAAAAATGTAACCATCGGCAGCCAACAGATCGTCCGGCCCGGCTTGATCGGCTGGCATAAGCTTTGTGTCAGCCTCACCTCGCGCAGCTTCAGCCGCGGCTTCGGCCATCTGCCGGGCACCGCCTGTGCGGGAGTGATAAACGATCAGAAGCTGCGCCATGTCAGACCCGGTGATAGGGGCCACCTGACAGAATGGTCGCGGCCCGGTAAAGTTGCTCGGCCAGCATCACACGGACCAGCATATGGGGCCAGACCATCGACCCGAAGGAAAAGGAAAAATCCGCCTCGGTCCGCAGAACCGGGTCAATTCCATCCGCACCACCGATCACAAATGCCAGGTCCTGCCGACCCGCGTCGCGCCAATCACCCAGCTTCTTCGCGAAATCGGGCGAGGACATGACACGCCCCCGTTCATCCAGCGTGCACAACACTGCCCCTTTGGGCAGGGCCTTACGCAGCAGCGCGGCCTCGGCTGCCATCCCTGCGTTTTTCTTGTCTTCAACCTCGATCACCTGCGCAGGCCCAAGGCCCAGCGCACGGCCGGTCCGGTCAAATCGGGTCAGGTAATCGTCAAGCAGTGTCTTCTCGGGTCCGGCGCGCAATCGCCCGACCGCAACTATGCTGATACGCATGTCTCTCTCGCCTCCGGCCTGTTAATGCAGGCCGGGATAGCGCCTCAGTTCGCCGAGGCGCTGCCGCCCTGAGGCAGCCACATCTTTTCCAGCTGATAGAATTCACGCACTTCGGGGCGGAAGATATGGACGATGACGTCGCCCGTATCGATCAGCACCCAGTCGCCGGTATCCTTGCCTTCGACCTTCGAGGTGAAACCGAATTCCTGCTTGATGCGATCCGTCAGCTTTTCCGCCATGGCCGACACCTGACGGGTCGACCGACCCGAGGCAATCACCATGTGATCCGCAACCGATGACTTGCCCTGCAGGTTGATCTGCACGACGTCTTCGGCCTTGTCATCGGAAAGTGAGGAAAGGATTCGTTCAAGCAGCTTGTCGCTGATTGACTGAGAGTGGGCCATTATGTTGACCCCATCATCGGCGGGCAAACCCGCCTGTGTATGTAGAGACAGGACATAGTCCTCCTTTGCTGCGCGCCGTGAAACCCCGGCGCCGGGGTACTAATAAGGTAGCAAGGGGAATGCAACATTTCAATGAATGCACGCTGCAGGGCGCACACAGGCGCTTACTCTGTAATGATCTGTTGCGCAGTTGCGCCGTCTGGCAGCAACCGGATTTCGCGCTGCGGGAAGGGGATCGAGATACCTTCTTCCTTGAATGCGTCCCAAAGCGCCAGATAGACATTGCCCCGGATATTGGTCAGCCCCTTTGTCGGGTCGCTGATCCAGAACCTCAGCACATAGTCCACGCTGCTGTCACCAAACCCGGTGATGTGGCAAACCGGTTCATGTTTGCCGCAGCTCAGGACCCGGGCAACCGCCTTCACCGCCCTGATTGCGGTTGCGCGCACTTTATGCGGATCGTCGTCATAGCTGGTACCAAAATCCAGATCCAATCTCACGAACCGGTCGGAATGCGACCAGTTCACCACCTGGTTGGTAATCAGATCTTCGTTTGGTATCAGGTACTCGCGCCCGTCCCGCGTTACGACAGACACGTATCGCGCGCCAAGCGCATTGATCCAACCGAACGTATCCCCCAACGAGATCACATCGCCCGGCTTGATCGAGCGGTCCATCAGGATGATGATCCCCGATATCAGGTTCGACACCACTTTTTGCAAACCGAACCCGATACCCACGCCGATGGCGCCAGACAAAAGCGCGATGCCGGTCAGATCGAACCCCAACGTTCGGATCGCAGCTATAAAGACTGCCCCGTAAAGCAGAACCTGTATGCCTTTTGACAGCAGCACCTGCATGGACGGGGTTATGTCGTCATTGCTTTGCAATGCGCGTTCGGCTGCGCGCGTGCCGATACGGGCCAGTGTCAGCAGGATGCCAATCAGCAAAGTTGCCTTGAGAATCCCAAGAGCCGAAATATGCAGGTCCCCAATGGAAATCGCGACACCGTCAAGAAAACCCGCGACATCATCCGTCAGATTCAGCGCGACAAGCGTTGCGTAGATCCACATTGCCCACTTGAAAATCCGGCGAAGCGTGCGGTTTTGGACCAGTCTCGCGACCAGTGCTATCGCCAGCCACGCCGCCGCCAACGTAGCTATCACCCCGATAATATAGCTGCGCGATGGCCAGGTGAGCTGCTGCATGGTCAGATACAATGCCCACGAAAGCAGGATGAAGTAGACCAGCGCCAACCGCCGCATCAGCTGTACCAGAACCCGCAGCCGCCATTTTGGCCATCCCGTGCGTGAACGAGCCCAGGCATCCCATCTAGACTGGGTCAGGAATTTCAGCAGCAAAGCCAGCGCCCACAGCAACAGGATGATGAGCAATTGATATTGTCGCCAGCCTGGCGTGACGATCAGATCAAGCAGCCTCTCGAATTGCGCGGAAAAAGCCGCAACCATGTTGTTATAGAGGTCGGTCAGCGTACTTGGGATCAGGTCTTGGTTCATGCACGTCTCCTGCGGGGCCAGCTTGGACAGCAATGCAGGGCGATGCAAGCCTGACACTGGTTTTGAACCTTGATTGCCGGAAGGGCGCGGTATATCTGAACCGCATGAGACTCAATGTGGCCCAACTTCAGAATCTGGAAGATCGCGCGCGCTTGCGTGAACGGTTCTTTGGCGCTGCCCGCACCGTTCTGGCGCGCCTATCCGTCGCCTGAGCCAACTCGCCAGCTATTTCTCATTACATACGGGAGAGGACCGATGTCCCCCAAGACACTCTATGACAAGATCTGGGATGCCCATGTCGCGCACGAAGCCGATGATGGAACCTGCCTGCTTTATATCGACCGCCATTTGGTGCACGAAGTCACCAGCCCGCAGGCATTTGAAGGGCTGCGCATGGCAGGGCGTAAAGTGCGCGCGCCGGAAAAAACCATCGCTGTACCGGACCACAACGTGCCGACCACACCGGACCGCGTGAATGGGATCGAAAACCCGGAATCACGCATTCAGGTCGAGGCGCTGGACAAGAACGCCAAGGATTTCGGCATTCACTACTACCCGGTGAATGACGTGCGCCAGGGCATTGTCCACATCGTTGGACCGGAACAGGGTTGGACCCTGCCGGGTATGACCGTTGTCTGCGGCGACAGCCACACAGCGACCCACGGTGCATTCGGCGCGCTGGCCCACGGCATCGGAACGTCCGAGGTTGAGCATGTTCTGGCCACGCAAACGCTGATCCAGAAGAAGTCCAAGAACATGAAGGTGGAAATCACCGGCAAGTTGCAACCGGGCGTGACCGCTAAGGACATCACTCTGGCTGTGATCGGTGAGACCGGCACTGCTGGCGGTACCGGCTATGTCATCGAGTATTGCGGCGAAGCAATCCGTGATCTGTCGATGGAAGGTCGCATGACCGTCTGCAACATGGCGATTGAAGGCGGGGCTCGTGCCGGCCTGATCGCGCCGGATGAAACAACGTTCGACTATGTCAAAGGCCGCCCGCACGCGCCGAAAGGGGCGCAGTGGGAAGCGGCTCTGACATGGTGGAAAACGCTTTACACCGACGAAGACGCGCATTTCGACAAGGTCATCACTCTGCGCGGCGAAGATATCGCGCCGGTCGTGACCTGGGGCACCAGCCCCGAGGACGTTCTGCCGATCACCGCAACCGTCCCGAACCCCGAGGATTTCGAAGGTGGCAAAGTCGACGCAGCCCGCCGCTCCATCGAATACATGGGGCTTAAAGCCGGCCAGAAGCTGAGCGAAGTTGAGATCGACACCGTCTTTATCGGCTCGTGCACCAACGGCAGGATCGAGGACCTGCGAGCCGCCGCCGAGATTCTGAAAGGCAAAAAGATCAAGGACGGCATGCGCGCCATGGTCGTTCCGGGCTCGGGCCTCGTCCGCGCGCAGGCCGAAGAAGAAGGTCTGGCGGATATCTTCAAAGAAGCCGGTTTCGAGTGGCGTCTGGCAGGATGTTCGATGTGTCTGGCGATGAATCCCGACCAGTTGCAACCGGGTGAACGCTGCGCCGCGACTTCAAACCGCAACTTCGAAGGCCGTCAGGGCCGGGGCGGGCGTACCCACCTGCTGAGCCCGGCAATGGCCGCCGCAGCGGCAATCACAGGACGGCTGACAGACGTTCGTGAAATGATGTAAGCTACCCTCATAACTGGATATTTGAGGGATTGAAGACATGAGTGACTGGACAAAATGGCTATTGCTTGGACTTCTGTCCATCGTGTTCGGCATCTTTGTGCTGGGCGCACCGGTCGTGGCATCAATTACCGTGACGGTGTTCACAGGTGTATTGCTGTTGATTTCGGGCGCATTGCAGGTTGTTGGCGGCTTCACAGTCGAAGGGACCGGCAACAAGATACTGTCACTTATCATGGGTGTCGTTATGCTGTTTCTGGGCTGGTCCTTTCTGGATCACCCACTGCAAGGAACGCTGACACTGGCAACCGTCTGCCTGATCCTGTTCATGGCTGGCGGCATTGCCCGCGTGATCCTGTCGTTCCAGATGCGTGGAACACAGTATTTCTGGGCGACGCTGGTCTCGGGCATCATGTCGATTGTTCTTGCAATCCTGATCTGGCGCTTTGCTGCAATGGACCCTTCAGTGCTGCTGCAATTGCTGGGCATCCTGCTGGGGATCGAGATGATCTTTAACGGGCTCGGCCTTGTCTTCATGGCGTTCTTCGTCAAGGACGCACCAAAAGAAACGAAACAAGCTTAACGCGGGGTCTGGGCGCGGCCCTCTCCCGCAGGAGTGTGAACATGGATAAGTTTGAAAAAGTCCACGGGGTGGCCGCCCCAATGCCGCTGATCAATATCGACACCGATATGATCATCCCTAAAGTGCACCTGAAAACCATCAAACGGTCGGGCCTGGGTGTCGTTCTGTTCGACGAGATGCGTTATCACGATGACGGTCAGGAGAATGAAGAATTCGTCCTGAACAAGCCCGCCTATCGCGAGGCCGAGATTCTGGTTGCTGGCGACAATTTCGGCTGTGGGTCCTCACGCGAACACGCGCCCTGGGCGATCAAGGATTTCGGCATCAAGGTCGTGATCTCGACCAGTTTTGCCGACATCTTCTTCAACAACTGTTTCAAGAACGGCATTCTGCCGATTGTTGTCGGGGCAGAACACCACGCGATCCTGATGGATGATGCGCATAAAGGCGAAAACGCCCGCATGACCGTACATCTGGAAGACCAGCAGATCACCACATCGGACGGCGTCGTGATCGATTTCGAAATGGATTCTCACCGCAAGCACTGCCTGCTGAATGGTCTGGATGATATCGGGCTGACGATGGAAAAAGATCATCACATCGACAAGTTCGAGGATCACGCCAGTCAGGCCCGTCCCTGGGTGTGATTCTGGGGACGAATCTGTGGATACTCAACCTGACGGGGTCGCCAAGGCGGCCCCGCTCGCATTCTTGGGGTTGATTTTTCGAAAACCACAACATGTGGGTATCAATTTGAGATACACGTCGGATTTGCGTCGAAAATGATGCAATACCGCACCAGTTGCGCCATCTTTTTGCCCGAAATCCCGTGTTTTCTGCACCTCGGCTTGAGCAAAATGCCGCTTATCGTTCATGTTGACGCTGAAGAGGCATCCGTCAACGTCAGACGAAGCGACGGGCACAAGTTGGAAACAAGTCGACAAAGATCGGCTGATCCGGTTTGAAAAAGGGTTCGGATAGTGATTGCGCGCACAACAGGGGCGGCGATACGCGGTATACTTGTTGCACTTATGGTGCTGACACCTGCGTTGTACCTGCCTGTCTCATCTACGAACGGGACCGAGATACTGGTCTTTCTCGCGATCCTCGCGTTTATCCTGACCTTTGCCGAATACAATTCCGCCTTTCCCAGCTTCATCGAATTCCGCGACGCGCCCCCGGTCAATCGCCTTCGGTTTGTCGGCCTGATGTCGATGGTCACCTTTCTGACGCTGATCTGCAAAAACGCCTTTGAACCAACGCAGTTGACCACATTCTCTTATTCGGTTGGTTTGGCTGTCGCAAATGTGGTGGACTTCCCCTATTCTCCGGTGCGCCTCATCGTGTTGATGTTGCCCCCGGATGCCAGCCACGCCTTGATTGAACTGGTCCGCATCACGGCCAGCGTGGCTTATGTCGCGGCATTGGTCACGATTGTCAGCTTTGCCTATGCGGTCAGGGTTCGGGGATGGCCAACCGGAAATGGCGCCTTCAATGTTTGGACAAACCTGCCGCTGTTTGACCCGACCAAAGGGGGCGATGTCGTTACGCGCCTTCAACGGGATGGCCGCCTGAACATCTGTATCGGCATTCTGCTGCCATTCCTCATTCCGGCGATAATCAAGTTGATGAGCAGTGTGATCGCCCCGATCTCTCTCGGGAACCCACAGACCTTGATCTGGACCATGAGCGCATGGGCCTTCCTGCCCGCCAGCATGATCATGCGCGGCATGGCGACCCTTAGGATCGCGGGCTTGATCATGGAAAAACGCCGCGCTTATTCGACCAGCGAGTCAACACAGGCCGCATGATCCGCACCCTATGTCTGCTATTGCTGCCCTTTGCGGCACAGGCAGAGGTCGTGCGTATCGCCACCTATAATACCGAGCTCAGCGAAAAAGGTCCTGGCCTACTGCTTCGCGACATTCAACGCGATGACGCGCAGGTTCTGGCCGTTGTTGACGTTATTGCATCGGCACGCCCTGACATAATCGCCCTTCAGGGTATCGATTGGGACCTGAACAATACTACTGTAATCGCCCTGACCGGGAAACTGCGCAACGCGGGGCTTGATTACGGATATTACCTTGCCGCACAACCCAATGCCGGGCTGGAAACCTCGCTTGATCTGGACGGTGATGGCAAGACTCAAGGCCCCGGCGACGCCCAAGGCTGGGGGCAGTTCACAGGTCAAGGTGGGCTGGCGGTGTTGTCGCGATACGAAATCATCACCGCTGAGGTTCAGGATTATTCCGAGCTGTTGTGGCGGAGTTTACCGGGCGCCATCCTGCCTAGAGCAAACGGGCACCCCTTCCCGTCTGACGCGGCACATCAGATACAACGCCTGTCTTCGACCGCACATTGGGTTGTACCGATCGAAACCCCTTATGGGCGGCTCAATCTCATGACCTTTCATGCCGCGCCACCCGTTTTCGATGGGCCCGAGGATCGAAACGGATTGCGCAACCAGGATGAGATCCGGCTCTGGTCCGTTTTACTGAACGGTGAACTGGGGCCAGTTCCCGAAGGTCCCTTCGTAATCGCCGGCGATGCCAACCTTGACCCAACGCGTGGAGAGGGCCGTAAACAGGCCATTCAGTCCCTTCTGGCCCATCCGCGTTTGCAAGACCCGCTGCCGAAAGACCCGTCAGGTTCGACCTCAACGGTCGCGTGGAAGGCCACGGGTGAAATGCGCGTGGATTATGTGTTGCCGTCGGCCGACCTGCGCATTTCGGACGCCGGTGTAACGTGGCCGGAAGAAGGCACCACGCTATACGAATCCGCCCTGCGCGCCAGCAGGCACCGGTTGGTCTGGATTGACGTCACCCTGCCCTAAGGCGTGACCGACTCTCCGTTCGCATAGGGCAAAGCCACAAGGGTGGGTGAGATCGCAGAACGCAATGCATCATCCAGATCTGTCTGATGCACAGAACCCAGCAACTCGGTCAGGTACGATCCGTCCAACTGATGTGGCACCTTCCACAAGTACCGCATTTCAATCAGGTGTGAGGACATGCGCCAGAATGGTCGCGCCAGCTGCAATGGCCACCATTGCATAGGCTTCACGGATATGTCCCGTCCGGTCACTCTCCTCAGAGACTGCGCGATCTCAGCTCCGGTCAGGGTGTAGCCAGCAAAAGGAACATCGCAGAACCGCGGCAGATCCTTTCGGATTTCACATAGCGCGACGGCAGCTTGGGCCAGATCAGGCAGATAGGCCCAGGCGTGCGGGGCCTCCGGATCTCCGGGATACACGAATTGATTGCGCGACAGATGCTTGATCATGACCTGATCGAACCAGTTTCCAGATGCCTCAGTGTCAATGAAATCGCCTGCTCGCAGAAGGATCGTTCTGACGGTTGAAGCGCGATACGCCTCCTCCATTTCAATCCGGATACGGCCAAGCGGATTGGTGGCCAAGTGCGGTGTAAGGCCGGACCATGGGCCTTGCGTGTCCGCTCCAAACACATAGACGTTTCCGGGAACCAGTACGGTGGCTCCGGTCTCGGACGCGGCGTCTATCACACGTCTGGTCAGGTCGGGCATTTCACGCGACCAATCAGGATAGAGCGGGTTCCACCCGTTTACGATGACATCCACCCCTTTTGCCGCCTGGGAAAGAGAATCGGACCCGCGACGGAATGTCTGCACGGTCCAACCCGCATTCCGAAACGCCTTTGCAGCATTACGCCCAAACCGGCCCGACGCGCCGAGTACCAGAGCAGTTTGTGTCATTGATGCCTCCTGTTTCAGACCAATCTACCCATTCAATGCACATATGGAATTGCCGGGAAATGTAGAATGTGTATTCAATTATGAATGGATAAAGCACTGACACATGCGGATTGGTCTCTGATCCAAAGCTTTCTGGCCGTGGCCGAAACAGGATCCCTGTCTGCCGCTGCACGGCACCTTGATCGCAGCCAACCCACATTGGGGCGGCAAGTACAAAGCCTTGAGACCGAACTGGGCGTATCCTTGTTCGACCGCCACGCGCGCGGCCTGAAACTAAGCGTGGCAGGTTCCCAGCTCTTGCCGATGGCGCAGCAAATGCACAGCGCCATGACTGCCTTCAGCCTTGCCGCCGCAGGGCAGTCGCAGCAGCTTGAAGGCTCGGTCCGCATCACCGCTTCGGTCTTCGCGTCGCATCATCTGCTGCCTCCGATTCTGGCGAATATCCGAAGGCAGGAACCCGCCATTCAACTTGAGCTGGTCGCCACCGATACCACGGAAAACCTGTTATACCGCGAGGCAGATATTGCCGTTCGCATGTATCGCCCCGCGCAGATGGATATCATTTCGCGTTATCTGGGCGAGGTGCCGTTATGCTTTTGCGCGGCCAGGTCCTATCTCGACCGTAAGGGACGCCCCAAGACACCCGAGGAACTTTTTTCCCACGACCTTGTGGGGTTTGACGCCAATCAGGAAATCATCAAGGCCATGCGCGAAAAAGGATGGCCCGCAAGCCGCAACAGTTTTGCGACCCGCTGCGATCTGCAAAGCGCCTATTGGGAACTGATCCGCGCGGGATGCGGCATTGGCTTCAGTCAGGTCCAGATGGCAGAAGCCGACCCGGATGTCGAAATCTTGCCGCTGGATGTTGAAATCCCGGTTCTGCCCGTGTGGTTGGCTGCGCCGCAGGCCATGCGCCAGACCCCACGTATCCGCAGGGTCTGGGATTTGCTGGCAGAAGGGCTCAAGGCCAGCCTCTGAGGATCAAAGTGGGCCCGTATACGTTCCGCGCGCCGGGTAGTTATTGCCCAAAGTGAACTTCAGACCACCCGCGATATCCGACATCGACGGACGTCCAAAAGGCGTGGTCTGCTGCCACCCAAAATAAAGCGTCCGGTCAGGTGCGATGTAAAAATGTCCGGGTTCCGCAAACAGGTCTGGTTCGGCACTGCCTTCGCGCCTGGTCGAGATGTTCAGCCCCCAACCCTCCCGCGCCTCAGACAGGGGCAGGCTGTGGCCTACACGCAGGCGGGAAACATTGGCTTTTGCTGCGGTTTCAGCGGCACGTTCGGCGGTATCGGTGGTGATCATGATAACCTCGACACCCAGCGCCGCGAAATCGTCCAGCGCCGCCTCGGCCTCGGTCATCTGCCTGATGCAGATCGGGCAATGCAATCCGCGATATTGAATCACCAGCGTTCCGTTTTCGCCCTTGTTGGTCTCGAGGTCGAAACTGCCATGGGCGACAGTTTCAATTTTCAGCGCAGGAACCAGATTTCCGGGTGTCAGCATGTGTTTTCCTTGTGTTTTGACAGGTCTGTCTCATTGACCCGATGCTGCGCAGACGCTAGGGCCTGTGCAACAAAACGCAAGGAGACCCTTCATGCCCAACCCCTCGCTCCTCATCCTGCCCGGAGACGGAATTGGCCCAGAAGTTATGGCCGAAGTGCGCAGAATCATCGATTGGTTCGGTGCCAATCGTGGTCTTCAATTTGACGTGAGCGAGGACCTGGTGGGTGGTGCCGCCTATGACGCCCACGGCAAGCCTCTGTCCGATGAGACCATGGCAAAGGCGCAAGAGGTTGACGCGGTTCTGCTGGGCGCCGTCGGCGGTCCGAAATACGACGATCTGGATTTCAGCCTGAAACCCGAACGTGGCCTGCTGCGCCTGCGTAAGGAAATGGACCTGTATTCGAACCTGCGCCCCGCGCAGTGTTTTGACGCGCTTGCCGATTTCTCTTCGCTGAAGAAAGACATCGTTGCCGGTCTGGATATCATGATCGTGCGCGAACTGACGTCGGGCGTCTATTTCGGTGAGCCGCGCGGCATCTTCGAGGAAGGCAACGAACGCGTCGGCATCAACACCCAGCGTTACACCGAATCCGAGATCGAACGCGCCGCGCGCTCGGCTTTTGAACTGGCAATGCGCCGCAACAAAAAGCTGTGCTCGATGGAAAAAGCCAACGTCATGGAATCGGGCATCCTGTGGCGCGAAGTCGTCACCCGCGTCGCAGCGGACTACCCCGAAGTTGAGCTGAGCCATATGTACGCTGACAACGGCGCGATGCAGCTTGTGCGCGCACCGAAACAGTTTGATGTGATCCTGACCGACAACCTGTTCGGTGACATCCTGTCCGACTGCGCCGCGATGCTGACCGGGTCGCTGGGCATGTTGCCTTCGGCCTCTCTGGGCGCGCCGATGGCTAATGGTCGGCCCAAGGCAATGTATGAACCCGTCCATGGCTCGGCCCCGGATATCGCCGGTCAGGGCAAAGCCAACCCGATCGCCTGTATCCTCAGCTTTGCTATGGCCCTGCGCTACAGCTTTGATCAGGGCGAAGAAGCGGATCGTCTGGAGGCCGCGATCGAGAAAGTACTGGCCGATGGTGTACGCACCGGCGACCTGCTTGCAGATGAGGGCGTTCAGCCCGTATCAACCACTGAAATGGGCGACGCGATCCTTGCGGCCTTGGATGCCAGCGTCTGAAACACGAAACAGCGAAATGACAAAAGGCGGTGCCCGATGCACCGCCTTTTTTCGTTTTTTCCCTCAGAGAAGGCTCTAGTTTCCACCGAAAATATTCTTCAGAAGATTGTTGATATCATCGGCAAAGCCTCCGCGCTTTCGGCGCGGTTGTGGCTGTGCGACCTGAACCGGCGGCGCTGGTGCCATCATCGGCAAGGGTGTCGGTGTCATCCCTTCGGTGACACGCAGCATGGTTTCTCTCCAGATTTCCGCAGGCAAACCTCCGCCGGTCACACCAGATAGGGGCGTGTTGTCGTCGTAGCCCATCCAAACACCGGTTACGTAATCCGCAGTAAATCCGATGAACCATGCATCCCGCGCCGCCTGGGTTGTGCCCGTTTTGCCCGCCACCTGCCAGCCGGGCAACTTGGCCCGTCCACCTGTGCCTTCGGACACCACACGTTCCATCATCCATGTCAGCTGTTTGGCAGCCGCGTCGTTAATCACCCGTTCACCGATACCGGTTGTCGTAACCATGACAGGTGCTTCATCACCCAGTAGCTTCAACTCGGTCAGGCCATAAGGTTCAACGGCAGAGCCGCCGTTCAGAATACCTGCATAAGCCCCCGTCATCTCAATCAGCGTGCTTTCCGACGCGCCCAGCGCCAAGGCCGGACCTTGCGCCAGATCGCTGGCAATGCCAAAACCACTGGCCACGGTGCGGACGTTATCCAAACCCGAAATCTCGGCAACTTTCACCGCCGGAATATTCAGCGAGTTCTTCAACGCATCCGCCAGTGACACGCGCCCGTAGTACTTGTTGGTATAGTTCTTGGGGCACCATTGACCGGACCCGGGAATGTCCACGCAGTAAGGTTCATCCATCACCGTATCCAGCGGCGAATAGCCGAGTTCCAGCGCGGTAGCGTAGACAAAAGGTTTGAAGGACGAACCGGTTTGGCGCTTGGCGATGGTGGCCCGGTTGAACACCCCGGCAACCCGTGTTTCTCGGCCGCCGACCATGGCTCTCACCGCTCCGTCCGCGGACATGACCACGATGGCCGCCTGCGCCTTGGAGCCTTCGCGCACCTTTTCCTGAAAGATGAATTGCAAAGCCTCTTCCGCCGATCGCTGAATCCGCTGATCCAAAGTCGTCTGAATCACAACATCTTCGGTTGTGTTATCACCAAAATAACTGGGAAGTTCCGAAACAACCCAATCTGCGAAATAGCCGCCCGCTCGGGCAGCTGCAGCTTCAGACAGTTGCGCCGGGCGCGTACGCGCTTCGCTGGCTTGTGCGGCGGTCAGATATCCCTGATCCTCCATCAGACCGATCACCAGCCGCGCTCGATCCTGAGACCGTTGCAGGTTGTTGGTCGGCGCATAGCGTGTAGGCGCAACCAGCAGGCCAGCCAGCATCGCGGCCTCTGCGGGCGAAACCTCGGCGGCAGATTTTCCAAAGTAGCGCTGGCTTGCGGCTTCGAACCCACGCGCGCCTGCGCCAAGAAAAGCGCGGTTCAGGTAGATCGTCAGGACCTCGTCCTTGGAGTATTTCACTTCCATTGCCAGCGCATAGACAGCCTCCTTGGCCTTGCGCCACAAGGAGCCCTGACGGCAGTCGGCCTCATACGCGGCCTCGGAATCCCAATCGCCGGGATCAAAGGGAACACCCAGACACAGCAGTTTCGCGGTCTGTTGCGTGATCGTCGATCCGCCATGCCCGGACAAAGGCCCTCGGCCTTCTTTCAGGTTGATGCTGACCGCGCTGGCGACACCACGCGGGCTGACCCCGAAATGCCGGTAAAATCGTTTGTCTTCGGTTGCGACAACCGCGTTTTTCAGATGTGGAGACACGGTATCGGCTGTGATCACGCCACCAAACTGATCGCCACGCCAGGCAAAGACCTTGCCGTCACGATCCAGCAAGGTCACGGAACCCCGCGCGCGCCCATCTAGCAAGGCATCCACATCCGGCAAGGTTGCGTAAACGATACCCACCGCCAGCGCGAGCAGCATGGCCGAAACCGCACCGACACGCCAGGTCAAGCCCCAGATCAGCCGCCAGATCCATCGGAACAAGCGACGAAAGATACCCCCGCCTTTGCCCCCTGATGACTTGCGGGTTTTCCTGCGTGTGGTTTTGCGCGTGGCCGTTTTGCGCGCCGTCGATTTCTTGCCCGCCGCGCTTTTGGTCGCCGCCGGTTTTCGGCCCTTTGAAGGGTACCGTCTATCCGCGACCAATGTCGGCTTGCGGCGCTTGGACTCAGTCATGCTCAAACTCTGCCCGGTTATACTTTTTGGTCACCATACCTCGACAACCGCAGTATGTAGAGGTCCGAATTTCCGGAATTTCCCCTCTCTATAGTGCTCAATTATTAGTCGCAACGACTGTGTTGTGCAAAAATTGTGCAACTTCGCATTATTTTCCGACAGGTTTTGGCCCCGAAAGCGTTTCTTACTGCGCCGCGGCGCGCTTTTTTTCTGCAGGTGCAAACAAGCCGGTCCCACCGGACAATCAGAGGGGAAAGACGTGAAACTGATCATTGCGACAATCAAGCCGTTCAAGCTGGAGGAGGTGCGCGAAGCACTGACCGAGGCTGGCGTGCGCGGCATGATGGTAACCGAGATCAAGGGCTTCGGCTCGCAGTCCGGTCACACCGAAATCTATCGTGGGGCCGAATATGCGGTGAACTTCGTGCCCAAGATCAAGCTTGAGATCGTGGTGCCTGCGACAATGGCCGACCAGATCGTCGAGACCATCACCAAAACCGCCAAAACCGGCAAGATCGGTGACGGCAAGATTTTTGTCCTCGATGTCGAACAGGCGATGCGTGTGCGTACCGGGGAAACCAACGAGGACGCGCTGTAAGTGCGCCCACTCACAATCATTCGAGGACTGACAATGAACCTGATGAAATCTCTCATCCCTGCCGCCGCCATTGTTGCGCTGCCGCAGATGGGTCTTACGCAAGAGGCCGCCGCAACCGGCGAAGCGGCACAGCACACCCAGTATATCTTTACCACGCTGCTGTTTCTGATGGCGGGCTTTCTTGTTTTCTTCATGGCCGCAGGTTTCGCCATGCTGGAAGGCGGTCTGGTACGATCCAAGAACGTTGCCATGCAGATGATCAAGAACGTGGCATTGTTTTCATTTGCCGCAATCATGTACTGGCTGATCGGGTTCAACCTGATGTATCCCGGCGACGGCTGGTCCATCACGGGCTGGCTTGGCCCGTTCTTTTCGACCACAACGCTTGATGCGGTTGGTGTTGCGCCGGCGGATGCGGCACTGGACTATGCTTCGGTCGGTTCAGACTTCTTCTTCCAGCTTGTGTTCGTGGCCGCGACCGCATCCATCGTTTCCGGCGCCGTGGCGGAACGGATCAAGCTTTGGCCTTTCCTGATCTTCGTCATCGTGCTGACAGGCATCATGTACCCGATTTCCGGTTCATGGAAATGGGGCGGCGGCTGGCTGGATGCCAAGGGCTTCTCAGACTTTGCCGGTTCGACCATCGTACACTCGGTCGGTGGCTGGGCTGCGCTGGCAGGGGCCCTTATCCTGGGTCCGCGGATCGGCAAGTACAAAGATGGCAAAGTTCACCCGATGCCCGGCTCTAACCTGGCGCTGGCGACCCTGGGAACGTTCATCCTGTGGCTGGGTTGGTTCGGATTCAACGGCGGCTCGCAGCTGGCGATGGGAACAGTGGGTGATGTATCGGACGTGTCACGCATCTTTGCCAACACCAACATGGCGGCTGCTTCGGGCTCGGTTGCAGCGCTGATCCTGACTCAGGTTCTGTACAGGAAGCCCGACCTGACGATGGTGCTGAACGGCGCGCTGGCGGGTCTGGTCTCGATCACGGCCGAACCGCTGGCCCCAACCCTGTTCGGTGCCCTGTGGATCGGTGCCGTGGGTGGTATTATCGTGGTCTTCGCGGTCCCGATGCTGGACAAGTTCAAGATCGATGATGTTGTCGGTGCCATCCCGGTCCACCTGTTCTGTGGCATCTGGGGCACCATCGCCGTCGTCTTCTACGGTGACGCAAGCCTGGGCGCGCAGCTACTGGGCATCGTCGCATACGGCGTTTTCACCTTTGTCGGCGCACTGATCCTGTGGACGATCCTGAAATCCACCGTCGGCATCCGTGTCAGCGAAGAGGATGAGATCAACGGCCTCGACATGGCGGAACTGGGAATGGAAGCATACCCCGAATTCTCGAAAGGCTAAGCCTTGCCGCCACCTGACAAAAAAACCCGGGCGTTCGCGCCCGGGTTTCCGTTTCGAATGTCGCGTCGGCGTTTAAACCCCGACATCCACAATTGCTTTGGCCAAAATCGGCACAGTCGCTGCGTTCAGCCCGGCAATGTTCAGGCGACTGTCGCCGACCATGTAGATACCGTGTTCAACGCGCAGTTTCTCGACCAGTTCCGGTGCCGCCCCAAGACGCGAGAACATTCCGCGGTGCTGGGCGATGAACCCAAACCGGTCGGATCCGGCCAGACGCTGCAACTCGTCAGCCAATTGCTGGCGCAGGCCCAGCATGGACAGCCGAACCTCTTCCAGTTCAGTTGCCCAGTCTGCCCGCAACGCCTCATCCATAAGAATGGTCGTCACCACGCGCGCGCCGTGGTCAGGCGGGAAGGAATAGTTCTGGCGATTCAAAAACGCCAGCGTGGCCTGATTCAACGCCGTTTCAGCCGCGTTGTCACTGACGGCCATCAGCAACCCGGTGCGCTCGCGATAAACGCCGAAGTTTTTGGAACATGACGCCGCAATCAGACATTCCTTTACCGATGAGGCCACCAGCCGCACGCCTTGCGCATCCTCTTCCAGACCGTCACCGAAACCCTGATAGGCAATGTCGATCATCGCAACGAGGCCCAGCGCATTGATCAGGTTCACAACCTCCTGCCATTGCACCATGTTCAGATTGGCACCGGTCGGATTGTGGCAGCAGCCATGCAGCAAAACCACGTCACCCGCTTTGGCGGATTTCAGGTCTGCGATCATCCCATCGAAATCGACGCCCCGGGTCTCTTCATCGAAGTAACGATACTGAACGGTTTCCATCCCCATGTAATTCAGGATCGACAGATGGTTGGGCCAGGTCGGGTTCGACACAAACACACGTGCCGAAGGGTTCGCCATCCGGATCAACTCGAACGCCTGACGGCAGGCGCCGGTGCCTCCGGGTGTCGCCACTGCGGCGATGTTGCCGCGTGGCACAGAAGTACCCAAAATCAAACCGATCATCACATCCGCATAGGCCGGATCACCGGCCAGACCGGTATAGGCCTTTGTTTCCTGTTCTTCCCAGATGCGCTGTTCGGCGGCTTTCACCGCGCGCATCACCGGCGTCACGCCTTCGGCATTCTTGTAGACACCAACACCCAGATCGATCTTCTGATCGCGCGGGTCTTCGCGGTACATCTGCATCAGCGCCAGAATCTTGTCGGCGGGCTGCGGTTTCAGGTTCTCGAACATCAGTTCTCTCCGGTTGCGACGGGCAGGGTCGGGAAGGCACCCCATTCAGCCCAGGAGCCGTCATAAAGCGAGTGGTCTTTCTTGCCCATGCGTTCTAACGCAAGGCTGAGAATCGCGGCCGTGACGCCAGACCCGCACGAGGTAATCGCCGGTTTCGACAGATCGACACCTGCAGCCTCGAATATGGCGCGGCAGTCCTCGGGCGACTTCATTGTTCCGTTGGTGTTCAACAACTGCCCAAAGGGCACATTCCGCGAGCCGGGAATATGGCCCGAACGCAGCCCTTCGCGCGGCTCGGGAGCGGTTCCGGCAAACCGGTCGGCCGAGCGGGCATCGATGATCTCGTGATCTGCCAGCTTGGCGGCGGCGGAAACTTGCGTGACGTCCCGGACAAGCTGGTTTTGCACGCGAACAGTCATGTGGCGGTCGCGAATGACCGGAGGCAGATCCTCGATCTCGCGCCCCTCGGCCTGCCATTTTGGCAACCCCCCATCCAGAACCGCGATGTTTTCCTGCCCCATAAGACGGAACAGCCACCAAACGCGCGCTGCGGACATCAGCCCGGCACCATCATAAACCACAACCTGATGACCATCACCGACACCCATGGCCCGCAGGCGTGACATGAATTTTTCGACCGGTGGTGCCATATGAGGCAGGTCGGAACGGTGATCTGATATCTCATCAATATCGAAGAACCGTGCTCCGGGGATATGCCCGGCATCATATTCGGCCTTGGCATCACGGTTTTGCGCGGGCAAATACCACGACCCGTCCAGAATCCGCAGATCCGGGTCTTTCATATGCGCGGCCAGCCATTCGGTGGATACGAGGGTTTTCGGATCGTCCTGCATCAAAGCCTCCCCTAAGCGAGCTTGGGGTTTCCCTATACCCCGTGGCATGGGCGTTCAAGGCTGGATAGCGCTAGCGCTTGTGAACCTCTGGATTTATCGTGCCTTGCGCAGGCGGAAATGCTGGATGATGCCGATGATGCTGATCACAATCCAGAAGCCTTCGATCAGCATCGAAGCCAGATTGAAATTCTCAAGCAGCGAAAAGACGATCAGGACAGACCCCAGCAGGTTGATCACCGGAAAGGCCAGATCATCGGAATTCATCATCCGCATCTGCGTCGCGAAATACGCGGCCACCACGATCAGCGCCCCGAATGAGCCGATGGCATCCACGATGGTAAGAGTGTCAAAAATGGCAGTCATGAAGGTGCCTTACCAATTTCAGGAGTTTCTGTGTGTTGGGCGTAGTGATGCATATTCAGAAACGCAGCCCCCTGCGAACCGGCGCGATATCCGTGCGGCAGGTCCGCAGCAAAGCGCAACCCCTGCCCGGCCTGCAAGGGAACCCATTCCTCGCCACGCAGGATTTCCAAAGTACCGCTGAGGACAAACACTTCCTCGGTCACCCCGGCGGCATGAGCCGGGGATTCGTGACTTTGGTTTGCGTCAAGGTTCACGTGAAAGGTTTCGGCACCCAGTGCGGGATCGAAGGGAAAGACGATCTTGACCTCGATACTGCCGGGAAAGGTTACAGTCTGAAAGACCGATGGATCGCCCAGAGTCGTGTCGATCAGCCCGCTGAGCGGTATTTGAAAACCCTTGGCGATTTTCCAAAGCGTGGCGATCGTTGGGCTCGATTCGCCGCGCTCAATCTGGCCAAGCATGGCTTTGCTGACCCCGGTCATCTCGGCGACTTTGGACAGGCTCAACCCCGAAGCTGTCCGCACATCCCGTAATTTCAGCGTAATGTCGTCCATAGCCATACCCGCGCCCTGCGATTTACCTTGTACGTTATAACGCACATGTGCTACGTGCGCTATAACGTACGAACCCCGAATTATGCAACCCGAGGCAACAGGGAAAACAGCATCATGCCAATGTACCGATCCAGAACCTCTACCCATGGCCGCAACATGGCTGGCGCACGTGGCCTTTGGCGGGCCACAGGTATGGGTGACGACGATTTCGGCAAACCGATCATCGCCATCGTCAACTCGTTCACGCAGTTTGTGCCGGGTCACGTGCATCTGAAGGACCTGGGCCAGATGGTCGCGCGCGAGGTCGAAGCCGCGGGTGGCGTGGCGAAAGAGTTCAACACCATCGCCGTGGATGACGGCATCGCAATGGGCCATGACGGGATGCTGTATTCGCTGCCCTCGCGCGAAGTGATCGCGGATTCGGTCGAATATATGGTCAACGCCCATTGTGCGGATGCGATGGTCTGCATTTCGAACTGTGACAAGATCACTCCCGGCATGCTGATGGCCGCCATGCGCCTGAACATCCCGGCCATTTTCGTCTCAGGCGGTCCGATGGAAGCGGGCAAGATCGACATCGCAGATCTGGAGGCCAAGAAGATTGACCTTGTGGACGCTATGGTGGCCGCTGCGAACGACAAGTTCACTGACGAACAGGTTCAGCACATCGAAGAAAACGCCTGCCCCACATGTGGTTCATGTTCGGGCATGTTCACCGCGAATTCGATGAATTGTCTGGCTGAGGCACTGGGTCTGGCCCTGCCGGGTAACGGCTCGACTCTGGCGACGCACGCAGACCGCAAAGAACTGTTCCTTGAGGCTGGCCGCCGCATCGTCGAGATCACCAAGCGCCATTACGATCTGGACGAAAAAGGCTTTCTGCCCCGTGAGATTGCCACCTTTGATGCGTTCGAAAATGCCATGAGCCTCGATATCGCCATGGGTGGATCAACCAACACGGTGCTGCACCTGCTGGCCATCGCACATGAGGGCGAGGTTGACTTCACCATGGCCGATATGGACCGCCTCAGCCGTCGTGTTCCCTGCCTTTGCAAAGTCGCGCCGAACACCGAGAACGTGCATATGGAAGACGTCCACCGTGCCGGTGGTATCTTCTCGATCCTGGGTGAGCTCAGCCGCGCGGGCCTGCTGCACAACGAATGCAGCACCGTGCATTCGGCCACGATGGGAGAGGCGATTGCCAACTGGGACATCACCATTGCCAACAACCCCAAGGCACAGGAGCTGTTCAAGGCCGCCCCCGGCGGTGTGCGCACCACACAGGCGTTCAGCCAGTCGAACCGGTTCAAGGAACTGGACACCGATCGTAAGGGTGGCGTGATCCGGTCCAAGGAACACGCGTTCAGTCAGGACGGCGGTCTGGCGGTTCTGTTCGGCAACATCGCACGTGACGGCTGTATCGTGAAAACCGCTGGTGTGGATGCCAATATCCTGCAATTCACCGGCTCAGCCTATGTATGCGAAAGCCAGGATCAGGCGGTCAGCGACATCCTGACCGGCAAGGTGAAAGAGGGCGATGTTGTGGTGATCCGCTATGAAGGCCCGCGTGGCGGTCCGGGGATGCAGGAAATGCTGTACCCGACATCCTACCTGAAATCGAAGGGGCTTGGCAAAGCCTGCGCCCTGCTGACCGACGGGCGGTTTTCGGGCGGCACGTCCGGTCTGTCGATCGGCCATGTCTCGCCCGAGGCGGCCGAAGGCGGTGAGATTGGTTTGGTCCAGAATGGCGACACAATTGAAATCGACATCCCCAACCGCTCGATCCATCTGGCCGTCTCAGATGAAGAGCTCGCCGCCCGGCGCGAAGCACAGGACGCAAAGGGCTGGGTGCCTGCTGCGCCGCGCAAACGCAAGGTGTCTACTGCGCTTAAGGCCTATGCCAAGCTGACCACCAGCGCGGCAAAAGGAGCCGTGCGTCAGGTTTGAGATTGCGAAATAGATATCGACCCAGAGCCACACCTGCAGCTCTGGGTGTGTTGCGCAAGATCTTCTCGTGCTAAGGTTGTTTTCTAGCTTTTGCGTACTTAAATAGGCTTCACTCACTCATTTGTGAGGAAAATACCAACATTCAAAGGAAAAAAGATATGGGAAAAGGTGCACCTCAAAACGATCCAAACGGAGCTGGGTACCCTTCACAAACTAACAACCCATCTGGCGGAGGTCGTGGTAACGACAATGCCGGCGGCAAAAAATAAACTACATATGCCTGAAGTCTTGGATGCGGTTTTCTGACGTGGATATCGCGACGAAAAGACGGCGCTGCGTAAGTGACTTACTTAGGCAGCGAAATACAAACTCTCAAACCATCAATCGCCCAGCTTGGCGTGAATTTCGTCCAGATCGATTTCGCCAATCGGCATCTTATTTGCCGGGTTTTCGAAATCGTATTTGAACAACTCGAAATCCTGCTTGTAGATTTCATAGACCAGATGCATCGACAGGTCGTCGAAATAGTCCTCAACCGGATGTGCGCGCTTGGGTCCATGGCCTTCGGATTCGTTGAATCGGGGTATTTCGGACAGCGAAACTGAATGCTTCAGCTTGGTATTATCCAGAACCCTCTGCATCCCATCGTTGAACGCTTCGGTCCAGAAGATCCGATCATAACGACCGCCGTTCACGATGAAGGTCGACACATGACCAGACATGGCAGACCAGTGAATATCCGGGTCCATCGGGCGTCGCCAGCGGATGGTATCACGCGCAAACAACAGGAACCGGCGAAAGCTGGCGATCTGGTCAAACTCTCCCTTGCCATCGTCTCCGCCCACTTCGATCCCGTAATTGTAGATCAGCGTTGGCACCAGATTGCCACGATACCGTTTGCCGTTACGCTGGATCCCGCAGATCTTGTCGAAAAACGAGCTCAGAATACGCGTGTACGGGTTGCGCACACAGGTAAAGGAATACGAGGCGTGATCGCGCACATTTTTGGAAATCAGGTCCTGGCTCTGATCAAAGGCCCACTTGTGCATACCATCCTTGGCGTCATGGATATCGCCGTCAAAGAACTGGCCATGATCCGAATAATACATGATCTGTCCAATGGTCGAGCAGGCGCATTTGGGCACGACGCGGTACACCATGCTTTCGCTCTCGGTCATCCAGGTACCGGGAAAACCCATCTGCTGTGCCTCCTACGCTGGTCTGGTCTCAAACCGATATGCCAGCTTTTGATAACAAGGAACCAAAATTATTCTGTTTATTCAATCGCTCATCCTCAGTATCACGGTTGAAACCGGGCAGAAACGGAAATTACCTAACCTCGATGGCTAAGATTGCCTATATATTGTTGTGCCATAAGGACCCTGATGCAATCATTGCACAGGCTGAACAGCTGACTGCTGCGGGCGATTGCATGGCGATCCACTTTGACGCCAGCGCCAGCCCCGAAGCTTACGGGCGCATCCGTTCCGCGCTGGATCAAAATCCGAACGTGACCTTTGCAAAAAGGCGCATCAAATGCGGCTGGGGAGAGTGGTCGCTGGTGCAGGCCACGCTGAACGCGCTGCAGGCTGCTGTCGAAACCTTCCCACGCGCCACGCATTTTTATATGCTGTCCGGTGATTGCATGGCGATCAAAACGGCAGAATACACCCATCGGTTTCTGGATAATCACGACAAGGATTTCATTGAAAGCCACGACTTTTTCGAAAGCGACTGGATCAAGACTGGCATGAAAGAAGACCGGCTAATCTATCGCCATTATTTCAATGAACGAGCCCAGCCCAAACTATTCTACACCGCCTATGAAACGCAGAAGCGTTTTGGGTTGACGCGCAAAATTCCCGAAGACCTTCAGGTGATGATTGGCAGCCAATGGTGGTGTCTTCGCCGCCGAACGGTCGAGATGATTCTGGATCTTCTGCAGCAGCGTAGGGACATAATCCGGTTTTTTTCGACCACCTGGATACCCGATGAAACCTTCTTTCAAACGCTGGTTCGTCACCTGATCACGAAGGGCGAAATCGAAAACCGTACACCGACATTTCTGATGTTTTCGGATTATGGAATGCCCGTCACGTTCTACAACGATCACTATGACATGCTTCTGGGTCAGGACTATTTGTTTGCCCGCAAGATCAGCCCAGAGGCACATGAGCTGAAAGAGCGTCTCGGCTCACTTTACGCGAGTGAGGGCATCGACTTTCCCATCTCGAACGAGGGGCGCAGCCTGTATGCGTTTCTGGCTGGCCGGGGGCGCATCGGGCGCCGGTTCGGGCAACGTTTCTGGGAGGCCGAAAGTGTTCTGGGCCCTGACCGAGAGCTGTTCGTGATCGTCTGCAAGAAGTGGCATGTCGCCAAAAGGCTGGTCGATCAGATCGCGTCTGAAACAGATATCCCCTGCGTCGAATACCTGTTTAACGAAGAGGATACCCAACTGCCTGATCTGGGCGGTATTGAGACGACGCTGACCAAGCGCTCACGCCATCGGCGGGCCGTTGTACGAATGCTTTTCGAAAGTTTCGGATCAGACCAGTTGGTTCTGTGCCTCGACCCGGCCAACCTGGACGTTGTTCAGGATTTCTGCGGTGATCAGGCCAAAACCCATGTGCTTGAGATCGAATGCGAATACTCGGACGAATACCTGATCGGACATGCGCGCCGCGTCGGATTGGCGGGGGACAACAGCCCGGTCGAGACTGTTTCCCATCTGCTGCCGACACTTCGCAACGATCTGAGTTACGAGTCCCAACAAATCCGCGCCGCCGGTTTGGACAATTACCTGCGACTGCGGGAAACCACCCAGCGCGCCGAAAACGTAGCTGTCATATCCGAATTTCTAGGGGTGGACGAAGAAAAGGCCAGCGCGGTTATGCGGCTGGACTACCTGTTCGCCGATTAAACGGAAGATCAGCCTGAAATCCGACAGCTTTTCGGCCCCCTTCGGTGCATAAGGTGCACCGCATATTTGCCTGCCGGAGCGGACGGCCTAAACCCAACATCACTGCCATCGTGATTTTTATTCAAAAATCGGATACTGTGCAGCCAATTGGGCCAATTTGCTTATACTTTTTCTTTGGCAGGCCGGCCCTGGCCAGTGACAGGCAAAAACAGACCCGCCCTTTATTCAGAATGACGGGTATCTGCACATCGCAAAACCCGAAAGCCCCGGCTGGCCGCACTTAGACATTTGAAACGCAACTCCGGGGGGAACAGTTGTGCTTATAGATCAAATTGAAACGTCCAGATCATATATCCCAAATGACGCAGACTGGAACCTGATATACAAGGTTCTGCCGGGCGAGGCCAAGATTGCCGACCCGTCAGTTATTAACCCTCATTTCGAATGTATCGAGGTGACCGACAACACGGTTCTGCCAGCAAGCGGCATGTATGTTGTTCTGCGCGGTGTGGTTCAGCTGCGGCAGAATGGAAATCCTTTGGCCAGCGCGGATGTCGGTGACTATTTCTATGAAGAGCACCTTCAGATATCGGACATTCCCGTCAGCCTCGAAGCGCTTGCGCTGGACGGATCGCGGCTGGCTTTTCTGTCCAGCGAGAACTGGCGGCAGATACCAGAGGAAATCCGGCAACCCTGCTTCGCCACGATGTTCGGCGATCTGGTCAGTGTTCAATTGCAGAATTTCCAGCAGCCGATCAATTGTTGCAGCGTGACGGCTGCCGCCCTCAGCATGTCCGCGTTGGGCTTCAGTTGCGAAGTGAACGACATTTTCCGTGAATGCGCGCTGCCTTCGTCTTTCGTCGTCAATGACGGTATCTCACTGGGTGAGCTGTTTGACGTCGCGTGTACCTACATTCATTCGCAGGGCCTGCGGGACAGGGTTCAGGTTCAGGCCTATTTCATGGACGAGGACACGACAAACGTGCAGCTGTTGCTGGATGCGATTGACGAATCCAACCGGCTGGGTGGTGACAACGATATTCTGGTGGCGAATTTTCAGGTCGGCGTCGCCCATGGCAAAGCGAATATGCCGGGCGGGCATTTTGCCGTCATCGCCAAGTGCAACCCAAGCACTGGGCTGGTGCACATGATGGACGTACATCCTGAGAAATACGGCAAGCTTTGGGTTACAACCGCAGACCGGCTTTGGAAGGCGATGTCGGACCGTGATGGAACCTCGATGCGGTCGCGTGGTATTTTGCGCTTCTCGGCGCGTGCCGCGGTCAAGACGCATCTGAAGACATTCAGGCAACGATGCAACTATGTCGACAGCACACTCTATCTGGCGAAAGACCCCAAGAAACGGCGCAACCTGTTCCGCCGCGCCACTCCGAACATGAACTCCTTGGGGGTATTGGTGGAAAGCCTCGCCATTCACGGCGACGACAAGGTAGACGAAGACGAGCTGCTGCGGGCCACCGAAGCCTCTTTCACGGATGTTGTCTCACGGGTGGCCACGGCCGCGGACATGCACGACATGGCCCAGAAATACCTGAACGGGTCCGAAAACGTGCACCTGAGCAGTTCACTTCGCAGTTTCGGAACGCGCGAGGACACATCGATCGATACCCCCGAAGACTGGTTCAAGATGCAACTTCAGGGCCTGGACGCCATTACGGACCGTCACCTGATGATCAATATCGACTTTAATCGGGTCACCGGGATCGAAGCCATCCGCCCACCAGTAAACGTTTACCGGGAAACCGCGTTGCTCGAAGAATTCTGGTGCCTCTGTATCGCATATGATGAAGCAACCGACCTTGTGACGATCGTCGACATGAGCCCCGCAACGTCACAGGTCTGGCAAGCCCCTCGCGGCAACATCTTCCGCGGGCTGCGCGATCTGGAAAACCCGGCGTTGCTGGTGATCGAAACGGTTGAGCCGCCCGAAGACCCCGGAGATGTCACCAGCATTATCCGGAACAACCCCATGGTTCTGTTTTATGAAGATGAAGACCCATGGTCCTACATGCTCAGAAGTGTTCTTTCGAACATCGGTGCGACCAGCGTAAAGCAGGTAGATGTGGGCGGTCGCGACCCCAACGCGATAAAGATGCGACGTCAGCTGATATCTTTAGGTGAAAAACCCAAAGTTCCCTACCTGTTTTTCCAAGGCCAATGCATCAGCAAAGGCGAAAAGCTGGAAGACATTGTGGACATGATCAAGGCGGGTCACCTTCAGGACCGCATGATCGAAGCGGGTCTTCCCGTTTCCAAGCTTGAAGAGACGCCCAGCCTGAACAAGAACATGTTCGGCTATCCCAAAGGTGTGATGAACCAGGTAAGCAGCGGCAAACGCAACGTGCTGCTTTGTGCCTGCGGATCATCAGCGGCAGACAAGATCCCCGAACTGGTTGAGCGCATCGTCGACGCCGGACACAATGTCAAACTGATCCCTTCCACTTCGGCCGAGAAGTTCTTTCGGGACTTCGGCGCTGAACGGATCGACGCCAAGATCACCCATAACGACTACTACCGCGACGATGATGAATGGAACTTCCGTTACATGGAATTCGACATGCCGGTGCGTGCGTCGCATCTGGCGCTATGCGACTGGGCCGATTGCGTGATCGTCGCTCCTATCACCTGCAACACCATGGGCAAAGTGGCAAACGGGATCGCCGATAACCTTCTGACCTCAGTCTTTGTGGCGTGGCAGTACCAGAAGAAGCCCGTGATCCTGTGCCCGGCCTGTAACACGAATATGTGGAACAACATCACCACCCAGAACAATGTCGCAAGACTGAAGACGCTGGGCATTGATTTCATAGGTCCCCGGGAAGGCCGGCTGTCAAACGGTCGGATGGGGATTGGCATGATGGCCACACCTGACCAGATCATGGAGGCACTGGGCGAGGCGTTCGAAGAACTGGACGACCAGAAATACCGCGTGTGCAAATGGGCCCGAGAGGCTGCCGCCGCTGACGATATCAATGAATGGAAACGTGTGTTCCGCGCCATCGATGAAGGTGTCGTGGGCATCAATATCGTGGACGAAGCCCACGGCGATTCATTGCTGCATTATGCGGCCGGTGGCGAAGGCGAATTGAACGAAGGTGGTCACGATCTGGGCAAGCCCGACTATGAAGCGGCGCAGGATTTGATCGACCGCGATATCGACGTCAATATCGTCAACGATCACGGTTTCACCGCATTGCATGTGGCTGTGATGAACAAAGCCCCAAGGATGGTCGACATCCTGTTGCGCGCCAAAGGCATGGATGCAACCTCGTGCATTGAATTTGTTCAGGGCATGGATATCCCGCCCGAGATCCGAAGCATGCTGGATGCTTGGGCGCAGGACCACAACCTTAAGATTAAAGACGCGGAACAGGGCCGTGACGAAACCTTTGTTGCCATCCAGGAACCCACCTATCTGTATTTCACATACGGCTCCCTGAAACAGGGGTTCCCGAACCATGAGGCTCACAGCCGGGTCTTGAATGACTTCGTCGGGCCTGCCCGCACGCGGCAACCAATGCCCCTGATCGTTCCAAATGAACCGTACTGCGACAATCCGAACTGTGGCTTCCTGCACCGAATGGCGACCCTTGTCGATCAGCAGGGCATGGGCAAACAAGTAAGCGGAGAGGTTTACCGGGTGACGGAATCGGGCCTGCACGAGCTGGACAAGCTGGAAGGTTATCATGGTCCGGGCTCGTCCAAGAACGTCTATATCCGCAAGAAGATCAACGTGATCTTGGATGGGGTGATGAAACCCGCCTACGCCTATGTGATCGCCGATCCTGAAAAGTACATGCAAAACTGGCGTGACGGAAAATCAGATGTCATCAGCGACTACACACTGGATATGGCGCAGGGTGAACCCAAGCCCGGATTCGAGCCGGCACTCTAGTTTTCCGCTGTGCTGACTGGTGGAGGTTTCGGGCTTTCCTTGGAACTGAGATTATAGGCCGTGATCACGACCATACACAGCAGCACGAACGGCCAGAACCCGGCCTTGGGAATAAGGTTGTCCCGATAGTGGATAATTCGAAACGACGACTCTACGTCAGACGCAAACAGGTATGTATTGACCGAAACTGCCAGCAGCATGAAGTACATAAGGAAAAAGAACGACTCCATATAGATCACAGGAGAACCTGCGAACCCTTCACGCAGCTGCACATGGGCCAGCAGGATCACGAAAAACAGAACCGAGCTTGTTCCAATCACACTGGAGGTGCTGAAGTCATGCCGATCGGCCAGCCCCTCGCGGCGTGTGACGGTCATCAGCGCCCCAAACAGCAGCATTGTCACGACAAGCAGCGGGACCATGTGCACGATAAACGCGTTTGCGAAATTGCGTTTGATGACAAAGTTATAATGCAGTTCGGGCATGTTGGTTTGATAGGTGTTCTGCGTGATGCCCAACGTCGTATCCAGGTTTGACAGCTTATAGTCGAAATAGGTGTTCTCGCGTTCCCACGTGCCCATCACGATCTGACTGTCGATGCCGAAAATATCATCCGGACCGGTCGCGGAATAAGCCTCAAAGTCAGGAACCAGCGCAACATTGATGTCAAAAGATGCGGGCCAGAAGCGCACCCAGACCGTTTTGTGATCAAAGGGGTAGCGGGTGTAGTCAAAACTCTGCCGAAGGGTTTGTTCAAAATACCACCCGATCAGCAACCCATCTTGTTGCGGCAGCCGATAGGCCTCTTCGATCAGGCCGTTTGCTGTATCGACCGCTTCCGGCAGAAGAAAACCGATCTCACCCTCGGCCGGACGGATCTCATCATGAACACCTGTGATGTAGCGCTGCCAGACGTAACCGGTGACCTGCACGTCGCTGGCACCAAGAAAGCTGAATGATTTTAAGAAGATCCCCGTTTTAACGCGGTAATCCGGCACGGCATCCAGTTTTTCCAGATATGCGTCCACTGATGCCTGATCCGGAAGTTGAGTGGGATCACCCTCAAAATGATTCAGTTCGATCCAAAGTTTGAGCAAGAGACCCCCAAGCCCAAGGGTCAACAAGCCAGAAATCAGCCACACCTTTCTTTCAACGCTCATTCAGCCTCCTGCCGTGTCACCTAATCAGCCAGAAACCCCACTGAACCCAGAAGGGATTGCGTGATACCCATAGCGGCAAACTGCGTTGTCAGATCGGCATACCCCCCGTGTTGTATTGGCGGAGTGTTCTGCTGTCCGCTTTCAGCCAAAAGTCGTGTTTGACAAATGGATAAATCGACCATTGGCAAAGGCTCGGTAGTCGTGAAGGCTGCAAGCCCATCCGCATATTCAATTGCTGCGTCCCAATCGCCGCGCGCCAGCATGACGGCGCAGGCGTCCGAGTAAAAGTGAAGGTGACTGTGACCCACACATCCCTCGGAAATGATCTCAGACCCCAGGTTCAACAAGCGCGTTTGCTCATCAGGGTTGGCCTCGGCCATTGCCAGGGCCGACAAGGCCTTGGGCCCTACAAAGTTCCGCCCATGTTCAAGCGCGATTTCAACCGCGCGACGACCTGTTTCCCGACCGTGGTCCAACTTTCCGGCATAAACCTGCGTTCGCGCCAGATGTTCAAGGGCCTGCGCCTCAAGGCGTTTTGCACCGACGCGTTCCGCAATTTCAGCTGAAACACTGAACGCTTCCAGTGCCTGATCAAGGTTGCCCAAAAAGGTCTCGGCCACGCCAAGGCAGGTCTGTGCAACGCATTCCGGAACAAAGGCAAAATACGTTTGCGAGACTTCGATGGCCTCAATGGCGTCCGCCTTGCCCTGTGCTACGTCCCCGGTGTAACTGCGCGCGACGCTGAGATTGTGCAGATTGGCGGCCAGATCGCGGACCAGCCCTTTTTCGCGCGCCCGCTCAACAGCCTGCGTATAAAAGCCTGTCGCTGTCTTCATGGTGGCTTTCATGAAGTTTGCATCACCAAATCCGCTTAGCGCCCCTACCTCAAGGCGGGCAGAGCCAAGTTTGCGGGCAAGCGTCAGGGCGCGTTCATTGGCGCTCAGCGCTTCCTTGTCCCGGCCCAGAGGGAAATAAACATTACCGCGCACGTAGCTGATCTGAGCCACATCCCGCTCTGACCCGCAACGCTCGGCGGCGGATTCAGCCATATCGAGTGCCTCCAGGGCATCCTGATACAAGCTGGCTTGCCGTGCGGCCTGCGCCAGCCCGATATGCGCGCGGCTGATTTGCTCATCGGTTTCGGCAACCCGGGCAGCTTCCCGAAATTCACGCAGTGCGTCGCCGGACAGACCCTGAAGCCTGTGCGTCTCAGCACGAGCGCACAGCAGGTCGAACCGGACACCTGCAGGGGACGGCAGTTCCAGGGCGCGTTCGATCAATGGGCTGGCATCGTCGAATCTGAAGGCCTGGATCAGTTTGTCCGCCGCCTCCAGATACGCCTGCGCGGCGTTATTCGCTCCGGCCCGGTCCAGATGCTGTGCGCACAGGGTCGCATCGCGATCCTCGAACCACTTGGCGGCCTGCCTATGCAGGCGCGCACGCTCGGATTTGACCAACGTTGCATAGGATCCATCCCTGATCAGCGCGTGGGCGAACATGAGGTCAGGCCCCGCCTCTCGGACCAGCGCGGATCGGATCAGGCTGGTCGTATCCAGATGCCCTTCACCCAGAATAAAGTTCAGCACTTCTGCAGAGAACCGTTGCCCCAGTACCGATGCTGCCTGAATGGCGGAGCGGCTGGTTCGATCCAGTGCATCCAGTCGGGACTGAACGATCCCCTGAATACTGCCAGGCACGCTTTGCTGTGTAAGCACATCCGTATTGCGCAACAACTGCTCAAGAAACAGCGGATTGCCCCCGGCGCGTTTGACGCAGGTGTCCAGCAACTCGGGGTCGATGGCCGTGAATTCTTCGACCAACAGTCTGGCCTGTTCCTCGCCCATCGGCGCCAGTTCCATCTTGGATACCAGCGCGCCATCGGTTGCCATTTGCCAATCCCGGTCAATCGGGTCGCCTTCGGCCCGGCTGGTCATCATCAACACGCAAGGGATATCTCGCGTTGCCGCCGCAATATGAGAGCAGGTCATCAGGGTCTCGGGCGAAGCCCAGTGGATGTCCTCGATCTGGATCAGCAGGGGGGCTTCCTGGCTGCAGGCCGACAGCAACTCTTCAATGACCTGCCGCCGTCCGCGCAGGCGGGTTTTATTGTCCATCACCGCAAACACCTCGGCCAGACCCGAATCCTGCTCCAGCTCAAGCAGCGCATTGAGGTGCGCGGCGTTCGGGGGGCTGACCCAGCCCCTGGCGATTGCGTCCCTAGCCGCTGCGGCAACTGTTTCCGCGCCATCCGACGGGTCAAGACCCAGAATGCTGCGGGCGACCATCTGAATGGCCGAATGCCCTTCGCGCGCGCCGAAATCCATCACGACACCGTTGTGGATCGTGTAGGACTGGCCGGATGCCAGCTCAGCGACTTGCTCGGACAAATGAGTTTTCCCGATCCCGGGCTCACCCAGGATCACATGGACTTCGCCCTTGCCGTGGCGCTTGCATCGGTCAAATGTGGCCGAAAACACCGACAATTCCCGCTCGCGCCCGATGAATTTGTGACGCCGTGTGCGAATGTTCCGGGCCAATCGATCCAGACGCCAAATTTCAACGGGATCATTCAGCCCTTTGATGGCCTTCACACCAATGGATTCGCCCACGAATAGCGGCCCCAACGCGCGCTGAATGTCGTGTGAAACCAGAGTCTCACCCCCCGCGGAAATATCCGTCAGGCGGGACGCCAGATTCACCCCGTCTCCTGTAACGGTGTATTCCGTATGCGACTGACTTCCGGTCGTACTGGCAATGACTTGACCCGAGGAAATACCGATGTGGCAGGAAAGCGGCGGTGACAAGGTCGGCAGAGCTGCATGTATCTCGGCAGCAGCACGCGCGGCCCTTTCGGTATCATTGGTGTGTGAAATCGGCGCTCCGAAGACGGCCATGACCGCATCGCCGATATGCTTGTCTATACGACCACCGTATTTTTCGACGACATTGTCCACTTTGCTAAAGAATTGATTCAGCAGCGCATGCAGATCTTCAGCATCCAGCTCGCTGGATAGTTTCGTGAATGCGGTCAGATCGGCAAACATCACAGTAACCTGTCGCCGCGCGGGCTCGAGCTGTGCAGCAGATTCAGGTTCTGCTGAGGTTTGGCTGGCATCAATCTGTTCGATGGCGCGCAGCAGCCGCCGCCGATCACCGACGGCCGTCACCCCAATTTCGATCAAATCCTCGGCCGTCAAATCAGGCAGGATGGAGAAATCGATTTTGTTGTCTGCGAAGGCCTGCGCGTACTCGTTTAATCCAATTGCGCTCAGCCAGCCCCTCAGGTCCTGAGACATGTTGCCCCTCTGAAGTCCCCCACTTCATTCAGGAACCTAGCATGTGCGCCGCTTCGAGTCTGCTAGAACCTATTTAATTTATGCTTTTGAGCAGGGTTAATCCTAAACTGGCTCCTGCACCAAGCCAGCGTTTCCAAAACCGCTCGACAGGATATACGAACAGCAGGCCTGGGCGATCTCGCGGAAGCGGGCTCTTTCCCGACGGTAAATATATACCTCTCGCTTGTCTGGCAAATCTGAAATCGGACGAAAGGCGACCGCATCCGGGATGAACTGTGCGACGGTCTGCGGCAGGACCGTGATCCACTGGCCTGCCCTGACAGTCGTGATCAGGGAATGCGTGTTGTGAATGGTAACCTCGGCCCTGTCCAGGATCTCTCGGAAAGGCGCGGACTCGATAAAGTCGCACAAGGCGTTTCGCACGAAGGGCGCCGCCATCAGGTCACAGATTTCAGGCGGTTTGGCCCGTGTCATAAGCGGATGATCAGAAGCTGCGACCAGTCCGAACCGATCCTGAAACAGCGGCTCGGCACTGACCCCGTTCAGGGGATGATGACCGGATGCAATGCCGATGTCCGCCTTATCCCCGGCAACGGCGTCCAGAACCTGTTGCGAATCCCCGTCTCGCAACTCGATCTTCAACCCGGGAAAGCGTGATGTCATATGTCCCAGCAAGGCGGGAAAGACCAAGGCCCCCACCGACGGCACGGATACGATGCGGATCAACCCTTGTTCCGCCTGCGCCGCCATTTCTATGTTCTGAACAGTCTGATCAAAATCGCGCACCTGTTTGAGCGCAAGGTCAAGAACTTGCTGACCCAGTGGCGACAGGTGGTTTTTTCGTTCACCTTCAAACAGTTTCTTACCCAGATGATCTTCAAACTGCTTCAGCATCATTGAGACGGCGGATTGTGTCCGACCCAGACGGCTGGCAGCCTCGGCAAGGTTTCCGGTTTGGGCCACGGTACAAAAACACCGCAGCATCTCGACTTTCATCGCCATACTTCAAACTTTCTGAAGTTTTCTAAAGTTATTTGAGTTTGACTGATGTTGACCGAAAGTTCCATCCTGACCCAAATCGAAATTTGCGAATTTGGGGCATGACGTGACCAAACTGAACCTGATTGCCGGCGAATGGCTGGCCGGCGAAAGCGAAATTGAAAACCGCAATCCTTCGGATTTAAGCGATCTGGTTGGCATGTTCACACAAGCCAGCGCCGATCAGCTTGAGGCGACTCTGGATCAGGCGCGCGTCGCGCAGGCCGAATGGGCCGCCTACGGGCTGGAGCGCAAACAGGCCGTCCTGAACGCCATCGGCAACGAGTTGATGGCCCGCGCCGAGGAACTCGGCACTCTGCTCAGCCGCGAAGAAGGCAAGCCGCTGGGCGAAGGCAAGGGCGAGGTTTACCGCGCCGGTCAGTTCTTCACGTATTACGCCGCCGAGTGTCTGCGCCAGATCGGTGAAAACGCCGATTCCGTGCGCCCCGATATCGAAGTGGATGTGCGCCGCGAAGCTGTTGGCGTAGTTGCGATTATCAGTCCGTGGAACTTCCCCACTGCAACCGCCTCGTGGAAGATTGCCCCGGCGCTGTGCTATGGCAACGCGGTGGTGTGGAAACCCGCCAACATCACACCCGCCTCGGCTGTGGCCCTGACTGAAATCATCGAACGTCAGGATATCCCGAAAGGTTTGTTCAGCCTTGTGATGGGCTCGGGCCGTTCGGTCGGGCAACGTCTGGTGGAAAGCCCCAAGGTCAATGCAATTTCCTTCACCGGGTCTGTACCCGTGGGCAAAGGCATCGCCGCCGCAGCAATCCAGAACCTGACCAAGGTGCAGATGGAGATGGGGTCCAAAAACGCGCTGGCCGTGATGGACGACGCCGATCTGGATCTGGCGGTGACACTGGCACTGGGCGGGGCCTTTGGCGGGACCGGTCAGAAATGCACCGCCTCGTCGCGGCTGGTGGTTCACGCGGGCATCCACGATGCCTTTGTCGAGAAACTGGTTGCCGGTGCGCAGGCAATGAAAGTGGGTCACGCGCTGGAAGCAGGCGTGCAGATGGGCCCCGTCGTCAGCCAGCAGCAGCTGAATGAAAACCTCGCCTATGTCGACCTGGGCAAATCCGAAGGGGCCGAGCTGGCCTGTGGCGGTCAGCGCCTGGAGATGCCTCATGACGGATTCTACATGTCGCCGGGCGTGTTCCTGAACACCACCAACGACATGCGCATCAACCGCGAAGAAATGTTTGCGCCCCTGACATCCGTCATCAAGGTCGGCAGCTATGACGAGGCGCTGAGTGTGGTCAACGACACCAATTTCGGCCTGACCTCGGGCATCGTGACCAAGTCGCTGGCCCGCGCCACCCATTTCCGCCGCAACGCGCGCACCGGCGTGGTGACGGTTAACCTGCCCACCGCTGGCACCGATTACCACGTGCCTTTCGGTGGCCGGGGCGACAGCTCATATGGTCCACGCGAACAGGGTAAGGCAGCGGCTGAATTCTATACGACGGTCAAAACCGCCTATATCAGCGCGGGCCCCGTCTGATGAGGGTCGACGGCCTGCAATATGCCAATTGGTCGGAGAAGATATTTCGCCAATTGCGCGAAGGGCGCGTGGACGCGATCCACGTCACCATCTCCTATCATGAGAATTTCCGAGAAACGGTTCTGAATTTCGAGAAATGGAACCGTTGGTTCGAGCAATATCCGGATCTGATCATGAAAGGGCGGTGGGCCGGCGATATCGACACGGCCCGTGAAACAGGCCGGACCGCCGTGTTTTTCGGGTTTCAGAACCCATCGCCCATCGAAGACGACATCGGGCTGGTTGAAATCCTGCACGATTTGGGCGCGCGGTTCATGCAACTGACCTATAACAACCAATCCCTGCTGGCGACCGGTTGTTATGAGGCCGAAGACACCGGCATCACCCGAATGGGCAAGCAGGTGATCAAAGAGATGAACCGCGTGGGCCTTGTGGTGGACATGAGCCATTCGGCTGACCGGTCCACAATCGAGGCGGCTGAACTCTCAGACCGGCCCATCGCAATCACGCATGCCAATCCGCACGATTGGTCCCCGGCCCTGCGCAACAAGCGAGATGATGTCATCCGCGCCGTGACTGAAAACGGTGGGATGCTGGGTTTTTCGGTCTACCCTCACCACCTGAAGGACAAGTCTGACTGCACGCTGGAAAGCTTTTGCGAGATGATCGCCCGCACTGCGGACAAATACGGGGCCGAACATCTGGGGATCGGCACTGACCTGTGCCAGGATCAGCCTGACAGTATCGTTGAATGGATGCGTGTGGGGCGGTGGACAAAAGAAATCGACTATGGCGAAGGCTCGGCCTCGGCTCCAGGGTTTCCACCAATGCCGGGCTGGTTTCAGGACAACCGAGACTTTGGAAACATCGAACAAGGGTTACGCGCGACCGGCCTGAACGATGACGAAGTGGCCGGGATCATGGGCAGGAACTGGTATCGGTTCTTTGCCGAGAACTTCGTCCCACAAAGGTAGCCAAATGGAACCACACGCGCAGACAGAGATCGCCAGACGTGACCCCGCTACGGTCATGCGGCTGTCACGGCTGGGATCATTGCATCAATGCCGGCTCAGCTTTATGCGGCAACTGACACGCCGCATGGCCGATGAAAACTGGAGCTTTTCGCGACCTGCATTCGAAATTGACGACAAAGGTGTCGGCCATGCGGTCTATACCGCACAAGGCCCCGATCGCGCCTATTCGCTGGTTGCATTTGCCCATGACCTGCCTGCCGATCAACGGTCAGACCGGGTTATTGCCGAAGCCTGGGACGCCACCTTTGCGCTGTTCGACGGTATCCCGACGCCAGAAGACATTGATCGGCTGTCGCGGAACGTACCGCTGCAAGAAGCAGGGCGTGTCAGCGAAACCGAATTGTCACTGTCACGCGCCAACCGTTCCGTGCGACTCTGGGCTCATGTGGTGGATCGTCTGGCTGCGGGCCAACAACCGGACCTGGAACAGATTTATCAGGTCGGCTATCTGATGAGGACCACGGCTGTTTACGGGTCGGGCAAATTCGGCGCTGCGGATCGTGAGAAAACGGCGGACCGGGATGAGGTCAGCGGTCCCTTCCAGATCGAAATGCTGTCGGTGTACCTGACCCGGATTTTTGTACGCGATCTGGTGCAATATATGGCGCAGGTCAAAGGTGGGGATCAAACCGCCGAGCTTGATCCTGAAATCGCACGCTGGCTGGGCATCGGAAATTCCACAGGACTGGGAATGGCGCCGTTCATCGTGAACCATCCCGTTCTGTTCAACAACTGGATCATGGCGCGGGAAGAGGCCATCTCGCGCGTGCGGTCAATTAAGACAGCGACCGAAAAAGACGCGTGCGTCTTTCGCGACGTATTCGCGCGCAGCAAACAGTCAATCGCGTGGTGGCAATCCGAACATCCGATACAGGTGGAAAAACTGGCGGCACTGAAGGACGACCTGAATTCGATCGACGTATTTCTGGCTACAGACGACCTGACACGAGACCATCCGTGGGATCGCATGATCCGATGGTCGGAAACCGCGCTCAGCGAAGAAGGCCAGGAGTTGCTGGCCTCGCTGATCCTTGAGCCTTACGGAGATGTCGTGGATGGGCTGTCCAGCTGCATGGCGGACACAAACACGGCTGCACAGGTTATTGATGGAACAATGCCGGTGTCAGGGGTGCGTACCTTGATCCGGAACAGTTTTGACTGGGCGCTGGATCTTGATTGGAGTGATCCGAAAAACTGCGCGCGCGCCTGGTACGTTTCCGAAGAGAAACTTGAACCCCGACTGGGTGAACGGTTTGAAGAACCGATTGCAGACTATGAACAACCGCTCGCGCCCGCGCGTGATGCGGCACTGGCTTTCAAGGCTCTGCAAGAGTGGCCGGATGATGCGCCGATAGCAGAGTTTCTTATGCGCCACCCTGAGCACCGCCACACCGTACGCCGGGCACAAATCAGCCGTGTCGCGCCATATGGTGAGATCCATGACAACACAATCGGCGCGAATGTGATGCCCATCGATATGTTGCGCGCAAAACTATCCTTCTTTGGCGCGACGCATTTCGACCCTCGTTCAGATCGCTGGGTCCGCATCTGCATGTATGCCGGCGCCCCCTACCCCGATGAGCTAAATACCGCGAACGCAGATTTGTGGGTTTATCCGGAGGTTGCGCAATGACCTTTTCATTGAACGAAGTCGAAGCAACCGCCAAACGCGCAACCCGTGGGGCCGGATATGCCTGGGGCGTGGCGGAAGAGGCTGCGAAAGCCACCCGGTGGCTAAGCGCCCAAGGGTTCGACGGGCCCGCCATTCTGGCCCAACTGCTCAAACGTGAATATGCGCCCTGTCTGGAACGCCACATTCCTGTGCTTCAGAACGGAGTATGGGTTGGCCAACAAGACCTGTGCCCCCTGATGACCGGAGCTGTGATATCGGATTCCCCGACCGTCCTGTCCCAAGGCACCATTGCGATTTCAAATCTCGCAGCACCGCTGCTGTTGCTGCCCTTTGTCGCTGCGGGGGCCAAAAAGCTGGGAAAGACAGTAAAAGTCACCTTCGACGGGTATTCTGCGACAACTGATGGTGTTCATCTAAGCTGTGCAGACAGCAATTTGGACCGCGCTGATCATGTTGAGATAACTGAGGGCGGCCACATTCAAAACAGTCGTCCTCTGCAAAGCCGTGCCGCTCCAAATGCAGAGGTGTGGCAGATCCTCAACTCCATGGCGCACCGTACATATGCCCCTGCAACCGAAGAATCCCGACTGCTTGGCGCTGGTTCCGGCCTGTCGGACAATGACTGAAGGATCATCAGATGACCGAGACCCAAACCCTGTCGCTTGCCGAAATCGAAAAGCTGTCCTTCACCGCGTTGGTTGCCGCTGGCACAAGTGAAGAAAGCGCGCGCCCTCTGGCCGTGGCCACTGCGGCAACCGAAGCGGATGGGGTGGCCAGTCATGGTCTGGCTTATATCCCGATCTACTGTGAACACGTACAATGCGGGAAGGTTGACGGTCAGGCAGTACCGACGCTGGAAACGCCGCGCCCCGGCCTTATCCGCGTAGACGCTGCGACCGGGTTCGCACATGCAGCCATTGAAATGGGCTTTGATGCATTGATCCCGGCGGCTCGTGAACAGGGCATCGCGGCCCTTGCGATCACCAACAGCTACAATTGCGGTGTGTTGGGTTATCACACGTATCGACTGGCGCAGGCGGGTCTGGTTGGTCTTGGATTCACCAATGCACCAGCATCCATTGCACCTTCGGGTGGATCGAAGCCCGTTGTCGGCACCAACCCGTTCTCTGTTGCGGTACCGGGTCCAGACGGGCAACCCGCGTTGCTGATTGACCAGAGCGCCAGCACCATCGCCAAAAGCGAAGTGATGAAACACGCCAGAGAAGGCAAGGCCATCCCGGTCGGCTGGGCACTGGACCCGGACGGAAACCCGACAACAGACCCGAATGTCGGTCTGAAAGGAAGCATGGCCCCATCCGGCGGGTACAAAGGTGTGGGTATCGCTTTGCTGACTGAAATCATGGCGGCCGCTTTGACAGGATCTACTCTTGGGCTGCATGCCTCTCCGTTCTCGGGAACGGTCGGGGGTCCACCGAAAACCGGGCAGTTCTTCATCGCTATTGACCCTGCGGTTTCGTCAAATGGACTGTTTTCAACCGCAATATCGGATCTGGTCGTGTCGATCAGAGATCAGGACGGCGCGCACCTGCCCGGAGATGGGCGCCGTGCATGTCGCCTTGCCGCAGGTCAAAAAGGTGTCGCCGTCAACACTGCTACATTGGCCAGGATTGACGCGATAATTCAGGAAAACAGTTAAGAGCAGCCACCAGACCGGGCGGATGTGGTGGCCGCTTGCGCCTAGTTCACGAAATGCAGCGTGTCGAATTCACTACGCCAGGCAGAGACTTCCGAAGCGACAGGCGCGTCGTCCAGTCCTCGCCTGATCAAATCGGCGAGGCGATCAGCATCTCGAGAGGTCATGCCCCAGCGAACCAATTCAGGAGTGCCAATCCGCAACCCGTTCAAGTCCCCTTCAACCGGCTTGACAGGCAATCCGATGCCGCACGCAAGAAACCCGCTTTCGCGAAGCTTCTTCGATGCCGCCTGCCCTCCGCCATAGGGCTCTGCCAGAACCGCGAACTGATGCGAATTGGTGAAGCCTTCCGCACCCTCAAAGACGCGAACACCCTGCGCATCCAACGCTGCGGCCAGTGCTTTTGACAGTGCGATCATCTCGTTCGCGTACGCCTGACCAAAGTCTTTCCAATCCAGCATGGTAACCGCAAGAGCGGCCGTTTTGGCGGCATCGAAATTGGCTGTCATCCCGGGAAAAGCAATAGCATCCAATGATTTGGCAATGTCGACATCATTCGACACGATCAATCCACCTGCTGGTCCACCAAGGCTTTTATAGGTGCTCATGGTCATGAAATGCGCGCCCTCGTTCAACGGGTTCGACCAGGCACGCCCCGCGATTATCCCGCACTGATGCGCGGCGTCGAACATGACTTTCGCTCCAACTTCGTCCGCAATGGCCCGCACCTCGGCAACAGGGTGTTCAAAAAGGTTCAGACTTCCGCCGATCGTGATCAGCTTGGGGCGCTCAGCCCGCGCCAGGTCGCGCAGTTGGTCCAGATCGACTGTGTAGCCATTTGTGTTAACCGGTGCCTCGATCGTGCGCAGCCCGAACAGCCCTGCACAGCCCGCAGTATGATGGGTCACATGGCCGCCGATCATTGCGGGTGGCGCAATGATTGTATCACCCGGCTTACAGGTCGCCATGAAGCCATAAAGATTTGCAATTGCGCCCGACGGCACACGAACCTCTGCAAATCGGGCATCAAAGACCTCTGCACAAAGCTCGGCCGCGATGACTTCGATTTCTTCGATTGCTTCCAGCCCCATTTCATATTTGTCACCGGGATAGCCCAGCGAAGGCCGCGACCCGATGCCCGACGACAAAAGCGCCTCGGCCTTGGGGTTCATGACATTGGTCGCGGGGTTGAGGTTGAAACACTCTTCCTCGTGAATACGGCGGTTTTCCTCTGCCAGATGCACGATCCGGTCCAATAGGTCGCCAGACGATGCCGATGCTGTCTTTGTCGCGATATTCTGAACCAATGTTTCGCTTGCGGTGGGCACCCAGTCTCTATGTGCAAGTGTCATCTGACATCCTCCTGTTTCGTGCACTGTGACTGCTGCTGCGTGACTTCGCAAAGCAGATTTGTTATTTCTTGGCGTAGAAAAACTAAGGCTAAGGTGATGAGCGTTTCCCCAAAGCGTCCCAAAGGGCCCCCACTGAACGCAATGCGCGCTTTTGAGGCAGCGGCGCGCCACATCAGCTTTGTCGCCGCGGCTGAAGAGTTGAACGTCACACCGGGTGCAATCTCGCAACACGTCAAAACGCTGGAAGGCTGGGCCGGTGCAGCACTTTTCCGGCGCAACGCGCAAGGCGTAGAACTCACGCCCGAGGGGCAGTCGCTTGTCGCTGAATTTACCAGGGCTTTTGACCAATTGGCCGACGCGGCCCGTGCGCTGCGCAACCTTAAACCCAATGCAGATTTTCATATCGCTGCTTTACCGGCCATTGCTCAGCTCTGGCTTCCCAAAAGGCTGCGCCAGATCCGATCTCAATTTCCTGACATCAGTTTTTCAGTCACTGCGCTGGAAGCGCCGCCGAGCCTGGGGCGCGAACTGTTCGACCTGTCAATCTTCTTCGCTCCACCGGACGACACGGCCAATCAGGTGGTCGTTTGCCCGGACGAGATCGTGCCGGTTTGCGCCCCGGCGCTTAAGGACCAAGTTTGCCGCGCAAACGGTTTTCTGGGCGTACCGTTGCTGCACGATCTGGTGTGGAACGAAGATTGGACCAAATGGGCCCAACACTCTGGCTATGACCTGCATAGTGCCAAGGGCGGTGCTCAATTCTCCCTCTACAGTCTGGCCGTAGAGGAAGCGAAGGCGGGCGCAGGAATACTGATGGGACACCTGTGCCTGATCGAAGACGCCTTGGCCACAGGCGAGCTGACAGCTGCGCACACCAAATTGTTCCGCACCGACCGATCTCTGGTTATCCAAATGCCACAACGAACCCGCAGGAGACCGGAAACGGACCAGATTATCGCATGTTTGTCCCGTTGACCCAAATTGTCCCAGACCTCAGCGCGGGATAGATGGGAACTGAAAGGGGGGCGAAAGATTGCCCAAAACACCGGGCACTTATCTTCGTCAAACTCGAACGCTTGGTCCCAACTTTGCATGTTCAATCATGTTTGGGTACACACGAAAAACTGTCAGAGCGCTTCCGCAATCGTGGCCGCTCGGTTTGGCCAGCGACACGTGGAGGGTTACAGTGCACCGCGCCCGTCGAAGAAAGGCTGCGTCAAACGGGTTTAGTCGGTCTCAGCTTTTGGCTTTGCCTGCGACCTTGGAGGCAGCTTCCATGTTTTCGCCGATGATGTCTGCTTCTGTTTCGCTTACGTATTTTGCACAGCGCGACACCATTTCGAACCATTCACGTGCGTCTTCCACCATTCGTTCCATGGAATGGCGTTGCCATTCGGCGACGGCTTGCATCGTTTTGCTTGGATCTGGGCTGTCGCCAAACGTAGCTTCCCGGGCAGTTTGCAGCGCGGTGCGTGCAGCCTCATGGCGGCGCTTGAACCAGAGGCGGGAGTATTCCTCCGCCTCGCTCAGCAGGTGGTCCTGCGCTTTCCAAAACTGCTCGATCTGCGGCGTCACCGCGGAGTTCATGGACATCATGCCCTGCATGGATTTCAACACGTCGGTAAGGGCTTCCTGTGTCTCGATTTCGGCTGATTTTGTGGGCATTTGAACTCTCCCTGGAAAAGAAGACGGTGATTAATTTTACCACACCCAGAGGTGCACTCACATTAACCGAGATCAAATTCACTGGGTAATTCGCGCCGTCGTTTCACAATACGCCCGTCCACAACATACACGGTCGGTTGATATCAACTCATCTGGGCGACTGACCGTCTGAACATAACCAGACTTGTCATCAACAGGGCCAGACCCAACACAGCCATCCAAACGAATTCCGGCCAGACCGTTTCAATTCCAGCACCTTTGAAAACAATTGCTTGGCTGGCTGACATATAGTGGCGCGATGGCAGAAACAGCGTTCCGGCTTGCAACCAGCCTGGTTGCCCTTCGACTGGTGTTTCCCCTCCGGACAGCATCAGCATTGGCAGGACAATCAGCATGACCAGAAGCGCAAATTGCGCCATTGAGCGCGCGATCGTCGCCAGAAATACCCCAAGCGCCGTAGCTGTAAACAGAAAAAGTGCGGTTCCAAATAGGAACAGTGTCTTTGATCCGGCAATGCGAATGTCCAACGAACCCTGCATGACAAAAGTCAGCGATAACCCCGCAGCGATCAGAACAACGGCCGCATTGGCCCAGATTTTTGCCATCGCAATGTCGAGCGGAGTTAGAGGCATGGCGAGCAGATGCTCAATTGTTCCATGCTCTCTCTCCCGGATCATGGCAGCGCCGGTCAGGATGGTCGTGAGCCACATGATCTGACCGATCAGCGCAACGATGCCCGCAAAACGCACCGTATCTCTGTTTGGGTTGAAGGCACTTCTCAGAATGACATTGATTGCGGGAGGATCTACGAGGTCAACACCAACTGCAAAGCGATGGATTTCAGCGCTCAATATACTGGTGATGTAATTGGCGCCGATACCTGCCTGCTCCATAGCCGTGGCGTCTATCAGAACCTGTATCTCTGGTGTGCTTCTGGCGCGCAGGTCTTTTTCAAAACCTGGAGGAATGGCAACGATGAAGATAAACCGCCCGGCATCCATGTGCGCTGGACCGGTCCCCGGTTCAATTTGCACGACCGGTTGAAACTCCGGTGGGAAAAACGCAGTGGCAAGGGTGCGCGATAGTGGAGAGTTATCCTCATCTGCAAATGCGATTGAGGCGTTATTCACCGAGCTTGCAACGCCTGTTGCTTCCATGATCGGAGCCAGCGTGAATGACCAGACCAGCAAGGCCATCATCACCCAATCGCGGCGCAGGCTCATCATTTCCTTCAATCCCAGCCAGAATATGCAAAAAAGGCGCTGCATTCACTTCTCCTGCGCGCGCAGGCAAAGGGCGGCGGCGAGTGTCAGCACTGGACCGAAACAGGCAAGCGCAAGAATGTCCGGGGCAAGTGATTCCCACCCTAAGCCCTTGGTGAACGCGCCGACGTTCAGGTGCAGAAAATAGGAAGATGGCCAAAGCGAGCCGATGAACTGAGCCCCCCCTTCCAAAGTGGAGACGGGCTGCAACAGGCCCGAGAACTGGATGGTCGGCACAACCGAGGCGATGGCTGTCGCAAATGTCGCTGCCACCTGGCTGGATGTCATTGTGGCAATCAGCAATCCATAGGACGTCGTTGCCCAGATATACAAAAACGCACCAACCGCTAGCGGAATGGGATCGCCTTTGAGCGGCACACCGAAGACGAAAATGGTCATCGCTGCCAGCAACAGAAAGTTTGCAAAAGCAATTGCAATATAGGGAATTTGCTTACCAATCAGGAATTCGAGCCGGGTTGTCGGTGTTACGTAGAAATTCACCACAGATCCCAGCTCACGCTCACGCGCGACACTGACCGCCGTCAAGACGGCCGGCAACATGATAAGCAAAATCGCCGGCATGGCCGGGGCCATTGCTGCAATGCTTTCAAAACTCTGATTGTAGCGAAATCGCGGTTCTATCCGGGCAATCTCGAAGTCCCGTTGCCCCGTCTTTCGGGCGTGTTCGTCCAGAAAGGACTGATGCAGTCCCGCGACATATCCTTCAACGGTCTCGCCTTTGAACGGAATGGCACCATCGACTGTCGCGAGGACCTGTGTTGGCTCGCCTGTGCGCAGCTTACGACCGAAGTTCGGTGGCAACTCTAAGACCAGTGAAACGTCTCCTGCCTGGAGCCGGTTGTGGCCTTCCATAGCGCTTTCCAATGGCGGCGTGGGTTTGAAATAGGACGACCCCGCGAACTCAGTTGCATAGGCACGGCTCTCAGGACCCTGAGAAAGGTCTAGAACGGCAAAGTCCAGTTCATCAATGTCAAGCGTGATGCCAAAGCAGAAAACCAACATCAAAATGGCTGACCCAAGAAACGCAAAGGCAAGGCGCACAGGATCGCGCGCCACCTCGACGGCCTCGCGTCGCGTATAGGCCAGTGCGCGCCCGACACTGCCACCGACGTGTTTGGAATTGGTGGCCAAATCAACTCTCGGTGCTTCAACCGGCGCCGGTCTTTCTGCCGCCTCCAGAATTGAGATGAACGCAGCCTCAAGGCTGTCGGCGCTTTCAGCGGCGATCAATTCGGCTGGTGTGCCTTCTGCCAAGACCTGGCCTGCGTGCATAAACGAAACACGGTCACATCGTTCTGCTTCTGCCATGAAATGGGTGGAGACAAAGATCGTTACCGCGTCTTGTCGGGACAACTCGACGAGCAAGGCCCAAAACGTATCTCGCGCCTCTGGGTCCACTCCGGATGTCGGCTCATCCAATATCAGCACACGCGGGCGATGGATGATCGCAACCGCCAGCGACAGGCGCTGTTTGATCCCAAGGGGCAGGGCGGCCGCAAGGGTATCACGATGCGTGCCGAGTCCGAATCGTTCCGTCAGTTCCGAAATGCGCGCGTCGCGGTCAGGGATTGCGAAAATCCGGGCGTGCAACTGAAGGTTCTGATACACTGACAATTCACCGTACAATGAAAACGCCTGACTCATGTACCCAATCTCGCGGCGCACCTTTCGATCCCTGGCGTCAACGGGTTTGCCGAATAACAATGCCTCGCCTGAGCTTGCAGGCAGCAAACCGGTCAGCATTTTCATCGTCGTGGATTTTCCGCATCCGTTTGATCCCAGAAACCCGAAAATCTCTCCGCGATTGATCGAGAAATCAACGTTGTTCACGGCGATGAAATCGCCAAAGCGCCGTGTCAGCCCGCGTGCAGTAATCACGGGATCCGATTTGATCTGTCGAACGATTGATTGACCCGGCGCTGAACCAGATGCCTCGTCTGCCCGCAAGCGTCGGTACGCAGTTTCGAAGTCCTTATCGGCACGCTTCAATTCGGCGGGTTTACCCTGAAAGATGACGCGACCTGCGTCCATCGCGACGATCCAGTCAAAGCCTTCGGCCTCCTCCATATAGGCTGTAGACACAAGGACAGAGAGCTTGGGGTTTTCCGTTCGGATAGCGTCGATCAATGCCCAAAACTGTCGACGCGACAACGGATCAACCCCGGTTGTTGGCTCATCCAGAACCAGGAGTTTGGGGTCATGAATCAACGCACAGCACAGGCCAAGCTTCTGTTTCATTCCACCAGAAAGCCTGCCCATCAGGCGATCCTCAAATGGTGCAAGCGCGGTCGCTGTCAGCAATGCGGTGATCCGGGCGTCACGCTCGTCGTGTCCCTGTCCGAAAAGGCCCGAGAAGAACTCCAAATTTTCGCGTACCGACAGTTCTGAATAGAGATTCCGACCCAAACCTTGCGGCATGAATGCGATCGCAGGGCATATTCGTCTACGATGAGTGGGCTCATCAATCGCTCCGCCCAGAACGTCGATTGATCCGGATTGAAGCTTTTTTGCACCGGTGATCAACCCAAGCAATGTGGACTTGCCCACCCCGTCTGGGCCAATGAAGCCGACAAGCTGTCCGGTTGGAAGGTCCAAGGTTACAGAGTTCAACGCGATGTGTTTTCGATACCTGTGTGTAACACCGGCAATTCGAAACTCTGACGAGGCGACTGTGGCATTCATTTGAACAGCTCTTGCGGGATGGGCTGTTCAAGCGCCTCGGGCCATGCGCTGGTGGGATCGATCCGTATCACGGCAATGCCGCGCAGGCCCGTTTTTACGTGTTCAATCCGGCTTTCAACCAGGTCCTGGGGGATACGAACGCGGACACGAAAGACCAGTTGCTCGCGTTCATCCAGAGTCTCGACTTGTTTGGGCGTGAATTGCGCCTCGGGAGAAACAAAGCTGACATATGCAGGTGTGGCGTATTCGGGTAAAGCATCAAGCACGATGCGAGCTTCGGCTCCAATCGGCAACAGCCCGGCTTCCCGCGCAGGAAGGAAAACTTCCATATACACGTTCTCGAGACTGAGAAGGGTCAGGATCGGTTCACCCGCTCCGACGACCTCGCCCGGCTCGGCCAATCGATAAAGAACGCGACCCGGCATTGGTGCCAGCAAGGAACTGTCTTCGATTTGCGCCTCAATCCTGCGCACCTCGGCTTCTGCAGCGGCAATCCGGCTTTCTGCGGTTGCAACTCGGGCTTTGGCGGCACCCAACACAGCAGACGCAACTTGGTGGATGGTTTCACGTTCCTCAAAAACTGTCTTAGAGATATTGTTCCCGGTCAGTAGCGCTGTAGCACGTTCAAGTTCCTGCGCCGCCCGACGTTGCTCACTTTGGCGTTGCAGAACCAAGGCTTCAGCTTCTGCTTTTGTCTGGCGCGCCAAGGCTACCTCGGCTTTTGCCCGGTCCAGCGCTGCGGACAGTTCGTCTATATCCATCCTGGCAAGTACATCACCGGCGGCGACCATGCCGCCTTCAGGTGCCAGAACTTTGGCAACACGCCCGGCGATCGTTGGCGCAATTTCAACCTGCTCTGCCTCAATCCTTCCATTACCCTGTACGAAGCCACTCGGCAATTGATCGCCGTCTTGGGAGATGACGGAGTAAACAACCGCGCCAGCAACCACGATGACTACCAGAGCAAAAAAGATGGGCGAACTCTTCTTCATAGCTTTTGCCAGATCGTTGAATGCGACGGTCAGTCTAGTGCCTGGCAGGATTGGGGACTTTGCGATGGATCAAGCGTTTCCAAAGCATGCTTGGGGGAACAACATATCCTGTTGGTCGGAGTGGACGTGTCGCGGTTTGCTGCCGCTCCTTTGATAGCATTTATTGCAGCAAAGGAGACGAACTATGGGACTGAAACGGACGGACGAATTTC
>NZ_JBQERN010000006.1:0-181770 GCF_056535105.1 Ruegeria sp. O5 | reverse complement strand
AGGGGAAAGTTTGGCCATCTGCTCGTCGGTCAGCCAGAAAAGGTCGCTCATATCACCACTCCATTTTTCGAGCCGTGAATCATGCAGCGCCTTGAAAATCAATGCATCCTGACCCTAGGCATCGGTAGTTAGTTCCAATGCAAAGTCGTATTCTGAGAGTGTGTTGGTTTCTTGGGGCGCGCCAATTTTCCGGTACTTATTTCGCGTCTACGTCAATCGCCTCGCCAAGTGTTTTGAGCAATTCATTCAGGTTTTCGCGCTGCGTGAGTGATAACCCTCTCAAGAGCCGATGTTGTGTTTCAACGTGATCTGAAACGACATTTTCGATTTTTGAGAACCCGGCCTTGGTCAAACGTATCAAAAAACCCCGTTTATCTTCAGGATTTGGTACGCGCTCTACCAGACCAGCCTTGACGAGCTGGTCAATCCGGTTGGTCATTGTCCCGGACGTCACCATGGTCAGGTCAAGCAATTCCCCGGGCGACAAGCCTTCAGGCTTTCCGGATCTGCGCAGAGTCGCCAGTACATCAAAGCTGGCGAGGTTAAGCCCGTAAACCTTCCAGGTTTTGTCCATCTCTTTTCTGAGTTGAGCCACCAGGCGGGAGAGACGCCCAATCGTTTCCATCGGTCCGACATCAAGGTCGGGTCGGGCTTTGTTCCATTGCGAAATGATACGATCAATGTGGTCCATGGAAGCATATTGCGAAGATTTATCTTGACGTCAAGAGAATAAGGAATATCTTGACGTCAAGATAAATGGAGATTCCTCGTGAAACATCATGTCGACATCGCGCTCACTGCAATCGCGCCGCTGGTCTGGGGCAGCACGTACTACGTTACGACTGAATTCCTTCCGGCCGGGTATCCAGTCACTATGGCTGCCCTACGGGCTTTGCCCGCTGGCCTGCTATTGCTTGTTCTTGCCCGGCAATTGCCGCAGGGTATCTGGTGGATACGCGCCTTCGTTCTCGGTGCGCTCAACTTCACCGCGTTCTGGACATTGCTATTTGTGGCGGCATACCGGCTGCCTGGCGGTGTAGCCGCAACTGTTGGGGCGGTTCAGCCTTTGATTGTCGTATTCTTGGCCGGGGTGCTGATTGGTACGACGGTCAAGGTGTCTGCGGTGGTCGCGGCACTGATCGGTATCTTTGGGGTCGGACTTCTTGTTCTTGGTTCGGGGATTTCACTTGATCCGATTGGAGTGATTGCGGGCATCGGGGGCGCAGCCTCCATGGGGGCGGGCACAGTTCTGACCCGGAAGTGGCAAGCCCCTGTGCCCCTTTTGACTTTGGCGGCCTGGCAACTCACGGCAGGGGGGCTGTTGCTGGTACCTTTGGCGCTTCTGTTTGAGCCTGCGTTTCCACCATTGAATACGCAAAACATCACCGGCATCGTCTATCTCACTCTGATCGGGGCAGCGCTGACATACATCTTATGGTTCCGGGGCGTTTCCCGGATCGAACCCGGCGCCGTTTCAGCCCTTGGTTTTCTCAGCCCGCTTTCCGCAGTCATCATTGGATGGATGCTTCTTGGTCAGGCTTTGACGCCCACCCAGATCGCCGGAGCCGGGGTTGTGCTCACGGCAATCTGGCTTGGACAGCGTGCTGGGCAGATGGGCACTTCCGTACTTTCAAGAACTTCCAATTCACACCTCGTCTCAAAAGGAGAATGCTCATGAAACTTGTTGTATTTGGTGCCACTGGCGACGTCGGTTCTCGTGTCGTGACTGAGGCCATTTCGCGTGGCCATGAGGTTACTGCGGCAGTTCGAAATGAGGCGGGGCTCAAAAAACTACCCAAAGGTGCCAAGCCGGTTGTTGCAGATGTCGCAGACCCTGCGGCATTGGCCACTGCGATGGCTGGCCAGGATTTGGCCATAAGCGCTGTGCGTACACCGGCCGGGCGTGAAGGCGAAGTTGTTGCTTTGACCCGATCCATCCTGCATGTCGCATCTCTTGTCCGTCTTCGTGTAATTATTATTGGGGGTGCCGCTCGTCTGCATATGCCCGATGGCAGCCCGCACACTGTCTTATCAGATCCAGACTTTCTGCCTGAAAGCATAGTCCCAACCGCACGTGCATCCATGGCGCAGTGGGAACTCTGTTCATCGGATGCCTCAGCAAACTGGACCTATGCCAGCCCGTCCGCCTTATTGCAGCCCGGTGAACGCGTGGGCGTCTTCAGAACCGACACAGATAACCTGATTGTTGATGACGCCGGCAACTCAGAAATCTCCATGGAAGATTTTGCAGTGGCAATTGTAGATGAGGCTCAATCGCCCAAATATCCACGCGCCGCCTTTACCGTAGGTTATTGAACCCCCAACGACCTAGTCGTTTTGGCAAAGCGCCCCGTCTGCAGTTCGCAAGCGGGGTGTTTTCTCGAAAGCGGTCTTGTCACGCGACCTTACGAAAACGAACAGGCCGCACCACGGCATCGACGGTCGCTGACGTAAGGCAGCTATGAGCCGAATCAGCGGGGCGGTCCATGGCGGCTGGTGAAATACTGCAGGTGCACCAATGACCGAGAAAAGCCCTATCGCCACAGGGCAGGTTAATGTCTCACCCAGGATGGCCAGACCCGGCATCACACCGACACCGGCGCGCAGATACGCCTGGCTTGTGACGTCCATGGACCCTAGCGTGTGCACCAGTTTGAGATAGATCGGCAGGGCCACACCAGTGAACAAGGTCAAAAGAACGCATGTTGCCGCCAATGCCGTTACACTCGGCGTCAAGGTCCATGGACGGTCCGGCAGCAGCTTAGCGCCCATCACCAAAACGCTCCGTCGGATCGCATGTCTGACTAAGGAAGTGTGACCACCACTCTCACGAGTGGGTTTTCCATCTTGATCTCTGATCAGAAACCATTCCCTGGGTCGCCGCAGCAAGCTGATGCTCAGATAATCAGCTTGGATCAAGGCAAACACATATTTTTGATTCACTTCTGCAACATTCTTGTGAATGCTTCATTCCCGTCTCTTTTCCGCCGGATTTGGTGCTGATAAGCAATGATTGAATATCGGGATGTTAAATAGTGCGAGTGGGCAGATGAGAGCCGGAGTTAACGGTCAGGTAGCCATTTCATGGGATCAAACTGAAATTGACGGACTCGAGGACGCGCCTCTGGCGTGTCTGGCAGTTGGTGCGGCTTGGTCATGGCGCGGACAGGCAATAGTGCTGAGCGCAGAAGCCGAGAGCAGCGTCGAACAGATTGGATATGCGCGGGGAGCTGCAACCCGTTTGCAGAACCGCTTTCCGATTGTCCGGGAAATCTCCGGCTACGTGACCGGAGCTTTGACGCTTACCAATGGGTCGCAGCGGTTTTCAGCCAACCTTGTTGCCGACACCAATGATGCAGCGCCGACCATTGTTTTCGATGGCGCTTGCCCGCCACGGGATGAAGAATTCTGGATCGTCGACGTGACCGAGGTTGTGATGGTGCACAAGGCGGGTACTGAAGGCGGCGGGAACGTCGTTGCATTTCCAGCCTGAACGCGATCTGCATTTTTCTTTATGAAAGCGGTGTGACGGCAACCGTCGCTATGCGCGCAGGGGCCTGTGCTGCCTGCGGCGAACATATCTTTGCAGATATTCGAAACTGCGTTGAATGCCGTGTTGACTCTGCCGGCTTTGCGGATATAAGCGCGGCTTCATTGGTGTTGGTGGCCCCCGCAAGGGGAAGCCTGTCATGAGGGAAACCTCAAGAGGACAACGCCCTTCATAGTTGCCCGTTTGGGCATCGACCTAAAGAAGGAGATCAGCCGTGACCAAACGCACGTCTGCCAAGTACAAAATCGACCGCCGGATGGGCGAAAACATCTGGGGTCGTCCGAAATCCCCGGTTAACCGTCGTGAATATGGCCCCGGCCAGCACGGCCAGCGCCGCAAAGGCAAACTATCGGACTTCGGTCTGCAGCTGCGTGCCAAGCAGAAGCTGAAAGGCTACTACGGCGACCTGACCGAAAAGCAGTTCCGCCGCATCTATGCCGAAGCCGAGCGTGTCAAAGGCGACACCGGTGAAAACCTGATCGGCCTGCTGGAGCGCCGTCTGGACGCCGTCGTCTATCGTGCCAAGTTTGTACCGACCGTCTTCGCTGCGCGTCAGTTCGTGAACCACGGCCACGTCAAAGTGAACGGCAAGCGGGTCAACATCCCCAGCTACCGTGTCAAAGAAGGCGACGTCATCGAAGTGCGTGACAAGTCCAAGCAGCTGGCTGTTGTTCTGGAAGCTGTTGCCTTGGCCGAGCGTGATGTTCCTGACTACATCGACGCCGACCACTCGAAAATGACCGCAACGTTCGTTCGCGCACCGGGCCTGAGCGATGTGCCGTACCCGGTCATGATGGAACCGAACCTGGTCGTCGAATTCTACGCGAAGAACTGATCTTCGCTTTCCGACCTGGAATTCAGAGCCGCACCTTTGGGTGCGGCTCTTTTCATTTTCAGCCCAGCAGAACGATATCTGACGCGCCTGCGCTGCGACGCAGCTCGTGAATGTCTTTTAGTTCCGGGTCGTTGATCCATCCCAGTGCAGCGTCCCGGTTGGGAAAGGAAAGCAGGGCTGCAACGTCAGGTAAGTCCGGTGTGCCGTCCAGCGCGGTTGTTTCAGCAGTCGCGTGTTCGACCTTTCCGCCATGGCGGGCCAGTGCAGGCCCGGCCTGCTCGCGATAAGCGGCCAGAGCGTCGGGATTCTTTACGGTAAGTTTTGCGTAGGCATAGATCATGGCTTTGCTCCTTGATGTGTGGGCAAAAGCTAGGGTGTGATCTGCTTTGCGAAAACGCGTGTATTTGCATCATTGGTATGCGAATTTGCATGTATGGATATTCATTGGGATGATTACCGGGCCGTACTCGCCGTGGTCCGCAGGCGTACCCTGTCCGCCGCGGCACAAGAGCTTGGCGTCAACTACACAACTGTCGCGCGCCGTATAGCCCGCGCCGAAGCGGCGACAGGCGAAGTGCTGTTCGAAAGGCTAACCGACGGGTATCGGCCGACAGAAGCAGCGCACCTAGTCGCTGCGTATGCTGCCCGGATGGAAAGCGCAGAACACGCAATGCTGCGCGGTTTGTCAGGGCGGGATGCCCGGTTGGAAGGGCAGCTGACCTTAACCGCGCCGCAACTGTTAATTGCCCATGTGCTGGCCCCGGCGCTGGGCGAGTTTGCTCAAAGGCACCCTGCTGTGTCTTTGCAGGTGCGCGCGGCAAACGAGATTCTGGACCTTAATCGGCGCGAAGCCGATATTGCGATCCGGATCAGCCGCAACCCCGGCGATACGTTGAAAGGTCTGCGCCTGACGCAACAGCACAGCGCTTGTTTTGCCACGTCGGAATGGGCCCAGCGAATGCGGCAAGATCCGAATGCGCCCGTGGATTGGTTGCTTTATGAAAAGCAGCCGAACCTGCCGGACGGCGTCGACAAAATCTATCCGAACTCGCGGATACATATGCGCTTTGATGACATGGTCGCGATGGCGGCTACCGCACAATCAGGGTTGGGCGTTGTGCGTATGCCGGTGTTTCTGGGCCGCTCACTTCGGGGCTTGGTGCAGGTTCCGGTCCTTTCACCGCAACCCTACGCAGATATCTGGATCGTGGCGCACCCGGACGTTTGGCCTTCGGCAAAACTGGTCGCGTTCCGCGATATCGCGGTGCCCTTTTTCAAACAAAAACGCCCGCTGTTTACGGCGTGATCAAATCGGCAAAGGCCGTCCTTCGGCGATTGCTTCCATCGCGAAATACGACGTGACGCTGTCCAGCTCGACCTTTTCGATCAGCCGTTGATACACCCTGTCGTAAGACGCCATATCCTGTGTGACGACTTTCAGCTGATAATCGTAGTCACCGCCAATCCGATGAAAATCCACGACCTCGGGGATCGTCAGAACGTGGCTGCGAAAGGCCTGTAGCCACTCGGCCGAATGATGCCGCGTGCGCAGCATGACAAAGACCACAAGGCTCAGGCCCAATTTCTCGCGCGCGATGCGGGCGGTTGAACCGATCAGGACGCCATCTTCGTTCAAAGCCTTCAGCCGCCGCCAGCAGGCGTTCTGCGAAAGCCCCGCACGATCCGCTAACTCCCGTTGCGACAGGGTGGCGTCCTTCTGCAGTTCTTTCAGAATGCGTGTGTCAATTTGATCCAATTTTGATGCCATTACTGATCATATGACACAAAGATTTTAAAATCTATGCAATAATAGGTGAAGTTTTCGCGCTGACAATAAATCACATTAGTCGGACAGTTAGGAGCCAATGCAATGTCCCTGTCCAAGTTTCGTGCGGAACTCTGTTCCACCGCTCACAATTCAAACCTGCGCGATGGGCTGATCGGAGAAAATGTTCTGATCCCGGGTCTGCATGGGGACGTGTCGCTTGTCTATGCGGATTACGTCGCTTCGGGTCGCGCCTTGCGGCAGGTCGAAGACTTTGTGGCGCAACATGTGTTGCCGTTTTACGCGAACAGCCACACCGAGGCCTCTTACTGCGGATCTTACATGACACATCTGCGCCGCGAGGCGCGGGCGGAAATAGCCCGCATTGTTGGTGCCCAGGAAGAGGACGCGGTGATCTTCACCGGGTCTGGCGCCACTGCGGGGCTCAACCGGTTGGTCAGCCTGCTCGGGGTGGCAGAGGCCGACCAACCGGTTGTCTTGATTGGTCCGTACGAGCACCACTCGAACATCCTGCCGTGGCGGGAAAGCAAGGCACTTGTGGTTGAAATCCCCGAGGCCGAAGGCGGCGGGGTTGACCTCGGGGCGCTGGAAACCGCGCTGTTGACCCATGCAGGCGCCGATCTTCTGATCGGTTCCTTTTCGGCGGCGTCCAATGTAACCGGAATTGTCACGGACCCTAATCCGGTGACGCGGTTGCTCAAGGCGCATGGCGCTGTGGCGATTTGGGATTACGCCGGGGGCGGGCCTTACCTGCCGATGGATATGGGGCCGGCGGACGCGCGCAAGGATGCGATCGTCGTTTCTCCGCACAAGTTCCCGGGCGGTCCGGGCGCGTCGGGTGTTTTGATCGTAAACCGGGCTGCAGTCAAACGGAACTGCCCCAGCTGGCCGGGCGGCGGCACCGTCAGTTTCGTGTCACCGTGGCGGCATGACTACAGTGCGGACCTGTCTGCGCGGGAAGAGGCGGGAACGCCCAACGTGATCGGTGATATCCGCGCGGCGCTTGCCTTTATCGTCAAGGATGTCGTCGGCACGGAAGAAATCGCAAGACGCGAGGCGCAGTACAACCAGATGGCGCTGGACGGGTGGAAGGATAACCCGCACCTGACATTGCTTGGGGTCAATAATTCGCATCGCCTGCCGATCTTCTCTTTCCTTGTGCGCGACAACGCGGGACAGCCTGTGCATCAGCAGCTGTTTACCCGGATGCTCAGCGACGTCTACGGCATTCAGGCACGTGGCGGGTGTGCCTGCGCAGGGCCTTATGCCCACCGCCTGCTGGGGATTGACCGCGCCGCGTCCGAGGCGCTGCACGCGGCTTTGTCTGCGGGCGAAGAGATGAAGAAACCCGGCTGGGTACGCCTGAATTTCTCGTACCTGATGAGCGAGGAAACGGTTCAATTCATCATCGACAGTGTCAATGATCTGTCCCGCCGTACCGAGGAATTCGTGCCGTATTACAACGCCGACCCGGCGACTGCGCGCTTCAAGGCCGCATGATGGAATTGCCGCTTTTCTCAATCCGTTGAGACAGGTATGAGGGGCCCAATCAACGGAGCCTCTCATGACCAAGATCACCCCGCAACCCGGCATTATGGACATCGCGCTTTATCAGGGCGGCCAGTCGCATGTGGCGGGTGTTGAGCATGTGATCAAGCTGAGCTCGAACGAGAACCCGTTCGGCCCCAGCCCCAAGGCGATTGAGGCGGTGCGCGACAGCGCGGCAAATTTGCATCGGTACCCCAACACCGACCACGCCAGTTTGCGCGCTGCTATCGGCGCACGTCACGGGCTGGACCCTGCGCAGATCATCTGCGGTGTCGGCAGCGACGAGGTGCTGCAATTCATCGCTCAGGCCTACGCAGGGCCGGGGGATGAGGTGGTCTATACCGAGCACGGGTTTTCCATGTACCCGATCATTGCCCGCATGGCAGGTGCCACGCCGGTCATGGTGGCCGAGCGCGACCGCAAAGTTGATATGGATGCCATTCTGGCCGCCGTAACCAACCAAACGCGGATCGTGTTTGTCACCAACCCCGGTAACCCGACCTCGACCATGATCTCGAACGACGAGCTGGACCGTCTGGCGCAGGGTCTGCCCGATACCTGCCTGATGGTCTTGGACGGCGCCTATGCCGAATTCGTCGACGGTTTCGATGGCGGCGCGTCTTTGGTGGATGCGTATGAGAACGTGATCATGACCCGTACATTCTCGAAAGTGTACGGGCTGGGCGGGATGCGGGTCGGCTGGGGGTATGCGCACCGATCGATTATCGATGTACTGAACCGGGTGCGTCAGCCCTTCAACCTGTCTTTGACAGCACTGGCCGCAGCCGAAGCAGCGATCAGCGACGTCGATTTCCTGACGTTCTGCCAATCCGAAAATGCGCGCCTTCGGGTGTGGCTGGCCGAGGAGCTGGACAAGATCGGCGTGCCCTCGGACCCGTCCTGCACCAATTTCATCCTCGCGCGTTTTGCCGACAGGACCGAGGCCGAGGCCTGTGACGACTATCTGAAGACGCAGGGTTTGATTGTCCGCCGGGTTGCAGGCTACAACCTGCCGAATGCCCTGCGGATCACCGTGGGCGATGAGGAAGCCTGCCGCCGCGTCGTTGCGGCGATTACAGCATTCAAAGAGGGTGCAGCATGAGCCAGATTTACGACCGGGTTGCGCTGATCGGGCTGGGCCTGATTGCCTCCTCCATGTTCTGGTCGATCAAGCGTGGGGGCCTGGCCGGGGAAGTGACCGGCTATGCCCGGTCCGAGGCGACACGTGACACGGCGCGCAGAATCGGGCTGTGCGACCGCGTCTGTGACACGGCGCGCGAAGCGGTCGAAGGTGCTGATCTTGTCGTTCTTTGCGTGCCCGTGGGGGCAATGGGGGCCGTCGCAGAAGACATCGCGCCCGTGCTCAAGCCCGGCGCGACCCTGTCGGACGTGGGGTCGGTCAAGCGGCATGTCATTCAGGCGGTTCAGCCGCATATCCCCAAAGGTGTGCATTTCATTCCCGCGCATCCTTTGGCTGGGACAGAGCATTCCGGTCCGGAATCGGGTTTCGCAAAATTGTTCGACAATCGCTGGTGCCTGCTGGTGCCTGTCGAAGGGACCGACCCGGATGCAATCGCCCGCCTTCGGGCGTTGTGGGAAGGTATGGGCTCCCATGTGGATGAGATGGACGCGGATCATCACGATCTGGTTCTGGCCGTCACGTCCCATGCGCCGCACCTGATCGCCTACACGATGGTTGGTGTGGCCGACGATCTGCGCCGGGTGACCGATAGCGAAGTGATCAAATACTCGGCTGCGGGTTTTCGGGATTTCACCCGCATCGCGGCATCGGACCCGACCATGTGGCGTGATGTGTTCCTGTCCAACAAAGATGCGACGCTGGAAATCCTGGGCCGGTTCACGGAAGAGCTGTTTGCGCTGCAACGTGCCATCCGCACCGGGGACGGGGAACATTTGTTTGACTACTTTACCCATACCCGTGCTATTCGTCGCGGCATCATCGATGCGGGGCAGGACACCGACGCACCGGATTTCGGGCGGGGAAAGGCAGGTTCATGAGGTCATACCGGGGGCAATTTCTGATCGGGATCATGGCGTTGTGCGCCGTGGCCACACAGGCAGCCCCTCTGGAACGATCTCTGGTCCCACCTGCACGTCCGATTCTGGACCAGCAAAACGTGCAGGTTGTGTCCGCCGTTGCCCCGGTGTCCGTCGCGGCCATAACCGATCTGCGCCCCATCTCACGTCCGGTTTCACCGCAGGTCACTGCTGCACTGGCGCGACCTTCGGATTTGCCGCTGCTGGGGCCCGACACCTCGCTGATGCCTAACATGAGACCTGAATCGCTTGAACAGCAGGTGCTTTTCAAAAAACGCAAACTGCGCAAAGGGTCCGTTTGCGGAGATATCGCCATTCAGGGCAAGCCCGTCGGAAGGGTCGGCAGCGAGAATTCAGCCTGTGGCGTAAAAGATGCGGTGCAGATCACCTCTGTTTCCGGTGTGGCACTCAGCCGCCCGTCGACAATGGATTGCGGCACCGCCGTTGCGCTGAACAAATGGGTCGATAAGACAGTCAAACCCACCTTCAAACGTCGCGGCCCGGTGGTCGAGTTGCAGGTGGCGGCTCATTATGCCTGCCGAACCCGCAACAATCGTAAAGGCGCGCGGATTTCCGAGCACGGCAAAGGGCGCGCGATCGATATTTCGGCCTTCAAAATGGCCGATGGTGAGGTGGTGACCGTCTTGGAAGGATGGCGCAAAAACCCGTCACAGAAGCAGCTGCAGAAAATCTGGCGCGGCGCGTGTGGCCCGTTCGGCACCGTTTTGGGGCCGAACTCGGACAGCTACCATCGCGATCATTTCCATCTGGATACGGCACGCTACCGCAGCGGAGCGTATTGCCGTTAACGAAGGATCAGCCGCGGGGCAGGGCCCAGCGGCACCGGCCCCAGGGCGACGAAACCATCCCGGAAGTTCAGCTGAAGGTCCAGCGCGTTGGGGTTGCCGCCCAGCCCTGCCAGAAAGTTCAGTGCGCGGGTGACAGGATCAACCGCCTGATCGGGCAGGGCGCCTGCCGCGTTTGCCATATCGATCATATCGCGCCAGTTCTCGGCCTTGACGGCGATCTCACCACTGGGAACACCCTGCGCGTCTACATCCAGTTGACCGGCAGCAAACAGACGCAACCCACCCCATTTGATCTCGGCCAGTCGCAGGTCGATGGCCACGGGCTGTGGTCTGCTGTCCTCCAGCGCTGACCTGTCCCAGACTTTGCTGAACGTGGTGACCATGTCCAGTTCCAGTGTTTCGAAGGACTGCGGCAGCGACGCGGCCGAATTCATAAGGGCCCGCAACCGGTCACCGGGTGTGAACCCATCCGCGCGGGCGGTAATGGCATAGGCTTCGGGCTGGGATGTTTGCGCCATGATCAGGCTCAGGGTGTCCCCGGCGGCCAGTGCAGTGGTGTTCTCGGTCACCGACCACGCCCCTGCCGTCAGCGCCAGTTTCTCAAGCACAAGCGAAACGCCGGGCTGCAACTGTAGTTCTGCAATCAATTCATCGGCAACAATCGTTGAGGTTTGATCGTAGTAAGACAGTCGTTGCGGCGTCTCGGCAAACCGCAGCACCTGCCGGCCGGGCCAGATCGCGGGGCTTTCGAATTCGATCCAGTCCGCACGCCAGGCTGTGCCATTCACCGGATCTGCAAGGGCAGGGTTGTTCAGACGAGTCACGTGATGGGTCGGATACCCTGCCGTTGCCACGTCCGAGAAATCAGCCAGCCAGCCGCGCGCCTGTTGTTGATCAAACCAGCCAGTGATTGCCGCGCGCAGACCATATCCGGCGACAAACCAATAGGCGCTCCAAAGGATGCCGATAAAAATGATCACTCGTATGACACGGCGCATGAGCTTTGGCCCTTTTTCCTGCCTCGGAATTGATGTTTATAGGCCCAAACGGGCAAGGACCAGTGCAATGACGATGTGGGTTTTCGGTTATGGATCGCTGCTGTGGAATCCGGGCTTTCCGGTCGCGCGCAGCGAACGCGCGACACTGCATGGCTATGCCCGGTCCTTCTGCATGAGCTCGATCCACCACCGGGGAACCGAGGAAGAACCGGGGCTGGTGCTGGCGCTGGACGAACAGGCAAACGCGACCTGCACCGGTCTGGCCCTTGCGGTTGAAACCGGTCACGAAGACCGCACCCTGCACGAACTGCGCGAGCGCGAGCTGATCTCGTCGGCCTATGTCGAACGTATGCTGGATGTGCATCTGGAAAATGGCGACATTGTCAACGCCGTGACCTATGTGATCGATGCCGACCATGTGCAGTATTGCGGCGGGATGCCGTTGGAGGATCAGGCCCGGATCATCGCCCATGCGGTTGGCGGGCGCGGCCCGAATGACGAATACCTGTACAATACCGCCGAACATCTGGCCGAGATCGGCCTGCGCGACGCCGATCTTGAGTGGTTGGCGCAACGGGTGCGCAGTATTACCGCATAAACTCTTGGCGTCCCCAGTGGAATTTCGCTAGTTTCGACGCAGAGCAGGCAAATACCGGGAACCACGCGCATGGCGCAGGCACATCAGGGCGCGAGACCCCATTTCTCGCATCCAACACGGCAGATTCTGTTGATGTTGATGGCGATCGGCCTGTCCGGGCTGGGTGTGTTTCTGGCGCTGCCCTATGTGTTACCGGTTTTCTTCGCCAACCCGTACCTGAACGGCTTCATCCTGATGGTTTTTCTGATCGGCGTTCTTGCCTGTTTCTATCAGGTGACGCAACTGATCGGATCCGTACGCTGGATCGAGGCCTTTGTTGGCGGTGTAGTGCGCGAAGACGCCCGCACGCCGCAATTGCTTGCACCTTTGGCCTCGTTGCTGCGCGAACGGGGCGCGCGGTCGCAGATCAGCTCCACTTCAACCCGCTCGATTCTGGATTCCGTAGCCGAACGGGTCGAGGAAGAGCGGGAGATCACTCGCTATATCACCAATGTGCTGATCTATCTGGGTCTTTTGGGCACATTCTTCGGTTTGGCGACAACCGTACCTGCCATCGTCGATACGATCCGCAGCCTTAATCCGCAAGAGGGCGAAGAAGGGCTGGCCGTGTTCAACCGCCTGATGACCGGGCTCGAAGCGCAGTTGCAGGGAATGGGCGTTGCGTTCGGATCGTCTCTGCTGGGTCTGGCCGGGTCGCTGATCGTCGGTCTGCTCGAAGTTTTCGCAGGGCACGGCCAGAACCGTTTCTATCGTGAGCTCGAAGAATGGCTGTCTTCGATCACCCGTGTAGGTTTCGCGGGTGGAGAAGAAGGCGGTGCCGAAATAGCCGTGCTCACGCCGGTGCTGGACGCCATGTCCGAACAGATGGACGCGTTGCAGGATCTGTTTTCAGCGCAGGAAAGCGACCGGGCCGAGGTTTCCGCCAAGCTGGGTTTGCTGGTCGATGTGATCGGTGAGATGAACAACCGTCAGGCCAATACCGAAAGTGTCACAGCGGTGTTGGAACGCGTGGCGCTGGGTCAGGAAGCCCTGCTGGATCACATGCGCGATCACGGTGCGGGTGAAGGTATCGACGCCGAAAGCCGGATGCGCCTGCGCTCGATGGATGTGCAGCTGCTGCGTATCCTCGAAGAGATATCGGCGGGTCGGCAGGAAAGCATGAACGAGTTCCGCAAGGATATTGAACTGCTGGTCAAGGCGCTGACCCTGCCGCGCGGTGCGGTACGCACCTCGCCGGAAGGAGAATAGCCCATGGCGCTGTCCCGCCGCACCGGTCAACGGTTCCAGGGCTCGGTCTGGCCCGGTTTCGTCGACGCGATGACGGGGCTGTTGATGGTGCTGACCTTTGTGCTGACCATCTTCATGGTGATCCAGTTTGTGCTGCGCGAAACCATCTCGGGTCAGGAAGACGAACTGACCACATTGGCCGACGAAATCGCGGCGCTGGCGGGGGCGCTGGGGCTGGAAGAACGCGAAAACAGCCGGTTGCAGGCGCGGCTTGGGGCGTTGAATACCACCCTGTCGCAGGCCGAAGACGATCTGGCGCAAGCCCAGTCACTGATCGCATCACTGACCACCGAGCGCGACCGACAGGCTGTCGCTTTGGATCAGGCACAGACCCGGATCACCAATTTCGAAGCGCAAGTTGCCGCCCTGCTGGCCGAACAGGAACGGGCACTGGGTGATATTGCAGCGCTTGAATCGCAGCGCGCGAAACTGCTGACCGAGCAGGAGGCGTTGAACCTGGCGCTTGCCCAAAGCCGCGAGGAAATCGACGCACAGACCGAAGCCGCCCGTTTGGCCGCTGCCCGTCGGGAAGCACTGGAAGCACTGGTGGCGGATCTGGAGCAAGGCAGCGCCGACCGGGACGCCCAGATCACCAACCTTGAACAGCAGCTCAGCGATGAAGAGGCCGCCCGTCTGGCCGAAGCCGCCGCCGCCGAAGCATTGCGTAACCGCCTTCAGGATGCCGATGCCGAACTGACGGCCATGACACTCGCACTCGAAGCGCAGCGCAAAGAGGCTGAAGACACACTCACCCTGCTGGCGGCAGCACAGGCGGCGCGTGCCGCGTTGGAGCGTCAGTTTGGCGACGTGAACCCCGATGAACTGCGGGCCCAGCTTGAATCCGCTTTGCAGGCGCAGACACAAGCGCAGGCGGATGCCGATGCGCAACGCTCTCTGGCCGAGCAGCGGCAGGCCTTATTGGACCTCGCCAATGCGACGCTTTCGGATGAAAAAGAAATCTCTGCCGAGGCGCAGAGAGAGGCCGCCCTGCTGAACCAGCAGATCGCCGCCCTGCGCGGGCAATTGGGCTCTTTGCAGGCTTTGCTTGATGATTTCGAAGAACGCAACGCCGCCGCCGAGGTGCAGATTCAGACCTTAGGGCAGGACCTGAACGCCGCACTGGCCCGTGCCGCATCCGAAGAACGCAGGCGCCGTCTGCTGGAAGAAGCGGAGCGCCTGCGTCTTGAGGCCGAGGCCAAGGCTCTGGCCGGGCAGAACCAGGAACTGGCGGCACAGGCCGAGGACCTGCAACGCTATCGCTCGGAATTCTTTGGTCGTTTGCGGGACGTCCTTGGCGGTCAGGAAGGGGTGCGCATCGAAGGCGACCGGTTCGTGTTCTCGTCCGAGGTTCTGTTTCCGACCGGGTCCGCCGTGCTGTCCGCAGAAGGGCAGCAGGAAGTCGCCAAGGTGGCCAGCATCCTGCGCAGTGTCGCTGCTGAAATCCCGCCCGGTCTGAACTGGGTGATCCGGGTCGACGGCCATACCGACAACGTTCCTCTGGCCGGGTCGGGGCGGTATCGCGACAACTGGGAGCTCAGCCAGGGTCGCGCGCTGTCGGTTGTGCGCTATATGGTTGACGCGCTGGGCATTCCGCCCAACCGCCTTGCAGCCAACGGGTTTGGTGAATTCCAGCCCGTAAACCCCGCTGACACGCCCGAGGCACACGCGCAAAACCGCCGGATCGAGTTGAAGCTGACCGAAAGGTAAGGCCACTGGCCCTTAGCAGCCACGAAAACAAACAGCCGATCCGCAACCGGTTATTGGCGATACCGACCCCAGCGACCCGAACCGTTGGAAAATCAAGGCGGTGCATGTCCGCCAGACGTTTCACACGCAGCCTAACCGAGATAGCCAACGCGCCCCGGTTGAGCAGATAAGTCCTTGCCTGTGCTGGGCGAAATAAAAACCCGCCTTGGTAGGCGGGTTTTCTGTTAAATGCGACGGGCGATCAGTCCGCCGTCAGCAGCGGGGGCTTGTCACCGGAAATACGCGGTTGATCCGGGCCAAGGATCTCAAGATCCAGATCACCCTTCTTCACCGAGACACGGACCACACCACCTTTTGCCAGCTTGCCAAACAACAACTCTTCGGCCAGCGGTTTCTTGATGTATTCCTGAATGACGCGGCCCAGCGGGCGCGCACCCATCTTGTCGTCATACCCTTTATCCGCCAGCCATTCGGCGGCCTTGGGTGTCAGATCAATGGTCACACCACGATCCAGCAACTGCGCTTCCAGTTGCAGGACGAATTTCTCGACCACCTGCAAAATGACCTCTTTCGGCAGCGGCGCGAACGAGATCACGGCATCCAGACGGTTGCGGAATTCCGGCGTGAACATGCGTTCAATCGCGGCGGTGTCTTCGCCCTCGCGACGGTCACGACCGAACCCGATCGCGGCCTTGGCCTGCTCTTGCGCCCCCGCGTTCGAGGTCATGATCAGCACCACGTTGCGGAAGTTCACTGTACGGCCGTTATGGTCGGTCAGTTCCCCATGGTCCATCACCTGCAACAGGATGTTGAACACGTCCGGGTGCGCCTTTTCAATCTCGTCCAGCAGCAACACACAATGTGGATGCTGGTCGACACCGTCGGTCAGCAGGCCGCCCTGATCGAACCCGACATAGCCCGGAGGCGCGCCGATCAGACGGCTGACCGCGTGTTTCTCCATGTATTCCGACATGTCGAAACGCAGCAGTTCAACGCCCAGCGTGTCCGCCAGCTGTTTCGCCACCTCGGTCTTGCCCACGCCGGTCGGGCCGGCAAACAGATAGTTGCCGATGGGCTTTTCGGGTTCCCGCAGGCCGGCGCGGGCCAGTTTGATTGCGCTGGCCAGCGCCTCGATCGCCAGATTCTGACCAAACACCACCCGTTTCAGCGAGGCTTCGAGGTCTTTCAGCACCTCGGCATCGTCCTTGGTGACGTTCTTGGGCGGGATGCGGGCGATCTTGGCAACCACGGCCTCAATCTCTTTGACACCAATGGTTTTGCGCCGTTTGCTTTCCGCCACCAGATGCTGCGCCGCGCCAGCCTCGTCAATCACGTCGATGGCCTTGTCGGGCAGCTTGCGGTCGTTGATGTAACGTGCCGACAGCTCGACCGCCGTTTTGATCGCATCAGCGGTATACTTGATGTCGTGATGTTTTTCGAAATAAGGCTTCAGACCGCGCAGGATCTTGACGCTGTCTTCAACCGAAGGCTCGTTCACATCGATCTTCTGGAACCGGCGCGACAGGGCGCGGTCCTTTTCAAAATGCTGGCGAAACTCTTTGTAGGTGGTCGAGCCCATGGTGCGCAGCTTGCCGCCCTGCAACGCAGGTTTCAGCAGGTTCGACGCATCCATTGCCCCGCCCGAGGTTGCACCAGCACCGATCACGGTGTGAATTTCGTCGATGAACAGCACCGCGTCGGGGTGCTCTTCCAGCTCGGTTACAACCGCTTTCAGGCGTTCCTCGAAATCGCCGCGATAACGGGTCCCGGCCAGCAGCGCACCCATGTCCAGCGAGTAGATGGTGGTGTTTGCCAAGACATCCGGCGCCTCTCCGGCGACGATCTTGTGCGCCAGACCTTCGGCGATGGCGGTTTTGCCCACGCCCGGATCGCCCACCAGCAGCGGGTTGTTCTTGCGGCGGCGGCACAGCACCTGGATACAGCGTTCCACCTCATCCGCGCGCCCGATCAGAGGATCGACATCACCCGCACGCGATTTCGCGTTCAGGTCAATGCAATATTTCCCAAGCGCACTTTCCTTTTGTTCCGTGTCGCCGGAACCTGTCTGAGCTTCTTCTTCCACCTGATCCGCACCGGATACCGACCGGCTTTCGCCATACGCGGGGTCTTTGGCCACGCCATGGGCGATGAAATTGACCGCGTCATACCGGGTCATGTCCTGTTCCTGCAGGAAATAGGCGGCATTGCTTTCGCGTTCAGCGAATATCGCGACCAGCACATTGGCACCGGTCACTTCGGTCCGGCCCGAGCTTTGCACATGAATCGCGGCGCGTTGAATGACGCGCTGGAACGCTGCCGTTGGTACGGCTTCGGACCCGTCAATATCCGTGACCAGATTCGATAGGTCCTCGTCGATGAACTCAACCAGAGTGCTGCGCAACTCGTCCAGATCAACGCTGCACGCTTTCATGACGCGTACCGCATCGGGTTCTTCCAGAAGCGCCAGCAGCAAATGCTCCAGCGTTGCAAATTCGTGTCGCCGTTCATTCGCAGCCGCAAGGGCCGCGTGGATGGCTTGTTCCAGTGTGCTCGAGAATGAAGGCACGCGGGTGCTCCTCTGTCTTGGGTCAGAAGGGGGCGGGCTTTCGGCCGGAACCCCATCCCAACCATGTCCTCATACTATTAGAGTTTGGTTGATCGTGGCCCGGCTTCAAGGGTTTTCTTTCACTTGACAGTCACATTTGTTGTGACCGTGGCCGTGAAGAGGGGCAAATAAGCATCAGAACCTGTCTTTTCTACCCCGGATTTCGGCGAAAACCGCCGCAGGATCGGCGTTTACCATACCAAGATGGGCCTGAATCGCCGGATCCGTGGCCCTCAGGAACGGGTTGGTGGCTTTTTCAAGCGCCAAAACCGACGGAACAGTGGCTTCGCCAGCGGCGCGGGCGCGGTCGATATCGGCAATTCGCTGTTTCAGCGCAGCGTTCTCGGGATCGACGGTAATGGCGAATTTCGCGTTGGATTGTGTATATTCATGCCCCGAACAGACAAGGGTGTCGTCCGGCAAAGCGGCCAGCTTGCTCAGCGACGCCCACATCTGCGCCGGGCTGCCTTCGAACAGACGCCCACACCCGAGGGCCATCAGGCTGTCAGCGGTAAAGACGACCGCGCTTTGCGGAAGATAAAACGCGACATGACCAACCGTGTGCCCCGAAACGTCCAGCACCTCGACCAGTTCGCCACCCACCTCAAAGCTGTCGCCTTCGGCAACCTGCTGGTCCAGTGGGGGCAGGCGGTGCGCGTCGGCGGCCGCACCGATGACCTTTGCGGGGTGATGGGTCAGAATTTCGGGCAGCCCTTCAACGTGATCCCAGTGATGATGGGTCAGCAGCACATGTGACAAGCTCCATCCCCGATCTTCCAGTGCTGCAAGAATCGGCGCGGCTTCGGGCGCATCGATCAGCGCAGTCTGGCCATTGCCGCTGTCATGGGCCAGAAAGGCGTAATTGTCGCTGAGGCACGGGATTGTAACGATTTCAAGAGGCATGGCCTTTTGCCCTTTCATTGCTAGACTGCGCCCAGCTAAGCCGATTGACCGGATGTCCGCAATGCATCTTGATGTGCAGGATCTGAGGAACTTCTACTACCGCAGCACCCTTGGGCGCGCGGCACAGGCAGCTATTCGCGGGCGGCTGACCGAGCTCTGGCCCGAAGCCAAAGGTCAGACCGTTGCCGGTTTTGGCTTTGCCGTGCCGCTATTGCGCCCTTATCTGGCCGGTGCGCGCCGGGTCATCGGGCTGATGCCCGGCCCGCAGGGCGTGATGCCCTGGCCTGCGGGGATGCCCAATGTCTCGGTGCTGACAGAAGAAACCCGGTGGCCCATTGAAACCGGTCACGTGGACAAGCTGGTGGTGATGCACGGGCTGGAAACGTCCGAGCGGCCAAACCAGCTGCTGGAGGAATGCTGGCGTGTTCTGGGCCCTGGTGGCAGGGCCGTGTTCATTGTTCCGAACCGGGCGGGTCTGTGGTCACGTACGGACAAAACGCCATTTGGCTTTGGTCGTCCCTATTCCGCCACTCAGCTGGAAAATCAGCTCAGGTCGCATTACTTCCTGCCCGAGGCGCATTGCTCGGCTCTTTACATGCCGCCGTCCTTCCGGCGGTTCTGGTTGAAATCGGGCAGTCTGATCGAAAAAACCGGACAGCGCATTCCAACTGTCATGGCGGGCGGGGTGTTGATGGTTGAGGTCACAAAGAACATTCATCCGCCTCGGGGCAATGTCACCAAAGATGCCATAAGGAAGCCGATCAAGGCGCTTGACGGTTTGCTAAAGCCTGCATGACAACTGCGTGCATCCCAAAGTGACAAATTCGCGAGAAAAAAGTCACAGGAATCGCAAAAACCTGCATATTCGTAACATTTTTCAACCGGGTTGACGGGTCCAAACGGTCGCACTTGGTGTAAGTGCATGAAAACTAACATTTTGTGGATAAATCTGTTACCGCTATAGCGTATTGCTTGGTTGGTTCACCTCTGCTACATCCCCGGTGATTTTGATCCCCGACCGTCTGGCCGGGGTTTCCTCACGCCCCAAGGTAGCGGCCGCTACCCAAAATCGGGGCCTCAAATATCGGAAGGGTGGACGTGTCCGAACCAGCTTCGATTTCCACAGGCATCGCCGAGCGCTATGCCACCGCGATCTTCGAGATCGCAAAAGAGAATAATGACCTTGCGGGTCTGGAATCCGGCATCAATGATCTGGCAGCAGCACTGGGCGACAGTGCCGACCTGCGTGACCTGATCGCATCGCCGCTGGTTTCACGCGCCGAGCAGGAAGCTGCAATTACCGCGATTGCTGACAAGATGGGCCTGAACGCTATCCTGCGCAACACGCTGGGTCTGATGGCGCAGAAACGCCGCCTGTTTGTAGTGCCGCAACTGGTGCAGGTGCTGCGCGACTTGCTGGCTGATGAGCGTGGCGAAGTGACCGCCGATGTCGCCTCGGCCAAGGCGCTGACCAAGACACAACTGGAAAAACTGTCCAAGACGCTGTCCGAGCGTGTGGGCAAGACCGTAACTATCAATGCGACCGTTGATGAAAGCCTCATCGGCGGTCTTGTCGTCAAAGTGGGCTCGAAAATGATCGACAGTTCGATCCGTTCGAAGCTGAACTCCCTACAGAATGCAATGAAAGAGGTCGGATAAATGGGAATCCAAGCTGCAGAGATTTCTGCAATCCTGAAGGACCAGATCAAGAATTTTGGTCAGGAAGCCGAAGTGGCCGAGATCGGTCGCGTGCTGAGCGTCGGTGACGGGATTGCCCGTGTATATGGCCTGGACAACGTTCAAGCCGGTGAGATGGTCGAATTCCCCGGCGGTATCATGGGGATGGCGCTGAACCTGGAAAGCGACAACGTCGGTGTCGTTATCTTCGGTTCTGACCGTGACATCAAAGAAGGTGACACCGTCAAGCGCACAAACTCGATCGTGGACGTTCCAATCGGTGACGAGCTGCTGGGCCGTGTTGTTGACGGTCTGGGCAACCCGCTGGACGGCAAAGGTCCGATCAATGCCACCAAGCGCGGCGTTGCAGACGTCAAAGCACCCGGTATCATTCCGCGTAAATCGGTGCACGAACCGATGGCAACCGGCCTGAAATCGGTTGACGCGATGATCCCGATTGGCCGTGGCCAGCGCGAGCTGATCATTGGTGACCGCCAGACCGGTAAAACCGCCGTGGCTCTGGACACCATCCTGAACCAGAAAGTCTATAACGAAGCAGCGGGCGACGACGAGTCGAAGAAACTGTACTGCGTTTACGTTGCGATCGGTCAGAAGCGTTCGACCGTTGCCCAGCTGGTGAAGAAACTGGAAGAATCCGGTGCGATTGAATATTCGATCGTTGTCGCCGCAACCGCGTCCGACCCGGCACCTATGCAGTTCCTGGCACCCTATGCCGCAACCGCGATGGCAGAATATTTCCGTGACAATGGCCGTCACGCGCTGATCATCTATGATGACCTGTCGAAACAGGCCGTGTCCTATCGTCAGATGTCGCTGTTGCTGCGTCGCCCGCCGGGCCGCGAAGCCTATCCGGGTGACGTTTTCTACCTCCACTCCCGCCTGCTGGAACGTTCGGCAAAGCTGAACGAAGACTTCGGTGCTGGTTCGCTGACGGCTCTGCCGGTTATCGAGACCCAGGGTGGTGACGTTTCCGCCTTTATTCCGACCAACGTGATCTCGATCACCGACGGTCAGATCTTCCTGGAAACCGAACTGTTCTATCAGGGCATCCGTCCTGCTGTGAACACCGGTCTGTCGGTTTCGCGTGTGGGCTCGTCGGCTCAGACCGACGCGATGAAATCGGTTGCCGGTCCGGTCAAGCTGGAACTGGCTCAGTATCGCGAAATGGCGGCCTTTGCGCAGTTTGGTTCCGACCTCGACGCCGCAACCCAGCAGCTTCTGAACCGTGGTGCGCGCCTGACCGAGCTGATGAAGCAGCCGCAGTACTCGCCGCTGACCAACGCGGAAATCGTCTGCGTCATCTTCGCTGGCACCAACGGCTATCTCGACAAGATCGATGTATCTGACGTTGGCCGCTACGAGGCCGGTCTGCTGGCGCATCTGCGCGGCAAGCACGCAGACCTGCTGAAGTGGATCACCGACGAAGATCCAAAGATCAAAGGTGAAGCGTCCGACAAACTCAAAGCAGCGATCGACGAATACGCCGCGACCTTCGCTTGATAGGAGGTTCCGATGCCTAGTCTGAAGGACCTTAAAAACAGGATCGAGTCGGTCAAATCGACCCGCAAGATCACCAAGGCCATGCAGATGGTCGCGGCCGCAAAACTGCGCCGCGCCCAGGAATCTGCCGAAGCCTCGCGCCCTTATGCCGAGCGGTTCAATGCCGTGATGGCCGGGCTGGCGGCGTCGGTCGGGGGCAGCGACAGCGCCCCCAAGCTGCTCCGTGGTACGGGCAGTGATGATGTCCATCTGCTGGTTGTGTTGACAGCTGAACGCGGCCTGTGTGGCGGCTTCAACTCGAACATCGCCAAGCTGGCCCGCCAGAAGGCGGAAGAGCTGCGCGGCAAGGGCAAGACGGTCAAGATTCTGACCGTCGGCAAGAAAGGCCGCGACGCGCTCAAGCGTGATTTTGGCGATCTGTTCGTTGGGCATGTGGACCTGAGCGAGGTCAAGCGTCTGGGTTATTCCAACGCGCAGGACATCGCAAAGGACATCCTGTCCCGCTTCGACGGGGGCGAGTTCGACGTTGCCACGATCTTCTACTCGAAGTTCGTCAACGTTGTGACCCAGATTCCGACGGCACAGCAAGTCATCCCCGCCTCGTTCGAGGAATCGGAAGGTGACGACAGCGGTGCCATTTTCGACTACGAGCCCAGCGAAGAGGCCATTCTGGCCGACCTGCTGCCCAAGGGGGTTGCGACCGCGATCTTCTCGGCTCTGCTCGAAAACGGAGCGTCTGAACAGGGCGCGCGGATGTCCGCAATGGACAACGCGACACGCAACGCGGGTGAGATGATCGACAAGCTGACGATCCAGTTCAACCGCTCGCGTCAGGCCGTGATCACCAACGAGCTGATTGAAATTATTTCCGGCGCCGAGGCGCTGTAGAGACAAACCGGAGACGAAACATGGCGAATGCAAAAGGCAAAGTCACACAGATCATCGGGGCCGTCGTCGACGTGCACTTCGAAGATCAGCTGCCTGAAATTCTGAACGCGCTGGAAACCACCAACAACGGCAAGCGCCTGGTGTTGGAAGTTGCTCAGCACCTGGGTGAAAACACTGTCCGCACCATCGCGATGGACGCGACCGAAGGTCTGGTCCGTGGTGAAGTGGTCACCGACACCGGTGCACCGATCTCGGTTCCGGTTGGCAACGCCACCCTGGGCCGCATCCTGAACGTGGTCGGCGAGCCGATCGACGAAAAAGGCCCGGTTGAGGCAACCGAAGCGCGCGCGATCCACCAGCCCGCACCGACCTTTGCCGAACAGTCGACCGAGTCCGAAGTTCTGGTCACCGGCATCAAGGTGGTTGACCTGCTGGCCCCTTACGCCAAAGGCGGTAAGATCGGCCTGTTCGGCGGCGCCGGCGTTGGTAAAACCGTTCTGATCATGGAACTGATCAACAACATCGCAAAAGTGCACTCGGGCTTCTCGGTGTTTGCGGGTGTTGGTGAACGGACCCGTGAAGGCAACGACCTGTATCACGAGATGATCGAATCGAACGTGATCAAGCCGGACAACCTGTCGGAAAGCCAGGTGGCCCTGGTTTACGGTCAGATGAACGAGCCTCCGGGTGCGCGTGCGCGTGTTGCTCTGACCGGTCTGACTCTGGCCGAGCAGTTCCGCGACCAGTCCGGTACCGACGTTCTGTTCTTCGTCGACAACATCTTCCGCTTTACACAGGCGGGTTCCGAGGTGTCGGCTCTGCTGGGTCGTATCCCGTCCGCTGTGGGCTACCAGCCGACACTGGCCACAGACATGGGTGCCCTGCAGGAACGCATCACCTCGACAAAGGCCGGATCGATCACTTCGGTGCAGGCGATCTACGTGCCTGCGGACGACTTGACCGACCCCGCGCCGGCAACCTCGTTTGCTCACTTGGATGCGACCACCGTTCTTAACCGTGCGATCTCGGAAAAGGGTATCTACCCGGCGGTTGACCCGCTCGACTCGACCTCGCGCCTGCTCGACCCGGCCATCGTCGGCGAAGAGCACTACAAGGTTGCGACCGACGTTCAGCAGATCCTCCAGCGCTACAAGTCACTGCAGGACATCATCGCCATCCTCGGCATGGACGAACTGTCGGAAGAGGACAAGCTGACCGTGGCCCGTGCCCGTAAGATCGAACGCTTCCTGTCGCAGCCGTTCGACGTGGCCGAGGTCTTCACCGGCTCGCCGGGTGTTCAGGTTCCTCTGGATGTCACAATCTCGTCGTTCAAGGCCGTTGTGGCTGGCGAATACGATCACCTGCCCGAAGCAGCCTTCCTGATGGTTGGCGGCATCGACGAAGTGATCGCCAAAGCCGAGAAAATGGCAGCAGCAGCCGCCTAAGGAGTATCCCTGATGGCAAACACGATGCATTTCGACCTCGTCAGCCCCGAGCGGAGCCTTGCTTCACTCGAGGTCACCGCGGTCCAGATTCCCGGCGCGGACGGGGACATGACGGCGATGCCCGATCATGCCCCCACCATCACAACGCTGCGCCCCGGTCTGCTGAAGGTTGAGGCACCCGAAGGGTCCAGCGAATACCTGGTCACCGGCGGGTTTGCCCAGATCAACGGCGACAGCCTGTCGGTTTTGGCCGAAAAGGCGGTTCCGGTTTCGGAAATCACCCGTTCGCATATGGACGAGCTGATTGCCGAGGCACGCGCCTCGCACGAAGCGGCAAAGGGCGGCGACGACATGTCGATCGTCGACGAAGCCGCCAAGCTGCTGGCCGATATGGAAGCTCTTGGGACACATATGAGCCTGTAATTGGCTTAACAGTGGAAAATTGGAACGGCCTCGCGATTGCGGGGCCGTTTTTTTTGTCGTGCTTTTGCCAGAAAGCCGGGGTAAGTTGCGGAAATTCAAGTATAATGATGAAAACATGAAAAAATTTCTGACCCATCCCATTGGCATCGATCAGGGTGAAAGTGTTCTGTTTTCGGAATTTGCCGAAGGCGGGGACATGTGGACTGGCGAAGGCCCCCGCGAACGCCGGAAACCCATCCAATTCAAGGGCACGTTTCTTAGCCCGCCCATGGTTCAGATCGGGATTTCCCTTTGGGATGTCGACACATCATCAGCCCTGCGCGCCGAGGTTCAGGCAGAAAATATCACCTCGGAAGGGTTCGAAGCGGTGTTTCGGACATGGTCCGACACGCGGATTGCCCGGATCCGGATCAGTTGGACCGCGTTCGGAGAGGTGGCGCATCCAGACGACTGGAACATTTCCTGATCCGGGGCTTGCAGGACAGGCGCGGGGCTCAGTCGTCCTGCGCTTCGATCATGTCGACCCGTGTGGCGTGGCGGCCACCTTCGAATTCGGCCCCCAGAAACGCATCCACAATATCCAGCGCCTGACCTTCGCCGACGACACGCGCACCAATCGACAGCATGTTGGCATTGTTGTGCTGGCGGATCATCCGCGCAGAAAACGCATCTGAACAGACGCCGCAGCGAATGCCGGGTACCTTGTTTGCAGCCATCATGATGCCCTGACCCGTGCCGCAGAGGATAATACCCAATTCGCAATCACCCGATGCAACAGTCAGTGCCGCGGCCTTGCCGTGTTTGGGATAATGGGTGCTTTCAGAGGTCGTCGGGCCGATATCGACCACGTCCCAGCCTTGCTGCGCGATGTGGTTGGCCACGGCCTGACGCAGCTCGATTGCCGCGTGGTCGCTGGAAAGAACAATGCGTTTGTTGCCAGTCATGGAGATCGGTCCACTTGTGTCGTTGATCGCGCACATGGGTCAGGCTTGTGCGCAATCGATGGTTCAAAAAGAAAGGGACGACACATCCCGTCGCCCCGTCCAAACTCAATCCATCTGGTACATGGATTCGTAGATCGGCGTCAGTGTCTTGTCTTCGAACAGGGATGACACGCTGGTTCCGTTCCAGATGTTCAGGATCGCCTGCGTAAAGATAGGCGCGGTCGGAACAATGCGGATGTTCTTGGCGCCCAAAATCTCTTTGGTCGGTTGGATCGTGTCGGTCAGCACCAGCGACTTCATCACCGAATTTGTCACCCGTTCCACCGCAGGGCCGCTCATGACGCCATGCGTGATGTAGGAATGAACTTCTTTCGCACCGTTATCCAGAAGCACCTGCGCCGCCTTGCACAGCGTTCCGGCGGTGTCGCACATGTCGTCGACGATCAGACAGATCTTGTCCTTCACATCCCCGATCACGGTCATCTCGGCGACTTCGCCCGCTTTCTCGCGGCGCTTGTCCACGATCGACAGAGGGGCGTTGATCCGCTTGGCCAGTTCACGCGCGCGGGCAACGCCGCCCACGTCGGGTGAAACCACCATGATTTCATCCAGATTTCCCTTGAACTGATGCCTCACATCCAGCGCAAAGATGGGCGAGGCATAAAGGTTGTCCACGGGCATATCGAAAAAGCCCTGAATCTGGGCCGCGTGCAGGTCCATTGTCAGGATCCGTTCGATCCCGGCCCCGGTCAGCATGTTGGCCACCAGCTTGGCGCTGATGGGCGTGCGGGCCTTGGTGCGACGGTCCTGACGAGCGTACCCGAAATACGGGATCACGGCAGTGATCCGCTGCGCGGACGACCGGCGCAGGGCATCTGCGATGATCAGCAGTTCCATCAGGTTGTCATTGGCCGGGTTCGAGGTCGGCTGGATAATGAACATATCCTCGCCGCGCACATTCTCGAACACCTCGACGAAAATCTCACCGTCGTTGAACCGTTCGACACGCGCATCGACCAGACCCTGATCAACGCCTCGGTACAGGCTCATGCGGCGTGCGATGGCTTGGGCAAGCGGAAGGTTGGCGTTCCCAGCGATAAGCTTGGGTTCGTGAAGTGTCGGCATCGGCTGAAGTCCCCGGGCAGCAATGGCAATGTGACAGAATCGTGATGTTGACACCGCTTAGCATGGCCTTACCGTCCCGCAAAGGTAACGCAGCGGAGAAAGTGCACATGACCCAGATTGACTACTTTTTTGCGACACTCTCGCCCTATTCCTATCTGGCAGGGATGCGGCTGGAAGAAATCGCGGCGAAACACGGCGCGACGATCAACTATAAGCCGCTGGACATTATCGCCCTGTTCGCGCGCACCGGGGGGACCCCTCCGAAAGACCGGCATATCTCTCGTATCGAGTACCGCGCACAGGAGCTGCTGCGCCAATCGAAGAATCTGGGGATGGAGTTCAATCTGAAACCCGCGTACTGGCCGACCAATATGGCCCCGTCATCTTATGCAGTTATTGCCGCGATCAAGGACGGTTCGGGCGATGTGGGTAAGCTGTGTCATTCCTTCCTTCGCGCCTGCTGGGCCGAGGAAAAGGATATCGCACAGGACGATGTCATCCGCGAATGCCTGACGCAAGCCGGGTTTGATCCCGGTCTGGCGGACAGCGGCTTGCTGGTGGGGGCAGAAACCTATGCCGCCAACCTCGAGGAAGCCGTGGACCGGGGTGTCTTCGGCGCACCGTTCTATATCACGCCCGACGACCAGCGGTTCTGGGGTCAGGACAGGCTGGATGATCTGGACCGGCATCTGAACGAGATGTACGGGTGACGGTCAAGGCCGCGATGCAATCCGTTTTCGTAAGGCACTTGGGTGAGGGGGAGCGGAAACTGCTCGCCCTCCATTGCACGATTGCGCATTCCGGTGCCTGGTCCGGTTTGGCCAGTGCGCTGGATGGCTGCGCGTCATTTATTGCCCCGGATATGTTGTCGCATGGGCGCAGCCCGGATTGGGACGGGCAGGGTGATTTCTTTGACGCAGTGACCAAACCCGCCCTGGCTGAATTGACCGAACCCATGGATGTAATCGGGCATTCCTTTGGGGCGATGATCGCGCTCAGGCTGGCGATCGAACATCCCGACCGCGTGCGCAGCCTGATCCTGATCGAACCCGTGTTCTTTGCAGTTGCAAAACAGGATGCGCCGCTGTTGTTCGAACAGCACGAACGGGACTCCGAGCCGGTCAATGCGGCCTTCGCATCTGGTGACAAGGTTTTGGCGGCGCGCCTGTTCAACAGGGCGTGGAGCACGAAGATCAGCCCCAAATGGCCTGATTTGCCCGAACGCACGCGGGCAAATATGGTGCGTGGAATCGATGCGGTTCCGGCTGTGCAGCCTGTGCTCAACGATGATCAGGCAGGGTTGCTTGACGTCGATCAGCTTCGGCGTGCATCGATGCCGACCCTGCTGCTGAGCGGGTCAGAGACGCCGCCGGTGATCCACGCGATTTGCGCAGGGCTGAAACGGCGCCTGCCTGATGCACGCCATGAACGCATCAACGGCGCAGGGCACATGCTGCCGATTTCACACCCTGATGAAACCGGCGCTTTGCTGCGGGCGTTCTGGCAGGCCAACGCCCCGTTAGGCGTTAAAGCAGATTGAGAAACTGATCGATCTCCGCCGCTCCGATGGACCAGTCGCAAACCAGCCTGCACGCGAGGTTTTCGTTTTCATCCTCGCCGTCCAGCTCTGCCCCCCAAAGGTGATAAACCGCGCCGGCCTCATGCAGCTGCTTGTGCTTCGCGCGTGGGAATGAGGCAAAGATCATATTGGCCTGCGGTTCGTGCAGAAACACGGCCCCCTTGGCGCGCAAACCCTCGGCCAAGCGGGCGCAGTTGTCATTGGCCTGACGTGCCATCTTCAGCCACAGGTCGTCTTCCAGATAGGCCGCCATCTGAGCGGACAGATAGCGGTGCTTGGAAAACAGATGCGCCCCGCGCTTGCGCCGCAGCTCAAACTCCCAGGCTTTGCTTTCATCAAAGAACACCACCGCCTCGACACCCATCAGACCGTTCTTGGTGCCACCAAAACTGACAGCATCCACACCTGCTTTCCACGTCATATCCGCCGGGGAACAGTTCAGCGCAACCAACGCGTTGGTAAAGCGCGCGCCGTCCAGATGTACAGGCAGGCCGTACGTCTTGGCGACCCCGCACAGGGCCTGCAACTCTGCCAGCGAATAAACCGATCCGCGCTCGGTCACTTGTGTGATCGACACGGGTCCGCGCTGCGGCCCATGTACGCCGCGTGTTTCTTCACCCAGAATTGACCCGCGCAGCGCCTCAGGGGTCATCTTGTCTCCGCCCGGAACCAGGGTCAGCTTGGCGCCGCTGTAAAACTCCGGTGCGTTGCATTCGTCCTCGTGGATATGCGCGACTGGGGAACAAAAAACCGTTTCCCAAGGCTTTGACAATGTTGCAAGGGCCAGAGAATTCGCGGCTGTCCCCGTCGCCACCAGATAGACCGCAGCACCCGGAGCCTCGAAGATGCTGCGGATACGGTCGCGCACCTCGTTCATCAGCGTATCCGCACCATAGGCCATCTGATAGCCCTGATTGACCTCGGCCAGCCTGGCCATGACCTGCGGATGAACCGGCCCGGAATTGTCAGACGCGAAATGCATCAGCTTGGCTCCTCGATTATGTAATCTTCCCACTCTTCCATGGGTGTCTCAAACTCGGACACTGTGCGCCCCTGAACCGAGACCCCGGCGGCATGCACACTGTCCGCTGTACCAGATATCAACGGGTGCCAGTCGTAAAGCGGTTTGCCTTCCCACAGCAACCGATACGCGCAGGTTTGTGGCAACCAATAGGCATGTTCGTCGATATTGTCGGGGGTCATGACGATGCATTCGGGCACGAATTGATGCCGGATGTCGTATTGTACGCAGCGGCAGCTTTCGTCATCCAACAGGCGGCACGCGACGCAGGTCAGGGCAACCTCGCCCGTGTCTTCATCTTCCAGCTTGTTCAGGCAGCATTTGCCGCAGCCATCACATAACGCCTCCCACTCGCGCTGGTTCATTTGGCGCAGGGGTTTGCGCTCCCAAAACCGGGCAGGCAGGCCCGTGCGTTCAATCGGATCAACACTCATAGGGTGGTCAATATACCGCGGGCCTGTTTGCAGTCGGCATCCATCTGCGTGATCAGACTCTCCAGCCCGTCAAATGTCATCTCGGGGCGCAGAAAGTCGATCAGACCCACCGACAGCGTCGCCCCGTACAGATCGCCCGAAAAGTCGAACAGGAAGGTTTCGATATTGGGCACCTGGCCGTTAAACATCGGACGTACCCCGATCGAGGCCGCGCCGTGATAGCTGCCTTTATGCGGCCCATCCAACACGTCCACCAATACGGCGTAGACACCGAACTTTGGCGGGTGCAGCCCTTCGATGGACATATTCGCGGTGGGAAAGCCCAACTCGCGCCCGCGCTGTTCGCCCCCGATCACTTCGCCTTCGATCCGGTGCCAGTGTCCCAGCATCGCGGCTGCGTCCCGTGGTCGGCCGTCGCTCAGCGCGGTGCGAATGGCGGTTGAGGACACAACGTTTTCCGACCGTTCCATCAAAGGCGCAATCGTCACGCCGAACCCCATGTCCCGCCCGAACCGCACCAGATCCTGCGCCGTGCCGCTGCGGCCCTTGCCAAAGCAGAAATCGGCCCCCACCACGACATGCGACAGGCCCAGCCCGTCGCAGATCACGTTGCGTGCAAACTCTTCCGGCGATAGCCCTGCCAGCGCGGCGTTGAACGGCAGTTCATACAGCTTCTCTACGCCCAGCTTTTCCAGCCGGTGCGCCCGCGCATTGCCCCGCATCAGGCGGAACGGAGGCGTGTCCGGCGCAAAATACTCCCGCGGATGCGGCTCGAAGGTCAACACACCCAGCGGCGCGTCTGGCGCAGCATTACGGGCCAGTTCGATGACCGACTGGTGCCCCAAATGAACGCCGTCGAAATTCCCGATTGCCACGCTGGCGCCGCGATCTTCTGGCTGGACGAACTGGATATCCCGGATGATGTGCATAGACGATTGCGTAGCGGCGCGAGTCAATTTGTTCAAGCGGCAGTTTGAATTCCAAGAATGCGATCCTGCGAATGAGCTTTGAACATTTCGCTTGGCCGGGAAAATGCACGAGGCCAATCCAAGTATTTCAGGTCAGGCGCCTCCAACCGCTTGATTCAAAAAAAACTCTGGGTTTAGACTGAAAATCCGGTCCCCTGGATTAAGGCGCACCGGATCAAAGCCCGGCGAGGTTCGAACGAACCCAGCACAGGAGGCAGACCCATGTACCGAATGCGACTGTTCGCGATTCGTCATGCCCGCACTTTCGAGTGGATCTATAAATGTGTCGAACGCGGCATGGTCGCGATGGACCCGATATTTGCAAAGATCGGATATAACCGCGTCGAACGCCCCATCGCACTGGTCGAGAAGGGCGTCAAAACCCTGTTGTTCGATTGCAAGATGTGCGGGCAATGCGTGTTGTCATCGACCGGCATGTCCTGCCCGATGAACTGCCCAAAGCAATTGCGCAATGGCCCCTGTGGCGGCGTACGTCCCGGCGAGTTTTGCGAGGTGAAGCCGGATATGAAATGCGTCTGGGCCCTGGCCTGGAACGGAGCCAGCCGCATGCGGCACGGAGCCGACAAGATAAAAGAAGTTCTTCCGCCGGTGGAGCACACGTTGAAAGGCTCGTCATCCTGGTTGCGGGTCAGCCGCGAGATTGCTGCGCAGGAGCGCGAGACCCGGGATGCAGCCCGGTTGGCGCTGGCCGAGGCATTCCCCGAAGCGCGCGAGAATGAACCTTCTGCGGCACCACTGGCCGCCGAACCACCCAACGCGATAAACCGGGAACTGAAGAAATGAGTGATACCCATCGCAACGAGGTGGAGCCGATTGGCTATGTTCCGGTTCCCCAAGGACATGTGTCGCACAGCCGGTTGGAAAAGGTACTCCGTTCAGGCCGTTTCGCAGTCACCGCCGAGTTGAACCCACCCGACAGTGCCGACCCCGAGGATGTTTATCAGGCGGCCCAACCGCTTGGCGAAGTGGCTGACGCGATCAATGCAACCGATGCTTCGGGCGCGAACTGCCATATGTCCTCGATTGGGATTTGTGCCTTGCTGACGCGCGCGGGTTATTCTCCGGTCTATCAGATTTCCTGCCGCGACCGGAACCGGATTGCCATTCAGGGCGATGTTCTGGGGGCTGCGGCGTTGGGCGTCAGTAACGTGCTGTGCCTGACCGGCGACGGCGTCGGCGTCGGGGATCAGCCGGGGGCAAAACCGGTATTCGATTTCGATTCCCTGACCCTGTTGCGGACGATCCGCACGATGCGCGATCAGGGAATGTTCCTTTCTGGTCGTAAGATCACGCGCCCGCCGCAACTGTTCCTTGGTGCTGCCGAAAACCCCTGCATACCGCCTTATGACTGGCGACCTGATCGTCTGGCAAAGAAGGTTGAGGCCGGGGCTGAGTATATTCAGACCAATTACATCTACGACATTCCGCTGTTCGAAAAATTCATGGCGCGGGTGCGCGATGCGGGACTGGACAAGAAAGTGTTCATCATCGCGGGCGTCGGCCCCATCGCGTCAGCGCGTGCGGCACGCTGGATGCGCAGCAATGTTCCCGGCATTCACATCCCCGATCAGGTCATCGAGCGGATGGAGAAAGCCGAAAAGCCAGCTGACGAGGGCAAGAAGATCTGTATCGAACTGATCCAGCAGATCCGCGATATCGCGGGGGTGTCCGGTGTTCATGTGATGGCTTACAGGCGCGAGCACGTGGTGTCAGAGATCATTCTGGAATCCGGTGCGTTGAAAGGGCGAAAACGCGCCCGCCCGTCCTGAAAGGCACAGGCAAAAACAGCGTCCAAACAAAAAAGGCGCCGGTCGGGCGCCTTTTGCATGGAAGTGTTCGCCGATCAGTCGAACTTGCGCGACGGGGCCAGTACCATGGCTTCACCGATCAGAACCTTCTTGCCCTCGACCGAGCAATGGCAATCCAGTTTGACGCGACGCTTGGAAAAGTCGATGTCGATAACTTTGACCTCGGCGTAAACCATGTCACCGGGGCGCACGGGGGCCAGGAACTTCAGTGACTGCCCCATATAGACCGTGCCATGGCCCGGCAGTTGTTCGCCAATCACGGCCGAAATCAGCCCAGCTGTCAGCATCCCGTGCGCGATGCGCCCTTCGAAGATTGTATCGCGGGCATAATCATCATCCAGATGCACCGGATTGCGGTCTGTCGAGATCTGCGCAAACATCTCGATATCTTCGTCCGTCACCACTTTGCGCAGGTGGCGGGACATGCCCATTTCGATGTCTTCGATACAGATCGTTCCGCGTGGAAGATTGTCCAACATGTTGCCCTCACTCGAAATCGACCGAGAAAGAAAAAACCACTATCCGGCCTAGGTTGGCAACTTTATTACTTCGCAGTTGCAGAAAATCAAGTCTTTTCTTGCTATCTCAATCGACCGATTGTGTAGGTCGGGTTGATCTTTTCCCTTTCGATATAAGCTGTTAGGGATTCGTGATCCGGATGGTGCGACGTTTTTGTCTCGGCCGCCGCCAGCCCGCCCGAAATGAACAGGGAATCAATGCCTTCACCCATGCCCCCCAGAATGTCCGTATGGGGGCCGTCGCCGATCACCAGAATGTCGCTATCCGGGATATCATGGCCCAGTTCCTGCAACCTGCGGCGCGCCAGATCGTAGATCGGCGGGTGCGGTTTGCCGAAATACAGGCTCTCGCCGCCCATCTCGGTATAGAGCTTTGCCAAAGCGCCGGCACACCATTCGCGCACCTCGCCGCGATCGACAACAATATCGGGGTTTGCGCATAGCAGCTTCATGCCCATCTGCTTGGCATAGAGGAAATCGGGGCGGTTCACGACCGGGTCAGCCATCGGATCAAAGGGACCACAGCAGACGATCCCTTCGGCCTCTCTTAGCGGGACACGTTCGATATGGATCGGGTGGTGCAGCAGTTTCAGTGGCTCGAAAAAGCCCGCATCGCGCTGCCATTCCCCCATGAAGTAAACCTTGTGCCCGACAGCGCCACGGAACATCGCCGACCGCGCGGAATCGCCGCTGGTGGCAATGGTGTCATAGGCGTCTGCGGGAACATTGAACTGCACCAGTTGCTCGGCCACACCCGCGCGGGGTTTGGGCGAGTTCGTGACCAGCACGACAAGCCCCCCGTCCGCGCGATAGGCTTGAAGGGCTGCAACAGCTTCGGGATAGGCCGTGATCCCGTTGTGAACGCACCCCCACAGATCGACAAACAACGCTTTGTAGCGGGCAGAGATTTCGGAAAGCGCGTGAACGATCTGGGTCATATGTGGCCTCAAGCTGAAACTGCACGAGCCTTATGACCGATTGGCAAGGGATTGGCCACCAATCGATAGGTGGCCACCCTGTATTTCATCTGTCGGGTACAGGTCTGCCCAAGCGCAATGCCGGATGCGCAGACCGAAGACCAATAATGCGGGGTCCGTTTTACTCAGAACGACAGACCCCGCGTGTTTCTTCAGACCTTCAGGTTCGGAATGATCTGCTTTTTACGGCTCATGATGCCCGGCAGAACCACGGCGTCGCCATCGACGGATGCACCAAAGCTTTTCTCGGCAACGGTTTTGACCAGATCGTTGGGCACCAGCAGAGTGGCTTCCTCGTTCAGGATATCCACGACGAACAGCAACACCTGATCGACACCGTCTTCCTTGGCGACATCCACCATCGAACCCGCCAGGCTTGCCTTGCGGTCCAGAATGACGCCCGGCGCAGTGGTTTCCAGAACCGAGACACGGAATTTGGTGCCATCGACCTCGTATTCCTTGCTGTCCATGCGGATCAGTTCGGCATCCGAGAAGGACGAGACATCCGATTTCGCCGCAAACATGTCTGCCGCGTAAGCCGAGATATCCAGCTCCAGCTCGGCTGCCAGCCGCTCAGCAACCTCGCGGTCATGGGGCGTGGTGGTGGGCGAGCGGAATTCCAGCGTGTCCGACAGGATGCAGGTCAGTGCCGCTCCCTTGATGGCGTCAGGCATCTTGGCCGCATCGTCACCCATCAGGTCGACCATGATGGTGGCCGTGCAGGCCAGCGGGCGCACGGTGATGTCGATCGGGCCTTTGGTTTCCAGACCACCGACCAGCTTGTGGTGGTCGATAATGGCGCGGATGTCTGCGTCATTGACGTTGGCGGGCAGTTCGGCGGGGTTGTTGGTGTCGACGATGACCACCGGAGTGTCCGCGGCCAGATCGTTCAGGATACGTGGCTTCGGCAGATCCCAGTTGTCCAGCATGAATGCCGCTTCGGTGTTGGGTTCGCCCAACAGCACGGGCTCGGCCTGCACACCTTTGATTTCGTTAAGGTACCACGACCACAGGATCGGCGAGCCTGTGGAATCGGTGTCGGGGGATTTGTGACCAAATACGAGCGTTGTCATGTCAGCGTCCTGCGGAATGGAAATTTGCGCGCCTTATAGGGCGGACAAACGCCCTTGTCACGCCACAGCAGCCCGTCTGCGACGCTTGGTCTGAAAACCGCTGAACCGGGCTAGAATGCGGCCCGTGTCAGCGTATATCCGGCCTGCTCCAGCTGGTTCAGCAAACCGTGATCGTCACTCAGATGACCTGCGCCGACCGCGATCACCGCTGTCTGATCCGTGATGGTCAGAATATGCTCCATCCACAGGGCATTCCGCTGGACCAGCATCTGCTGCTCGAACCCGTTCCATTCCTCATCGAAGACGTCCCGGCTCAGCCCGGATTCCTCGAACCCCTGCAGGCGGGCAAATTGTATGATCTCGGCGTGCTTTTCTTCCAGATATCCATTGGCCATGGTGGCCAGTTGATCGTTGCTTCCCATCATCGCCCCGGACAGGCGCACCAGTGACTCGACCTGCTGTTCCAGCGGGTGACTGTCGAACATGGCGATCAGGTCGTCGATACGTTCCAGCGAGTGTTGCGGAATGCCGTTTTCTGCGGCCAGATCATTCAGGCGGGCGTCCATGCCGTAGGTCCCGTTCGGATCTTCCATCATGCAGGGCGGGATGCTCAGCATCATGCTCAAGAACCACGGTCGCATTTTGGCCGCCATCCAGCCGGGAATGCCGCGCTGGTTCAACGCGGTCGAGAATGCGGCCCAGTCTTCATCTCCCATCAGGTCGATCAGGGTCGGCCCGGATGTGATCATTACAGCGCTGAGATTATTGGCCAAGTTTTTTTCGAATGCGTCCATGTCAGTCTGTGTGACTTCGAAATAGAACGCGTCAGCCTTGCTCAGGTCCGGAGACAGGCGTTCGACCACCTTTTCCATGCGTTCGTCATACGTGTGCAGGGTGCCAATGATGTGCAGAACCGTGTCATCCTTGCGCGCAATCCAGTGGTTGCCTTCAGGAAAGGGGATGTCCGCCACCGCGCGCTGCAATTCGGCCCGCGCGTCATCCGACAGCTGCGGGCGCAGGTCCTGCCCATCGCACGCAGCCGCAGCCGTGATCGGGGCCATTAGAAAAGCAAGAAATGTCAGCAGGCGCATGAACCCATCCGGTGTTGTGTCATCAAGGTGTTCCAGACATAGCCATGCCTGCGACCCATGTTCAAGCAACCCGTCTGGTATTCCTCAACAATCTGCGTAGCATAGGCCCATGAACCGCGAGCAGGACCTCTATCCCCCGATCAAGGCGCTCTTGGAGCGTCAGGGATACATCGTCAAAGGAGAAGTGGGCGCTGCCGACATCGTCGCGATACGCGAAGACGAGCCGCCTGTGATTGTCGAGCTCAAGCTCAGGTTCACGCTGTCCCTGTTCCATCAGGCGATTACCCGCCTGAAACTCACGGATCAGGTCTATATCGGGGTCAGCAAACCCACCGGGCGCACGGCCCGGCGGGCGCTCAGGGACAATATTGCGCTGTGCCGCAGGCTTGGTCTGGGTCTGATCACCGTACGTGTCGATGGCACGGTCGAGGTGCAATGCGATCCGGGGCCCTATGCGCCGCGCAAGAACAAGGCCAGGGCGGCGCGGCTGCTGCGCGAATTCGACCGGCTGGAGGGCGACCCCAATTCCGGGGGCGCGACACGTCATGGGATCGTGACGGCCTACCGTCAGGATGCGCTGAAATGCGCGGCCTTTCTGGCCGAACACGGCCCGGCCAAAGGGGCCGAGGTTGCCAGATCAGTGGGTGTTCCGGTCGCCACCCGGTTGATGCGGGAAAATCACTATGGCTGGTTCGAGAAGGTTGAAAAAGGTGTCTACGCACTTACCTCTGAGGGAACAGACGGCTTGAAACACTGGGCCTACAGCTGGGAACAGGCCGACTAGGCCGTTCTCAAAAAAATCCCAAACACCTTGTTGACTCGGCGTTTTAGACTCCCTAGCTATGCGTCGTTATCACTCACACACACCGAGTGCTAACGCCTCGTCAAACGGCGAGGGGAGGATAAACAAAACTTTGAGCCCAAGGAGCTGCAAAGATGGCATTGAAACCGCTTCATGACCGTGTGCTGGTTCGCCGTACCGAAAGCGATGAAAAAACCGCAGGCGGACTGATCATTCCTGACAGCGCAAAAGAAAAGCCCAGCGAAGGCGAAGTCGTCGCAACCGGCGAAGGCGCGCGCAAGGACAGCGGCGAGCTGATCGCAATGGCGGTCAAGGCTGGCGACAAGATCCTGTTCGGCAAATGGTCGGGCACCGAGGTCCAGGTCGACGGCGAAGAGCTGCTGATGATGAAAGAAAGCGACATCATGGGGATCATCGAGTAAGCCCGCGCTTTCTCTGATCTTCCACTAAACACATTTTCTCAAGGAGAAACAACATGGCTGCAAAGGACGTCAAGTTCGACACCGATGCCCGCAACAAGATGCTGAAAGGCGTCAACATTCTGGCGGATGCTGTCAAAGTGACCCTGGGCCCCAAAGGCCGCAACGTGGTTCTGGACAAATCCTTCGGCGCACCGCGCATCACCAAAGACGGTGTTTCGGTTGCCAAGGAAATCGAACTGGAAGACAAGTTCGAAAACATGGGCGCGCAGATGGTGAAAGAAGTCGCCAGCCGCACCAATGACGAAGCCGGTGACGGCACCACCACCGCGACCGTTCTGGCGCAGGCCATCGTAAAAGAAGGCCTGAAGCAGGTTGCAGCGGGCCTGAACCCGATGGACCTGAAGCGCGGCATCGACCTGGCAACCGCCAAAGTTGTCGAAGGCATCCGTGCTGCTTCGCGCGAAGTCAAAGACTCGGCAGAAGTTGCTCAGGTTGGCACCATCTCGGCCAACGGCGAAGCTGAAATTGGCCAGCAGATCGCGGACGCGATGCAGAAGGTTGGCAACGAAGGCGTCATCACCGTCGAAGAAAACAAAGGTCTGGAAACCGAGACCGATGTTGTCGAAGGTATGCAGTTCGACCGCGGCTACCTGTCGCCTTACTTCGTCACCAACGCAGACAAGATGATCGCAGAACTCGACGACTGCATGATCCTACTGCACGAAAAGAAACTGTCTTCGCTGCAGCCGATGGTTCCGCTGCTCGAGCAGGTGATCCAGTCGCAAAAGCCGCTGCTGATCATTGCAGAAGACGTTGAAGGCGAAGCGCTGGCAACTCTGGTTGTCAACAAACTGCGCGGCGGCCTGAAAATTGCTGCTGTCAAGGCACCGGGCTTCGGCGATCGCCGTAAGGCCATGCTGCAGGACATCGCAATCCTGACCGGCGGTCAGGTGATCAGCGAAGATCTGGGCATGAAGCTTGAGAATGTCACCATGGACATGCTGGGCACCGCCAAGAAGATCGAGATCAGCAAAGACGAAACCACCATCGTCGACGGTGCTGGCGAGAAAGCCGAGATCGAAGCACGTGTTGCTCAGATCCGCACCCAGATCGAAGAAACCTCGTCGGATTACGACCGTGAGAAGCTGCAGGAACGCGTTGCCAAACTGGCAGGCGGTGTTGCCGTTATCCGCGTCGGCGGCATGACCGAAGTTGAAGTGAAAGAGCGTAAGGACCGTGTGGACGATGCTCTGAACGCAACACGCGCAGCCGTTCAGGAAGGCGTCGTTGTAGGCGGTGGTGTTGCTCTGGTTCAGGCCGGTAAAGCACTGGAATCGCTGAAAGGCGCGAACGCTGATCAGGACGCAGGCATCAACATCGTGCGCAAGGCCATCGAAGCGCCGCTGCGCCAGATCGCCGAAAACGCAGGCGTTGACGGTGCGGTTGTTGCAGGCAAAGTGCGCGAATCTTCGGATCCGGCCTTTGGCTTCAACGCTCAGACCGAAGAATATGGCGACATGTTCTCGTTCGGCGTGATCGACCCGGCCAAAGTTGTCCGTACCGCTCTGGAAGATGCGGCATCGGTTGCCGGCCTGCTGGTCACCACCGAAGCGATGGTTGCAGACAAACCGCAAAAAGATGCACCTGCTGGCGGCATGCCCGACATGGGCGGCATGGGCGGCATGATGTAAGCACGTCGAATTCGCCTAAGCGAATTCCGACGACCCCTGACAGGCGTTTGGCTGCAAGGTCAAGCTGTCGAGAGGGGAAGCAAAGTGCTAACGGACGGGGTCGCCTTTTGGCGGCCCCGTTTCATTTCCGATGGCCGCAATGCGGCCATGCCTCCGGCGGGAGTATTTTGTAAAAGATGAAGGCTGGGCCGCGTGTGCCCGAATTGTGAGTGTCCAACGCGCCGCCAAGTCGGTATGTGGTTGAAATGCGACTGTTCCTTCTGACCGCCCTGACCATGTGCGCCTTTGCGGCGAACTCCATTCTGAACCGGCTGGCTATCGACAGCGGGTCCAGTGATCCTGCGGGGTTTGCCATTATCCGGGTTCTGGCGGGGGCGTTGGTTCTGGCCGCACTGATCCTGCTGCGTAGAGGACATTTGCCCCTTCGCAACCGCAGGCGCGTCATCGGGGCCGGGTCGCTTTCCCTGTATATGATCGGGTTTTCCATTGCCTATCTGACGTTGGATGCGGGGCTGGGCGCACTTATCCTGTTTGCCGTTGTGCAGATCACTATGTTCGCCGCCACCGCCCTTGCCGGGGTCAAACCCACCCGACGACAGCTGGCCGGGGCAGCGATTGCACTGGGTGGTCTGGCCTGTGTCCTGTGGCCCACAGGAACAGTGCAGGTCGATCCAACCGGAACCGTTTTGATGATTGCAGCCGGGATCGGCTGGGCAGCCTATTCACTGGTCGGGCGGTCCGAGCCTGATGCGTTGCAGGGCACGGCCGCAAATTTCATCGTCGCGCTGCCGGTAACCGCGCTGGCCCTGATGGCCACAGGGGCAGAGTGGCACATGACCGGATTGGGCTATCTCCTTGCGGCCTTGTCAGGTGGCGTGACCTCGGGTCTGGGATACGCCTTGTGGTATCGCGTTCTGCCCCGGCTGGCACCTTCAACGGCGGCGGTCGTCCAGCTCAGCGTGCCGGTGATCGCGATTGTGGGCGGCGTGGTGCTGTTGGGGGAAAGCGCGGGTGTGCGGCTGCTTGTTGGTGCGGCACTGGTTTTGGGCGGTATCGCGCTGGCTGTCCTGCGACGTCAACGTGGGAAGGGCTTTTAACGCAGGCGTACAGGCTTTATCTGGCGGGTATGAGAATTCTGATCGCCCTGCTTTGTTGCCTTTTTCCCGCCGTGGCCAGCGCGAAATGCGTTGTCCTGCTGCACGGTCTGGCCCGGACCGAGGCGTCATTCAGCGTGATGGAGCAACTGTTCAAAGCGAATGGCTATTCCGTCGTGCGCCCCGGTTACCCATCGACCGAAATCGGTATCCCCGAACTGGCCGAACAAACCATCCCGCAAGCATTTGCAGCCTGCGGCAGTGACACCGTCAATGTCGTTGCGCATTCCATGGGTGGCATCCTGTTGCGATACTGGTTGCAGGACCACAGCCCTGAAAACATGGGCCGTGTCGTCATGCTGGGGCCGCCCAATCAGGGTAGCCAGCTGGTCGATGAACTCAGCGCGTGGGAGGTGTTCGGATACCTGAACGGCCCGGCCGGACTGCAACTGGGTACGGGCCCGGATAGTATTCCCAGCCGCCTGCCGCCCGTGGATTTCGAACTGGGGGTCATCGCAGGTGATCAGTCCCTGAACCTCGTGTTTTCATCTCTGATCGACGGCCCGGACGATGGCAAGGTGTCGGTCGAATCCACCAAAGTCGAAGGCATGGCGGATCATCTCGTCTTGCCGGTGACCCACACTTTCATGATGAACAACCCGCAGGTCATGGCACAGGCTCTGCACTTTATCGAATTTGGTCGGTTCGATCCCCAGATCACTTGGCTGGACGGTGTGATGGACGTAATAGACGAGATCTGCATCGGGCAGAATTGCTCGGAACCGGGGGCGGAGCCATCAGAATGACCACATTGGAACTGACATTGACCGGTGCCGAGGTTCTGCTACCGGATGAAGGGCTGTCACGCGCGGAGCTTTCCGTTGCAGGTGGGGTCATTCAGAAAGACGCAACCGGGCGGCGGATTGACCTGACCGGGTTTCTTGTTCTGCCAGGTATTGTCGACTTGCACGGCGATGGGTTCGAACGCCATATCGCCCCACGTCGCGGCGCGATGAAGCAGATGAATGAGGGCATTCTGTCGGTCGAGGCCGAACTGGCGGCCAACGGCATCACCACAGCCGTTCTGGCGCAGTTTTACAGCTGGGAAGGCGGCGTGCGCGGCCCGGACTTTGCCGCGCAGGTGTTTGCGGCCATCGCAGCGGTCAAGGGCAGCACGGTCACCGATCTGATCCCGCAATTGCGGTTCGAGACCAATATGCTCGCGGATTACGACGAGCTGGCCCGTCGCATCGCCGATTGGCAGGTGCCATACGTGGTCTTCAATGATCACCTGCCGCATGATCGTTTGGCACAGGGCAAGAAACCACCGCGCCTGACCGGGCAGGCATTGAAGGCCGGACGCAACCCAGAGGCGCATTTTGCGATGCTGCTCGACATGCACGCCCGCAAGGCTGAGGTTCCGGCGGCGCTAGAAGCGCTCTGTTCGGACCTTGCGGACATGGGCGTGCGTCTGGGCAGCCACGATGACGCAACTGCCGAGGCGCGCGCCTGGTGGCGCGGCCAAGGGGTGCGCATTGCAGAGTTTCCCGAAACGCTTGAAGCCGCCGAGGCCGCGCGCGCTGCCGGGGATCACGTCATTCTCGGCTCACCCAATGTGGTCCGCGGCGGCTCGCATAAGGGCAACGCCAGCGCGGTAGAGCTGATTGCGATGGGGCTCTGTGATGCGCTGGCCTCGGACTACCATTATCCCAGTCCACGCCGCGCGGCGCTGATGCTGATCAAAACCGGGCTGCTGGATCTCGCAGGGGCCTGGGAGCTGATCTCATCCGGCCCCGCGCGGGTGCTGGACTTGCCGGACCGGGGCACGCTTGCCGCGGGCAAACGCGCCGATCTGGTAATCCTTGATGCAACTACTCACCGGGTCGCCGCGACATTGGCGGGCGGGCGCGTCAGCTATATGTCTGGGGATATCGCAACCCGCTTTGTGGGTTAAAACCAGGCCAGCTTCACCTTTTTCCAAATACTCTCGCCGAAGGCATCGCGCCGTAGCGCGATATTCTACCGCTTGATCCGGTTGAAATGTCCCATCTTGCGACCGGCCTTGACCTCGGCCTTGCCGTAAAGATGCAGCGCGATGTCCCGTTCGCGCGCCAGCTCAGGCACGCGGTCCATATCGTCGCCGATCAGGTTCTCCATCACCACATCCGAGTGGCGCTGCCCGTCGCCCAACGGCCAACCCGCCACCGCGCGGATGTGCTGTTCGAACTGATCCACGGCGCAGCCGTTCTGCGTCCAGTGGCCCGAGTTATGCACGCGCGGCGCGATCTCGTTCACGATCAGTCCGCCGGGTGTCACGAACAGCTCAACCCCCATGACACCGACATATTCCAGAGCGTTCAGGATATTGGCCGCCAGCAGGATGGCATCGGTGCGCTGGGCGGGGGACAGTCGGGCAGGGATGGTGGTGGTGTGCAGGATACCGTCGCGGTGTACATTCTCACCCGGATCGAAACAGGCCACCTGACCGTCCAGCGCGCGCGCTGCAATGATCGAAACTTCGTGCGAGAAATCAACAAAACCCTCCAGAAGGGCAGGCGCACCAGCCATATCGGCCAGCGCGGCCTCGGTATCCCCGGGGTTGCGCAATCTGGCCTGCCCTTTGCCGTCATAACCAAAGCGGCGGGTCTTCAGGATCGCAGGCGTGCCGATTTCTTCGATGGCCGCAGTCAGGCTATCCAGATCGGTGATATCCGCAAACGGGGCCGTTTTCAGGCCAAGCCCCTGCAAAAACGTCTTCTCGGTCAGACGGTCCTGACTGACCCTCAGTGCCTCACGCCCGGGACGAATGGGGCGATGGGCTTCCAGAATATCCAGCGCCTCGGTCGGGATGTTCTCGAACTCATAGGTGATGACGTCCACCGCATCGGCAAAAGCCGTCAGGGCGTCGATATCGTCGTAGGCCGCTGTCGTAACCCGATCCGCCACCTGCCCGGCAGGCGGGTTTGCGCCCGGCTCGTAGATGTGGCTGACAAACCCCAGCCGAGAGGCCGCCACAGACAGCATCCGGCCCAGCTGGCCACCGCCCAGAATCCCGATCACCGCACCTTGGGCGAGCATGTCCGCCATCGTCAATTCTCCAAACGTTTTCCAATTGCGCCAAGCGCCGCTCTCAGCGCCTCATGCGCGCCCTGTTCGATCAGGGTGCCCGTCATTTGCAGGCTCAAAGTACCTTCGGTCGCCAAAGCGTCGCGCTCCTGTGCCAACCGCCCGGCTGTGCCTTTTTCCATCGCGGCGAGAAAACCCGCCATCAACTGCGTGGTATAGAACTCGGCCCCGTCCGCATCGCCGGTTACGTCACCCAGCCATTCGGCCCCGGTGGCCATCAGATCCAGAATGCCGGGAACCATGGCACAAATGGCAAAATGCGCGTTCAGCTCCACCTCATCCGCAACCTTGACCACGGGGTTTTCCGGCTCAAACAGCTCGGCCAGCAAGCGGTCATTGCCGAACGCCGCCATCGGACAGCCACCGGACTGCAAGAACCCCAGTGGGATGGTTTGGACGAAATCCGACGCAGGGGCGCAAAGCTTGGCCAAATCCTCGGCGGAAACGGCCGCCATAACCGACACAACCTGCTGATCGGCGCGAAAGGTCAGGGGGGCCAGAACCTCGGCCGCGATATGCGGGCGCAGGCACAGAAACACGATGTCCGAGGCGTCAATCACCGCTTGCGGCGGCGCGATAGTCACGCCCAGTTCGGCCTTCAGGTCAGCCGAGACCTCGGCGTTGCGTTCTGTCACGCTGATCTCATGCCCTTTGGCGGCCATCAGCCGCGCAATCGGCGCGGCGATATGCCCGGTGCCGATAAACCCGATCCGGCTCATCCCAGCGGTTCCTCGGGGATTGAGGCGGACAACGCGTCACGCCAGGCATCCAGCCGCGCGGCCAGGGCTTCATCCTGCAAGGCCAGAATGCCCGCTGCCATCAGGCCCGCATTGGCTCCGCCAGCCGACCCGATTGCCATGGTCGCCACCGGAAAGCCCTTGGGCATCTGCACAATGGAATACAGCGAATCCACCCCCGACAGGGCCCGCGTCTGCACAGGCACGCCAATCACCGGTACGCGTGTTTTCGAGGCCATCATACCCGGCAGATGTGCCGCTCCGCCTGCGCCCGCGATGATCACCTGCAACCCGCGCGATACGGCGGTCTTGCCATAGTCCCACAACCGGTCCGGGGTGCGATGGGCCGAAACGATACGCGCCTCATAAGCGATGCCCAGTTCATCCAGAATATCTGCGGCTTCCTTCATCGTGGGCCAGTCCGACTGGCTGCCCATGATGATCCCCACTGTCACATCGCTCATCCGCTTACGTCCCCGCGCTCAGAAAGAGCGCGCACTATAGCCAAATCCGCTTTTGTGGCAATGCGGTACAGGGCGTTCAGGCAATGATATCGGGGGTCAGGCGGTCTTCGATCAGGCGGATGAAGTCTTTCAGGCGCAGTTTTTCCTTTTTCAGGCGCCGAAGGGTCAACTGATCAGCCGTTCCTTTTTCATGCAACGCCTCGATCGCCTCATCAAGGTCGCGGTGCTGGCGGCGGAAAACCTCCAATTCAACCCGCAGAACTTCATCGGTTTTCATCGAAAGGTCGGTGGGCGCGTTCATTGGCGACTCGGGCTTGTTGTGGTGCTTGCCCAACAAGATAGTGTGTCAGACGTTATCGCGCCAGACCTTGTGGACATCCTGGTTTCTTCCCATATTCTATAACAAGCGGTTGCCGGAACGGGACCGCGCACCACGTCGCTTTGACAATAAAGGACGAAAATACGTGTCGAAACTTACTCTTGGCTCATACCCGCATCTTTTGGGGTTCGAGCAGCTGGAACGCCTTCTGGAACGGTCTGCCAAGGCCGGTAACGAAGGATACCCGCCCTATAACATCGAACAGACCTCGGACTTTTCCTACCGCATCACCCTTGCGGTGGCCGGGTTCGCCGAAGAGGATCTGTCGATCACCATCGAGGATCGCCAACTGGTGATCCGGGGCCGTCAGCGCGACGACAGCGAGGGGCGCATCTTCCTGCACCGTGGTATCGCGGCGCGTCAGTTTCAGCGCATGTTCGTGCTGGCTGACGGGGTCGAGGTGGGAGAGGCGATCATGGAAAACGGTCTGCTGCATGTGGATCTGACCCGCGCCGTGCCGGAAACCGTGGTTCAGACAATCAACATACGGAAGGGGTAAGAGCAATGAATACACCGATTGAAATCAACACCGAAGGCGATCGTATCGTCTATGTGAAAACAGTCGACGTTGCCGATCTGCCGCGTGATCTGCGCGATCAGGCAGGTGATCTGGATCACCTTTATGCCGTGCACGATTCCGATGGGCAGCAACTGGCACTTGTGGCCGACCGCAAGCTGGCCTTCGTTCTGGCCCGTCAGCACGACCTGTCACCTGTGGCCGTTCACTGAACGGCCCCTTTGTCCGGTGGGGCTGAAACGTTGCCCGCAACACACGCGCATCGGCGAAACTGCCGCTTTTAACCTGTAACGGAGCCGACTGCATGAGCTGGTTTGAATTCGACTGGGTAGACGCCTTCACCAATCGTGCATTCGGCGGCAACGGTTGTGCCGTGGTCCACGGCGGCGCGGGTCTCTCGGCCGAGGTCTGCATGGCCTATGTGCGCGAAACCTCTCTGGTCGAATGCACATTCACCGGCCCGTCCGACGTGGCCGACATCCGCGTCCGTTATTTTCTGGCCAGCCGTGAAATTCCCTTTGCCGGTCATCCGACGATTGCCACCGTAGCGGCGATGCGGTCGCGCGGCATGATCTCCGGTGATAACCTGACGCTGGAAACCGGCGCTGGTATCGTTTCGATCGGTTTGCAGGGCGAACAGATTGAGATGACGCAGGTCGCACCGCAATTTGGTGCGCATGTGCCAGCCGATCTGGTGGCAAAGGCGATCAGCCTGCCGCAAGAAGCCATCATCTCGCCACCCCGGATGGTTTCAACCGGCTTGCCCTTCTGTATTACCGTTCTGCGCGATCATGACGCTTTGCGCGCGGCCCGCCTGTCCGAGGACGCGCTGCGCAAAGTGGCTGCGACGGCAGGGTATTCCGGCTCGGACATGGCCGAGCCTTTCCTCGTAACGCTCCAAGGGGCCACCGACGCGGGCGATACGTTCTCGCGCCTGCTCATGGCCCCGCCCAGCCCGCCCGAGGATCCGTTTACCGGGTCTGCCACCGGGGCCATGGCGGCTTATGTGTGGAAATACGGGCTGATGACCAAAGACAGTTTCGTTGCTGAACAGGGGCACGATATGGGTCGCCCCGGCCAGGCCGTTGTCACGCGCGTTGGCCCCACCGATGCGATGACGGGAATCAAGGTAGCCGGTCAGGGGCATATCCTGATGCGCGGGCAGGTTGATCTGCCAGAAGCCACCCAGTAGCCGAACCGTTCCCGTCCCCAGGGACTGCCCGGAACACCTCAGACTATCAAAACAAAAACGGCCCCCGAAAACCGGAGGCCGCTGTGTTTCATTCATCTGGTTCAGCCTGCTGCGATCAGGCCCATGCTTTCCAGCTTCAGCAGCACCTGATGAGCGCAGTTGTCGACCTCGACATTTTCGGTCTCGACACGCAATTCAGGGTTCTGAGGCACGTCATACGGGTCCGAGATACCGGTGAATTCCTTGATCTTGCCTTCGCGCGCCAGCTTGTACAGACCCTTGCGGTCGCGCCGCTCACATTCTTCGATGGTGGTCGCAACATGCACTTCGCAGAAGGCACCGAACTGCTCGATCTCTTCGCGTACCGCGCGGCGCGTGGTGGCATAAGGTGCGATCGGCGCGCAGATGGCGATGCCGCCGTTCTTGGTGATCTCGGATGCGACATATCCGATCCGGCGGATGTTCAGGTCGCGATGCTCTTTCGAGAAACCCAGTTCGGATGACAGGTTTTTCCGCACGATATCGCCATCCAGCAACGTGACCGGACGGCCCCCCATCTCCATCAGCTTGACCATAAGCGCGTTGGCGATGGTGGACTTGCCCGAGCCCGAGAAGCCGGTGAAGAACACGGTAAAGCCCTGCTGGCTGCGTGGCGGCTTGGTCTTGCGCAGCTCGGCCACAACTTCGGGAAAGCTGAACCATTCGGGGATTTCCAGACCCTCGGCCAGACGGCGGCGCAGTTCGGTGCCCGAGATGTTCAGGATCGTGACATTGTCCTTATCCAGAATCTCGTCATTCGGCTCGTATTGCGCGCGCTCCTGCACATAGACCATGTGCTTGAAATCGACCATCTCGACGCCGATCTCGTCCTGGAACTGGCGGAACAGATCCTGCGCGTCATAGGGGCCATAGAAATCTTCCCCGGCCGAGTTCTTGCCCGGACCCGCGTGATCGCGACCCACGATGAAATGGGTGCAGCCATGGTTGGCGCGGATTAGCCCGTGCCAGACCGCCTCGCGCGGGCCAGCCATGCGCATCGCCAGATTCAGCAGGCTCATCGAGGTGGTGGACGCGGGATACTTGTCCAGCACCGCCTCATAGCAGCGCACGCGGGTAAAGTGGTCTACGTCGCCCGGCTTGGTCATGCCCACGACCGGGTGGATCAGCAGGTTGGCCTGCGCTTCCTTGGCGGCGCGGAAAGTCAGTTCCTGATGCGCACGGTGCAGCGGGTTGCGGGTCTGGAAGGCCACGATCCGGCGCCAGCCCAGCTTGCGGAAATAGGCGCGCAGCTCGTTCGGCGTGTCGCGGCGACCGCGGAAGTCATAGTGAACAGGCTGCTGGATGCCCACGACAGGGCCACCCAGATAGACCTTGCCCGCCACATTGTGCAGATAGTTCACAGCCGGGTGGGCATCGTCATCGGCACCAAAAACCTTCTCGGCCTCGCGGGCTTTGTTCGGTGTCCAGCGGTCAGTGACCGTCATGGTGCCCAGAATCACGCCTTCCTGATCGCGCAGCGCGATATCCTGACCCAGTTCGATCTTGTCCGCAAAGTCTTCGCTGACGTCCAGCGTTATGGGCATCGGCCATAGCGTGCCATCAGCCAGACGCATGTTTTCGACGACATTGTCGTAATCGGCCTCGCTCAGGAAACCTTTGAGCGGGTTGAAACCGCCGTTCATCAGCAGCTCCAGATCGCAGATCTGGCGCGGGCTCAGATCCCAACTGGTCAGGTCGGCGGCTTCGACCTTCAGTTTCTGGGCCGAGTCATACGACACGTAAAGTTCGGGAATGGGGGCCAGATTGCTTAACATCGTCATCTGAATACTCTTATCGCAGTGTTGTGTTGCCAGTGATTCAAGGGCATTTTCGGGGCATTTGCACCGACTGTTGGGCGAAGTCCACTGGCGTCAATGAAACAAAGGACGATATGCGCTGATTTCTCGCGGATTGGAAGAAATTTCCAACTCCGAAACTAAAATGACGATCTGGTTCCTTGGGGCGTAGATAATCCGATCATGCAAAGTATGACTGTTCCTGTTTTTGCGTGTGCGGCGTAAGCCCGGACGCACGGGTGACTGGCAGGGCGGGAATCGGATCGGCAACGCCGCGCAATTGGAACAACCGTATACCCTCCGACGGCAGGTCCATGCCCGCGGCCTTCAATACTTCTTGCGAGACCAGCAGTTCGACCCCCAACGCCTTGGTTTCGCTTTCCAGTCGGCTGGCCACATTGACGGCGTCGCCAATGATCGTTCTCGCGGCATGTCCCTGCGCGCCAATCTCACCCAGCACCAGATCCCCAAGGTGCAGGCCCATTCCGATCCGAATGCCAGGGCTGCCTTCGGCCTCAAGCTGCTCGTTGAACCGGTCGAGGGCATGGCTGATATCTATCGCAGCCTTCAACCCGGCGCGGGCGGATGCGGCTGCATCGGGTTTTTCGAAAACCGCCAGCAACCCGTCGCCCATATACTTGTCCACGACACCGCCGTCCTTGGTGATGGCAGGCACGACGGCGTCGAAGAACCGGTTCAGCAGGAACACGATGTCATAGGGCAGCTGACCCGTCGTGCGGGCGGTAAATCCGCGCATGTCCAGAAACAGCACGGTCAGTTTCCGTTCCTGCCCCTGACTGGCATGTCCGCGAATGCGCCCGCCATCCGGTTGAAAAACGCGGAAAACGGTGGTCGGTTCCGTTGGGCGGATTTGGCAGGCCAGCCGTGTCTGTGGCGAGGCGCCAACAGCGGCCAGACTGCGGGCCTCGACATCGCCGGGCGGGGGCAGGGCGCTGGAGCCCTCTTCAACGATGACGCGGCAGGTGGTGCAACGGCCCTTCCCGCCGCACAAGGCCGCATGGGGCACACCGTGTGCCTGCGAAATCTCAAGCAGGGTCATGCCCTTTTCCGCATCCACCTCGGGTCCGCTGCTGTAACTCACCCGCACCGCATGCCTGCGCCGCCACAGCTTGCGCCCGACATACACAAGACCCGTGGCCGCCAGGGCAAGCCAGAACGCCAGAAGGGCATTATCCTTGACGGTGAACATGGTCTGAAACGCCTCGGGCGAGGGCCAGTTGTAATGCTCGATATATTGTTCCCGCAAAAACTCATCCGCGAAATCCAACCAGATGCGGCGACCCTCGGTTAGCAGACCGGCCAAAGCGAACATGGGGATGAAGACGGCGACACCGATCAGATAGGGTACGGCGCTGGACCACCATTTTGTCAGCCGTAACCACATATGCAGTCCGATGCAGCCATGCACCCAGACGATCAGCAACAGTGCGCTTTGCATCCAAATCACGGTGCTGGGCCACATCAGGATGATGATATACCCCATTTCGTCATTGACGTCATAGATCTCGTGCGCGACCCGCGTCTGGATGACATGCGAGATCAGCTGCAAAGGTATCAGCAGACCCAGAACCACCTGCAACGCCGTGCTGAATGGCATGCGCAGGGTCCGGCGCTGTGCGATCGAGGCCAGCGCCAGACCGGCATGGGTGAACAGCGCTGCATATAGCAGCACGCTCAAAAGGATGTGCCGCGTCACCGCTGTTCGACCGTCCTGCATCCCGTGCAGATAATCGGTGTGAAACAGGCCCATCCCGATGTTGATAAAATGGAAGAAAGCGAAAGCAAACAGAACCAACCCGCTGCCGATCCGAAGCCGGGTTGCCCAACCGCCACGCCACAAAGCGCTCTTCAAGAATACCACCTGTATTGCTGTTCGCCGTGGTTGGACTTTGCGAGGACGTTCGCGGTCAGGTCAAGGCTTCGGGTGCAAATCTAGGTCTGCCAATGGGTGGCGGGGTGTTGGGATTGAATTGATATCTTGTCCGCACAAAACAGCACCAGATGGCTGAGGTCAGGGCGCGAGCGCGAGCTGTAGATCAAACCGTCTGCCCCCAGTGCCCGCGCTTTATCTGAAAAAGACCATGTCGGTGAAGGGGCCCCCGTCGCGCGAATATCCTGCCAGATCACCGATGCAGCCGTCTGCCCGCGGTAGTCCACCAATCGCGCGTTTTCCACCAGAAACCTTTGAACCACCCGGTCGGGATCATCACCCGAGATGTAGCGGCGGATGGCGACCGAAGCGCCCTCGGCGCTGAGCGAGGCATAAAGCGCGAATTGTCCGGAATGATGAAAGCGCCCCTCGGGCGCGCGGGCAGGCAGCAATGGGGCTGCTGCCTGCGACGCAAACAGAATTCTCCAGACAGGGCCAGAGAATTCAAGCATGTGTCAGTCCTGTTCGGCCAGGAACCGTTCGGCATCCAGTGCCGCCATACAGCCCATTCCCGCGCTTGTTACCGCCTGACGATAGACATGGTCGGTCAGATCGCCCGCTGCGAACACGCCGGGAATCGACGTTTCGGTGCTGCCCGGTTTGGTGACGACATAACCACCCATATGGGTTTCCAGCGTGTCTTTGACCAACTCGTTCGCAGGGGCGTGGCCGATGGCGACAAAGACGCCCTTGCACGGGATCTCGGTGATCTCGCCGGTTTTGACATGTTTGACCCGAACACCTTCAACGCCCAAAGGCGCGTCGGTGCCGATCACTTCTTCCAACTGGTGGAACCACAGCGGTTCGATCTTTTCATTCTTCAACAGGCGATCCTGAAGGATCTTTTCCGCCCGCAACTCATCACGGCGGTGGATCAGGGTCACCTTGCTGGCGAAATTGGTCAGGAACAGGGCCTCTTCCACGGCTGTGTTGCCGCCGCCGATCACCACGATTTCCTGCCCGCGATAGAAGAACCCGTCACAGGTGGCGCAAGCCGAGACGCCAAAGCCCTTGAATTTCTCTTCCGACGGCAGACCCAGCCATTTCGCACGCGCGCCGGTGGCCAGAATGACGGCGTCCGCCGTGTATGTGGTGCCGCTGTCGCCCTTGGCGGTGAAGGGGCGCTTGCTGAGGTCCAGATCGCTGATGATGTCGCCGATCACCTCACATCCCATGGCCTTGGCATGGTCCTGCATCCGCACCATCAGGTCCGGGCCCTGCACCTCGGTGTCACCGGGCCAGTTTTCGACTTCGGTGGTCGTTGTCAGCTGACCACCGGGTTCGATGCCCTGTACCAGAATGGGTTCCAGCATGGCGCGGCTTGCATATACGCCTGCGGTGTATCCTGCGGGCCCCGACCCGATGATCAGAACCTTGGTGTGTCTTGTGTCGGCCATGGTGCCCCCGCTCGAATTGCCTGAATTGGGCCCGCGGCCCGTCGCCCCGATATAGCGACCGACCGGCCCGGCTTAAAGCCCCTTACTGTTCAGGCTCCCTCGGGACGGGGTGCCCTGGGTTTTAGGGGAGAAGGCGAAAAGGAAACAAAGAAAATTGCGCATCTGCGAAACATTATTGCGCGCGTGTGGGGTGCTGATATAAGAACCGAAAAAATCAGGAGCATTTGATGGTCACGACTCGGCTGGATGATATTGATCGCAAGATTCTGGCGGAACTGCAGGCGGACGGTCGTATGACCAATGTCGAGCTGGCAAAACGGGTCGGAATCTCGGCCCCGCCCTGTCTGCGCCGGGTGCGCACGCTCGAAGAATCCGGCTTCATCACCGGCTATCACGCCGAGGTCAACTCGCGCGAGTTGGGGTTCGAGGTTCAGGTATTTGCCATGGTCGGTCTGGACAGCCAGGCCGAAGTCGAACTGCGCGCGTTCGAAGGCCGCTGCCGTGAATGGCCATTGGTCCGCGAATGCCACATGCTGAACGGCGAAGTGGACTTCATCCTGAAATGCGTCGCACCTGACCTGAGCAGCTTTCAGCAGTTTCTGACGGGCGAGTTGCTGACCACGCCAAACGTGGCCAGCGTCAAGACATCGCTCGTTATTCGCGGCGCAAAAGACGAGCCAGGCGTACCGTTCGACGTTCTGGAAGAACGTATGAACCGGACGGCGTAACGCCAACACGTTTTGGTTGCGCGGTGATTGGTGGCAACAGTGCTGCCACCGCAAGGGATAGAACCCAACTTATTACCAGCTGCATGATGCCCCCCATAATGCAGTAATCACAATCATGCTCAGGCCGTCATCGCGTCGATCTCACCATCTCCGGCGCGCGGCATCAGCAGCGGGCCGAAATCGTTCAGCGACTCGATATGCGCGAACAGGTTCAGATAGATCGACCGAAGCGAGTGGCTGATCATGCGAACCGCATTCACACCTGGATGATATGTTTCGAACTGTAATCCATCTACGCGAATAACGGAATGGCGTTTTAAACAAATGTGAAACAGTTCAACGGGGGTGGGCGGCATTGTTTCAATGACACCCATCCCGTCCTGAAATTCGGACACGGGTGTAAGAATCGGCTGCCCCCCATGCAGGTGCCGCAAATGCGCAGGTGTACCCACGATTCGCGCCGCCGGGCCGGCAATGACACCCGACATTGGCTTTTGCATCCCGAACGTATCCGCCATGATCCGCGTCAGCGGTCGCGTCCGGCCACGTGAATCCGCGCGTCCGGGGATCAACGTGACAGATCCCTTCCATAGCACGGTTTCCGATGCGCCATCCTGCGTCAGGACCGTATCCCCCGGCATCAGATCCTCGATTGCCATCGGTCCATGTTCCGTTTCTACCAAAGATCCACGTGTGAAGGCGCAAAACGCGTCTTCAAACATCGGCAGGGCAGGTGCGATGTGGCGGGTCTGAACCACATCTCCGTTCTTCAACAAGCTGCTGACCTCATATCGGCGCAGCTGGGCTTTTGGCTTGGAAACCGGCCGCGGCGCGTCCCGCAGCATAACAGACGTTTCGATAGCATTTCTGGCCGCGCGGGCCAGTGAATTAGGAATAGTCATTAATATTCCGTCCCCTCAAAATGTTCGGTCAGGCGCGGCGTACCCCCGTACAGACGCGCCCGGCGAACTGGTTCTTTGCCTTGAAACAAATGGGTGACCCTCGGGCGGTGACCGGTACGGTCCCGCAACGCGACTAAATCTCGCTTTCCAATGGTCAACACATTGACCCCCCAGACAAACTCGTACTTCACGGGCGAAATTGCCCGCACACACACAACTCCTAAAAAGTCACGAACCCCTCGCTCGTGACGCGCGATACATCAGGCCGGAGCGAACCTGATACGCGTTGACCCAAATAAGACCGGCAGCTTGGTCTCTGGGTTTTCTGTCTCAGCGTCGTGCCGCGATGCGACTGGCGACCCTGACAGAATTGCTTGTTACCCGCTTCCACGGCATTTCCAGGTTCTGGTCCCGAGTGGCCTCGACCATGGCTTTCAGAAAGCGTGATTTGGTCTTCATTTTTTGGTCCTGCTCTGAACGGGGTGTATTTCCCCACATCCTCTGTGAACCTTTTGTGACGCGGGTTTGCGGCAGGGATAAGGCTTATCCGGGATGATTTGCGGACAGAAAAATGAAGTCAGACGGACCTCCCACTCAACACGCCAGCGCCCGATTTTCGAACGTCAGATACCGATCTGATTACTGGCAAAAACTCGTTACGATTCTGATGCCCAATCAACACAACAAATGTGGCGGAAAAGTGGCAGGGCACCTAAATCTGGACGAAGATCACAATCTTATGACGGAAATCAACCGCCCGTAATCGACCTCGTTCGCGTGCGTTGATCGGCGATAGGAATAGAACCTGTCAGGGTCGGAATATGTGCAGTGCCGGGTCCACTCGGCCTGTCCGATTCCCGCCTGCCGCAGCCGGTGCAGCCCGAAGGCGGGCAGATCAAATTGCAGGCGGTCACTTTCACCATTGGCAAAAAAGCGGCTGTTGTCCGGCGAATCCGCCAGGAACGCGTCCAGAAACTCTGGCCCCACCTCGTAAGCGCGCTGGGAAATACTGGGTCCGATCACGGCGCAGATATTGCTGCGGTCGGCTCCCAGCGCCTCCATCGCGTCCAGCGTCGCTTCCAGAACACCGTCCAGCGCGCCGCGCCACCCGGCATGGGCCGCACCGATCACATGCGCGTCGGGATCGGCGAACAGAACCGGCTGGCAATCGGCCGTCAGGATCGTCAGGGCCAGACCGGGTGTTGCTGTGACAATGGCGTCCGCTTTGGGTTTTTCACCGTCAACCGGGGCTTTGACTGTCAGAACCGTTGGCGAATGAACCTGATGTACCGCGACCATTGCCTCGGGGTCCACCTCCATCGCGTCGGCCACCCGCCGCCGATTCAGCGCGACAATCTCGGTTTGATCCGAGGACCCCTGACCACAGTTCAACCCGCTGAAAATTCCTGAAGACGCGCCGCCGCGACGGGTAAAGAACCCATGGCGAAATGGCGACAGCAGGTCCGAGGTCAGAATTTCCAGCGTCATGGTTCCAATCCTGGTGGTGGGGCGGCATAGGCCGGGAAAAGGCCCATCACCTTGAACAGATTTCCCATTTCATCAGGATGCGTCAACCGCCGATGCGCGGCAATCAGCGCATCCAGCTCGGAACCGCTCAGCGCCTTGGACAGGGCTTGCGCGCGGGCGGTGATCCCCAGCCGTTCAAGGAAGACGCCCTGCGGTGTCAGGCGCGTATGCCTGCACCCACAGGCGCGGGTCGCAACGGCCAAAGGCTCAAAATCCACATGCGCGGTCAAATCGGCCTGACCGGGCGATACCAGAGGATCGGAATGTTCGTGGTTTTGCAGAGCCTGCAAGGTATCGCCCAGCGAATGCCAGTCGCCATAATCCACAATCAATGCCGCGCCGCCATGGCTGGCGACCCGCCCCGCGATTACGGTCAGAATGGGAATTGCAGCAGCACACAGTTCGACCAGATCACCGTCCTTGGTGTCCAACAGCCTGTCATTCAGCGCCACCTGCGGCCCGATTGCGCCCAGTCCGAAAGTCAACCCGCCGTCACGCTCACCCACCAGACGCTCGCGCCAGCCCGTACCGTCACGCTGAAACTGGCGGATGGGCAGGGCATCAAAGAATTCGTTGGCCACCAGCAACAGCGGCTGGTCGGGCAGGTCGGCGATCGTTGCAATCCAGACCGCGTCGTAATCCTTCAGCGTTGCCGCCTGCACCTGTTTCAATACAGGCGATGCTTCAACCAGTACAACCTGCGCTGCCTCGTGAAATCCGGGTACTGACCGTGTGGCGCGCAGAATATCGGCCATCAGGGTACCGCGCCCCGGCCCCAGCTCACACAGGGTAAACGGTGCGGGCCGTCCCTGATCCATCCAGCTCTGCGCCAGAGACAGCCCGACCAGCTCTCCGAACATCTGACTGATTTCCGGCGCTGTGGTGAAATCCCCCGCAGCCCCCAGCGGATCACGGGTCGTGTAATAGCCCAGCGTCGGATGCAGCAGGCATTCAGCCATGTAATCCGCCACGCTCATGGGTCCATCCTGCCGGATGCGGGCGACCAGATGATCGGTCAGGCTCATACTGCCTGCCGCCGCGCGCGCTGGGCAAACCACAATCCAAGCGCGATCATCGGCAGCGACAGGAACTGCCCCATGGTCAGCCCGTACCCGCCCACATGCCAGGCCAGCCCCAGCGGATTGCCGGGCGATACGAATTGTGCGTCCGGCTGGCGAAAGAACTCGACGATAAAGCGCGACGCGCCGTAGCCCGCAAGGAACGTCCCCATGACTAGGCCCGGTGTGCGAAAACCGCCGCGCCGATAGACCAGCCACAGCAGTACCGCCCCCAGCAACACACCCTCCAGCGCGGCCTCATACAGCTGCGACGGGTGCCGGGCGCACATGCCTGCGACCACGCCGGGGCAATCCTGCGCAGCATATCCAGGAAAGATGACAGCCCAGGGCAGCTCGCTCGGGCGGCCCCACAGCTCGGCATTGACGAAATTGGCCAGCCGCCCCAGCAGCAATCCGGGCGGAACGGTGTAGGCGACCAGATCCCCCAGCGACAGGGCGGGGATACGGTGCCGTCGTGCAAACAGGTACGACGCAAGGATCACGCCCAGCAATCCGCCATGAAAGGCCATGCCGCCTTGCCAGACCTTCACGATCTCCAGCGGGTGCGACAGGTAATAATCCGGTTGATAGAACAGCACAAAGCCCAGCCGCCCACCCAGAATGACACCCAGAATGATCCAGGTGACCAGATCCTCCAGCTGCTCGGGCTTCATCGGCGGGCCATCCGCAGGCCAGAGCGCCGGGCGGCGCAACGCCACAACAGCCAGCCGCCACGCGATCAGGATGCCCGCGATATAGGCCAGCGCATACCACCTTAACGCGAACTCCATCCCGAACAGCAGGATCGAGAACAGTTCGGGCGACAGATCGGGGAAATTCAGAACAGCCTGCATGTGCGTCTCATTGCCCGGGGTTTGCAGGTCAAGTCAACCTTGAGCCCGCGCCATTCTTTGCCCATATACAGGTAAACCGCGAGATCGGAGAACAGATATGCAGACCCGCAACAAAATCCTGGATGACGTGTCCCAGCTGATGACCAACGCCATGGGCGTGGCTCAGGGCGCGCGGGAAGAGGCTGAAAACGCGATGAAGTCGATGATCGACCGCTGGCTGGCCGACCGCGATTTCGTCACCCGTGAAGAATTTGACGCCGTGCGCGCCATGGCTCAGAAGGCGCGCGAAGAAAACGCGGCACTCGAAGCCCGCATTGCCGCGCTCGAGGCGAAACTGGACAAATAACGCCCCGGCGTTCCCTGTTTTCACAATTTTCGGACAAAGCATTCCGCCGCGCAATCCAGCCCGGATTGTGCGGTGCTGTGTATTCTGACGTGTCGCAGAATTTATTCAAGACAAAGCTGACTCTGTCGCCAATATTTTGATCGCCGTTGCCTTCTGTCCACAACTTATTGCTGTTATCCCCAATAATTAGGGTTGCCAGAACTTACGCCACATCGCACCATATTTAGTACAGGCCTATGGGGGAAGCCCGGTTTGTAGAGCAGGCAACTAGCGCTGGGGCGCTGCCAGCCCCGAAATGCTAGAGATTAGTGAGGTGGCATTATGGCCCTTTCCGAGCAGTATCTCGAAGAAGACATTCATCCGATCGACATTGTTGAGCATCTGGCCGAACACCACGACTGGGATTTTGATCGCATTGGGGACGATCAGATTGCCATGGCCGTTGAAGGGCAGTGGCGGACCTATTCGATCACATTGGCCTGGTCCAACTATGACGAAACGCTGCGCATGGTGTGCAGCTTCGAAATGGAACCACCGGCCGAGCGTGAAATGCAGCTCTATGAGCTGCTCAACAAGATGAACGACCAGTGCTGGGCAGGCGCGTTTACCTATTGGGCAAACCAGAAGCTGATGGTCTATCGCTATGGTCTGGTCCTTGCAGGCGGGCAAACGGCCAGCGCTGACCAGATCGACACGATGATCAATGCCGCCGTCATGAGCGCCGAGCGGTACTACCCCGCGATCCAATTGGTGACCTGGGGCAACAGAGGGCCAGAAGAAGCCATGCAAGTGGCCATTGCAGAGGCCTACGGCCGCGCGTAAACCTTTGCCCCGAACCGATATGTAAAGCGGGAGGGGCAAATGGACATGACGCGAGTGGCCGAACAGGGGCTTGTGCTTCTGGGGTGCGGAAAGATGGGGTCCGCAATGCTGGCGGGATGGCTGGAACACGGCCTTCCGCCAGCTTCCGTTTGGGTCATCGATCCCTACCCGTCAGATTGGCTGAAGGCGCAGGGCGTCAATATCAACGCACCGTTGCCCGAATCCCCCGCCGTGGTGCTGGTTGCGGTCAAACCGCAGATGATGGGCGAAGCCCTGCCTGCCCTTCAGGCGCTGGGCGGTGGGTCCAGCCTGTTCATTTCCGTTGCGGCTGGTACCTCGATTGCCACCTTCGAATCCGTTCTGGGCCAAGACACCCCGATCATTCGCGCAATGCCCAACACACCCGCCGCTATCCGTCAGGGCATCACGGCACTGATCGGCAACGCACACGCCTCCGAGACCGATATGGAACAGGCCGAAAACCTGCTGGCGGCAGTGGGCCAGACCGTTCGCCTAGAGGATGAGGCACAGATGGACGCCGTCACCGGGCTCAGCGGGTCCGGCCCGGCCTATGTGTTCCATCTGATCGAAACCCTGGCCGCAGCGGGCGAGGCGCATGGCCTGCCTGCCGAGCTTGCGATGAAACTGGCCAAGTCCACTGTGGCCGGTGCCGGGGCACTGGCCATGGCGTCCGACGAAGACCCCGCGCAGCTGCGCATCAACGTGACCTCTCCGAACGGTACCACACAGGCCGCGCTTGAGGTGCTGATGCATCAGGAAACCGGCTTTCCTGACCTGCTGCACCGTGCCGTCAAGGCCGCAACCGACCGATCCAAGGAGCTCTCGCGTGAGTGAAATTTCGTTCGACGACTTTCTCAAGGTCGATATTCGCGTGGGCGAGGTGATCCGCGCCGAGCCCTATCCCGAGGCCCGCAAACCCGCGATCAAGATGTGGATCGACTTTGGTGACGAGATCGGCGAGCGCAAGACCTCGGCCCAGATCACCGCGCATTACGATCCGGCCACTCTGGTTGGCAAACAGGTCATGGCTGTCGTCAACTTCCCTCCGCGCCAGATCGGCAAGTTCATGTCCGAAGTTCTGGTGCTGGGTCTTCCCGATGACAGCGGCGAGATCGTTCTGATCGGCCCCGACGGCAAGGTTCCTACAGGCGGGCGGATGCACTGATGAAACTGCTGATCACGCGCCCGATGACCCCGGCAGTCGAATCGCGCGCCCGCGCCGATTTCGATGTGACCATCCGGGAAAACACCCTGCCCATGTCACGGCAGGAGATGCTGGCCGCTCTGGCCGATTACGACGTGGTCGTCCCGACGCTGGGTGATCAGTTTTCGTCGCAGATTTTTGCAGAAGCCGGTCCACCGCGCTGCAAGCTGCTGGCCAATTTCGGTGTTGGCTTCAACCATATCGACGTGGATGCGGCACGCGCGGCCGGGATTGACGTAACCAATACCCCCGGCGCCGTCACCGATGCCACGGCTGATATCGCCATGACCCTGCTGCTGACCACAGCCCGGCGCGCCGGTGAGGGTGAGCGGCTGGTGCGGTCGGGTCAGTGGCAGGGCTGGCACCCGACGCAGATGCTGGGCCGTCACGTGACCGGCAAGCGCGTGGGCATCGTCGGCATGGGCCGCATCGGGCAGGCCATCGCGCGCCGCTGTCATTTCGGGTTTGCCATGCAGGTGGCCTATCAATCCCGCAATCCAAAAGATCTGGATTTCCCGGCAGAATTCACACCTGACCTTGAAACACTCGCCGCTTCGGTCGATTTCCTTGTGCTTGCGGTTCCCGGTGGTGCGGAAACCCGCCACCTGATCAATGCGCAGGTTCTTGAGGCGATGAACCCCTCGGCTATTCTGGTCAACATCGCCCGTGGCGAGGTGGTGGACGAGGCCGCGCTGATCACGGCGCTGCAAACCGGTCAGATCGCGGGGGCGGGGCTGGACGTCTACGAGTTCGAACCCAAAGTGCCGCAATCCCTGTGCGATATGGAAAACGTCACCCTGCTGCCCCATCTGGGCACCGCCACCGAAGAGGTGCGCAGCAGCATGGGGCACATGGCGCTGGATAACGTGGCGGCCTTTGTCGCGGGCAGGGCGCTGCCCAACCCGGTCTAGTCGCCCACCGCCTCGCGCCAGTGTTTGCGGCAGAGCGAGACATACGTCTCGTTCCCGCCGATCTGTACCTGCGCCCCTTCAGTGATGGCCTTGCCGGTCTCGTCGCGACGAATCACCATCGTGGCCTTGCGGCCGCATTCACAGATCGTGCGCACCTCGCGCATTTCGTCGGCAAGGGCCAGCAGGGCGGCAGAACCGGGGAACAGCTTGCCCTGAAAATCCACGCGCAGCCCATAGGCCAGCACCGGCACATCCAGATCGTCCACCGCACGGGCCAGTTGCCAGACCTGCGCCTCGGACAGGAACTGCGCCTCATCAATGAAAACGCAGGCCACGGAACCTTTGTCCAGCCTGGACCGGATCATGGCGAAGACATCATCTTCGGGTGTGAACGTGTCAGCCTGCTCCGATATGCCGATGCGCGATGCAATCCGCCCCGCACCCGCCCGCCCGTCAAGGGCGGCGGTCATCAGATAGGTCTGCATCCCGCGCTCGCGATAGTTGTGCGACGCCTGTAGCAACACGGTCGACTTGCCCGCGTTCATGGTGGAATAGTTGAAATACAGCTTTGCCATGGCGTGGGTCTAAAACGCCCGGCCAAAAGGAACAAGAGAGCAAAGGGATGTAAGAAGCGACGTCGCCATTGCGTGTGCAGAGGCCGAGCTGGGCTCGTAGGGGATGGAACCCCCGCGTCTGCAACAGCGACGCCGTCGGCCAACATGTGGCCAAAACAAAGCAAGGCCCAACAATACCGCCCCGCAATCACTCTTTACCGGCTTGAACTGCCGCCACTCACTCACAAAATCCCCCGCTTATCTGAGGGATAGTCAATGTATGACATTTCAATTATGACTCAGGTATGGGAAATTTCCCGACGCTTTCCCCGGTTTGGACACCGGGCGGGCGTTTGCAGGTAATAAAGGTAAATCAATGGCAGATATCGGGGCCTATCTGAAGAAACACACAGAAGCGCTGGTCAAAGATGTCGGAATAGAAGCTGCTTGTGAAATCACCGGAAAATCCAAGGCGACCCTGGGCCGGTATTATTCGGACAATGCCGAACACGCGGACAGGTTCATGCCCGTGGATGCGGTGGCTCGGCTTGAAAACGCAGCAACTTATCCGCATGTGACATCCGCGCTGGCGGATCTGAAAAACATCACCTTGTCCTACAGCGAACGCAACACCGAGGATCCTCGCACAGGCGGGGTGAATTCGGATGTCATCGCGCTCAGCCAGCGGTTTGCAATGTTGATGACTGAATATCAGTCCGCTATCGAAGATGGCATCATCACGGTGAACGAAGCCAAAAGGCTGCTGAAAGAAACCAGTTTGCTTCAGCAGGTCCTGATAGAAATGAAACTGCACCTGGAAGAAGAAAGCGTCAGCTAGGCTTGGTGGCGGCCAGCTATCGGCCAAAAACCGCCTGCCCGGATCGCCGCAGATGTCGTGCGCTTTGTGGCATGATCATCAACCGGACTCTGCGCCTCAATTCAGTCACGTCTTTCAGATAAGCTGTGGCGCAGGCAAGATCGTCAAGGGCAGTAAACCATGCAGAAAATGCAGGGAAATTACAGCATTCTCGCAGACCGTATGGTTTGGCGGTCGTTCCTGTTTGTCTATGCGCTCTTTCTGGCCACGGTGCTGTTTGGCGCTTATCAGGAAGGCCCTGATGACGCGATGCGCTGGGTCATGGTACAGGACCTGCTGGCGGGACAGGGCTGGTTTGACGCCTATCAGCATCGGCTGGGCCCCGGTGACGGCACGCTGATGCACTGGTCCCGGCTTGTCGATGCACCGATTGCCGGGATCTACGCGCTGTCCGCGATGGTCGTGCCGCCCGACACCGCCTTGCAAGTGACCGCGTTTGTGTGGCCGGTGCTTCTGGCGGGGCTGACCCTGTGGGCCTTTGCTGTCACCGGCGCAGCGTTGGGCGGGCGAAATGGCGCGATTTCGGCACTGGTGGTCGGTGCGCTGACGCTCGAACATTATCGGAAGTTCGACTATTTCTCGTTTGACCACCACAATGTTCAGATTCTGCTGTTTGCAGCGGCCCTCATGTTCTTTGTCCTGCGCAAGGCCAAACCCTCTGCTGCGGGATGGCTGGGTGTCTGTCTGGCCCTTTCGGTGTCAATCGGAACCGAATCGATCGTGCAGGTCGCGATTATCGCGGTGTTCTTCACGATTGACTGGATCGTGACCGGCACAGCCGCCCGCCGCCGCACCATGGTGTTTGGAACCGGGCTGGCGCTGACCCTGTTGTTGGCCAGCGTTGCAACAACGGGGCGTCAGGGCTTTCTGTTCCCAAGCTGCGATGCCCTGACGATCAGTGTGGCCCTGCCGGCCGGGATCGCGGCCCTGTGCCTGTGTGCAGCAGCCTGGGTCGGGTCGGGCTGGTCCTATTGGGGGCGCATCGGCGCGTGTCTTGCGACAGGCGCTGTAACACTCGGCTGCGCTTACGCATTTGCGCCCTACTGCCTTGAAAACCCGATTGCGGACCTGCCTCAGGACATGCGCGACTTCTGGCTCAGCCAGGTTGCCGAAGCACAGAATATCACCGTCGTGCTGGAACGACATCGGGGCGAGGCTGCGGCCCTGATCGCCATGTCCGTCATCACGGCGGTGGCAGCCTTGTTCTTTGCCCGCCAGTCGCAAGACAAAATGGATTACTTCCTGTTTCTGGCGCTGATTGTGACCGGGTTTTCCATGTTTCTGTACCAGTCCCGGATGATGACGTTTCTGGGCGTGTCTCTTGTGGCTGTTCAGGCTCAGATGCTGCGGGCCTTTTACGTCAGTTACAGAAGCCATGGCCGCACGCTCTCCGGCTTGGCTATGATAGGCTTTATCGTCTGCGTCTCGCCAAAGATTGGTAGCAGCGTGGAAAAACAGCTGGAACGGTTTGCGCGCCCCTCCCTTGCGGCACCCGTCGCCGAGGCCGCGCAGGATTCGCAAAACATCGGCGCCCCCTGCAAAGCGCCCGAGGCCTACGCGGCCCTGCAAGACCTGCCAGCCGGAATGGTTCTGGTCGATTTTGATTATGCGGCAGAAGTGCTGCGCTATACCGATCATTCGGTTCTGGCGGGGAATTATCACCGCAACCGGGCCGGAATTCAGGCGCAGATCGCGGTTTTGCGTATGGATGCGTCCCAGGCCGGTCCGCGTCTTGCCGCGCTGGGTGTAAGCTATGTGCTGCTCTGCACCGCCGCGCCCCGTGCCGAATTCTGGGATTGGGCATCTCAGGGGCGCGGTCTGCAATCCCAGCTAGCCAAGGGTGAAACCCCCGCCTATCTCAGCCGGATTGATGGTGGGGAAGGGGCCGCGTTTCAGGTTTTTCAGCTCGCGGCCGATCTCTAGTCCGTAAGCGCTCTGCGGAATGCCGATCAGGCGTGACGCTTGACGATCACCGAACCAACCGAATACCCGGCTCCAAAAGAACAGATCAGCCCCAGATCGCCCTCTTGCAGATCGTCAGAGTATTTCGAAAACGCAATGATCGACCCTGCGGATGAGGTGTTCGCATAATCCTGAAGGATATTGGGTTGCTCGCCCGCCTCGGGTTCGCGGCCCAGAACCTTCTTGCCGATGAAGTCGTTCATCGTCTTGTTGGCCTGATGCAGCCACAGGCGTTTGAGGTCGGTATTGCTGACCCCTTCGGCTTCCATATGGTCGCTGATATGCTTGCTGACCATCGGCAACACTTCCTTGAACACCTTCCGGCCGTTCTGCATGAACTGCATGTCGCGGCGGTCAATCACGCCATCGGGGCGCGACCGGCGCAGGAACCCGTTGTTGTTGCGGATATTGTTTGAAAAGGCGGTGGCACAGCGGGTCGACAGGATTTCGAAATGCGGGCCTTTGGCGTCTTCGATCCGCTCGATCAGCGTTGCCGTTGCCACATCGCCAAAGATAAAGTGACAATCCCGGTCGCGCCATTCCAGATGGCCCGAGCAGATTTCAGGGTTCACCACCAACGCCGCGCGCACCGACCCGGACCGCACCATATCCGCCGCCGCCTGAATGCCGAACGTGGCCGAAGAACAGGCGACATTCATGTCAAAGCCAAACCCGTCGATGCCCAGTTCCTGCTGAATCTCGATTGCAATCGCCGGATAGGCGCGTTCATGGTTCGAGGCCGCGCAGATCACCAGATCGACATCCGCCGCCGTACGCCCCGCCTGCGCCAGCGCCTTCCTGCAGGCATCCACTGCCATCTCGGTCATGATCCCGGGCTCGTCATCGCTGCGCTGGCGCAGCGTCGGGTGCATCACGTCCGGGTTCAGCACCCCGGCCTTGTCCATCACATAGCGGTTCTGAATGCCCGAAGCCTTGACGATGAACTCTTCCGAGGAATGCTGCATCGCCTCCATCTGCCCGGCTGCGATGGCCTCGGCATTCTTCGCGTTCTGCTTGTCGGCATAAGCGTTGAACGCTTCGACAAGCTCGGCGTTGGTGATGACGTTCTCCGGCGTGAAGACACCGGTACCGGTGATGGCGGGGGTATACATGGCGGGTCCTGAATGTTTCGGATTCGCCCAAAATGCAGTCATGGCGTGATTTGATCAAGATATGTTGACCCAAGGGAATTCGTTCCGGGGTGCAGTTTCATATCTTGAATAGTTCATAAATTGAAGTATATCGCCCCGTAACCCGCGCGGAGACCCCAATGCCAGACGATATCAGTGCCAGACTGGGCCGCCTCAGCCCCGAGATTCAGGCGATCATGGGCGTCTATGCCCTGTACTGGAAACTGGAAGAGACCTTCGACTGTATCGAAACAGACCTGAGCCACCCGGAATGCCACATGCTGATCAAGCTGGATCAGCCCAAGCGCATGGGCGTTCTGGCCGCCGATATGTTAAGCGTACCATCAACGATCACCGCCACAGCCGATGCCCTTGAAAAAGCGGGCTACCTGATGCGGCGGCGTGACCCCGAAGACCGCCGCGCCTGGTTGCTGGTGCTGACAAAGCAGGGCGAAGAAGCCCGCAACATGCTGGTCGCCGCCGCCGGGGACCTGTTTCACCGGGCCTCGGGCCTCAACGAACAAGAAACTGCCGAATTCGCGCGACTGGCGCGCAAAATCCGCGACAACGTATTGAAAACGGGAATTCCCGAGGGATTGAAGAAATGAAACTCCTGACCTCTCTGGGCCTTGCACTGGCCATTCTGGCAACCCCGATTGCCGCTCAAGAGACCCCGAAACCGGTGAAACTCATGCAGGTGCGTGAAACCGCGCCCGGTTTCACGCGGCAGTTTTTTGGCCGCGTCGCCGCGCGCCAGACCGTTGATCTGGCCTTTCAGGTTGCGGGCCAGATTGTCGAAATGCCCATCAACGAAGGCTTCGTGATTCCCAAGGACGGCCTGATTGCCCGTCTGGATCAGGAACCGTTCGAGCTGCGCCTTGATCGGGCGCGGCTGCAAAAGGAACAGGCCGACCGCACCGTTGCGCGCCTGTCGCGCCTGCGCGGTACAACCGCCAGCCAGGTGGCCGTGGACGATGCCGAGACCGAGGCGCAGCTGGCCGCGATCGCCCTGCGCGACGCGGAATATGAACTGGAACACGCCACGCTGACCGCGCCCTTTGACGCGCTGGTCTCAAGCCGCTCGGTCGAGGCGTTTACCACCGTCTCGGCAGGCACGCCCATCGTCCGCATTCACGACATGTCCGAATTGCGCATCGTGGTCGACGTGCCCGAGATCCTGTTTCAACGCTCCGGCCAGACTGATCAAAGAACGATCACCGCCAAATTCCCTGCCAGTGACGAAGTCTTCCCGCTGGAAATCCGTGAATTCGACGCGGAAACCTCCAGCGTCGGTCAAACCTTCCGCATCCAGTTCGGCCTGACCCCGCCCGAGGGGTTGCTGATCCTTCCCGGCTCGTCCGTTACCGTCAATGTTCAGGTGCAGGACAACCGCATTGGCATCATCGTGCCAGCAACCGCTGTGATCGCCGACGCAAACGGCGCGCTGAACGTCATGGTGTTTTCCCCGGTCGGGGCGGATGAGGGCACCGTGCGCCGCGTCCCGGTGACCATCGAGCCCACGCAAACCGGCGATGTCCGGGTGCTGACGGGCCTGTCTGACGGGGATGAGGTCGTTGTGGCCGGGGGCGCTGTGCTGACGGATGGTCAGACGGTGCGCCGGTTTGCCGGTTTCGCGAACTGAGGGGCTGACAGATGAATATCGCCCGCGCCTCAATCGACCGGCCGCTTTACACATGGCTGGTCATCCTCATTGCCCTCATTGGGGGCATCTGGGGGTTCACATCGCTTGGCCGTCTGGAAGACCCGGCCTTTACAATCAAAAACGCGGTCATCGCCACGCAATACCCCGGTGCCACCGCCGAGCAGGTGGCGCTGGAAGTATCGGAACCGCTGGAATCCGCCATACAGCAGATGGGCGAGGTGGATGTCATCACCTCGGTCAATCAACCCGGACGGTCCCTGATCGAGGTCGAGATCAAGTCGACATATGACGGCACAGAACTGCCTGCCATCTGGACCCGGCTCAGGGCCAAGGTGCGTGACGCCGCGCGCGGCCTGCCTTCGGGCGTCGGCCAGCCGTTTGTGAATGACGGGTTCGGCGACGTGTTCGGCCTGTTCTATGCGGTGACCGCCCAAGGGTTCTCGGACGCCGAAAAGCACGAACTGGCAACCTTCTTGCGGCGGGAACTGCTGACTGTTGACGGCGTTGCGGATGTCGAGGTTCAGGGCCTGCCGGACGAGGCGATCTTTGTCGAACCCGATCTGGCGATTTCCGTGAACCAGAATGTCCCGCTGCAAGCGATCAACCAGGCCATCGCCAATGCGGATTCGGTCAATTCCTCAGGGTCCTTGCGCTCTGATAACGAGCGCACCACCATTCTGACGGCCGAAGGGTCGGACAGTGTGTCGGCCATTGCGGGCCTGTCTGTCGGTTCGCAAGGGCAGGTGATCAACCTCTTTGACATGTCCGATGTCTATCGTGCCCGTCAGAACGACCCCGACATCATTATCCGCTACAACGGGACCGAGGCCTTCACCTTGGGCATCGCGGGTCTGGCCACCGAAAACATTGTCGAAGTCGGCAAACGCGCTGACGCCAAATTCGCGGAGTTGAACACAAGCATTCCCTTCGGTGTCGAAATCCTGCCGATCTATCAGCAACATGTGGTGGTCGAGCAGGCCTCGAACGACTTTCTCGTGAACCTTGCCATGTCGGTGGCCATCGTGGTCGCCGTGCTGGGCATCTTCATGGGCTGGCGCGCGGCCATTGTCGTCGGCTCGACCCTGCTGCTGACCGTGGTCGGCACGCTTCTGTTCATGTCGCTCTTCTCAATCGAGATGGAACGAATCTCATTGGGTGCCCTGATCATCGCCATGGGGATGCTGGTGGACAACGCCATCGTCGTGGCCGAAGGGATGCAGATATCCATGCTGCGCGGCCAGTCCTCGCGAGATGCGGCCGAGGATGTGGCGTCAAAAACCCAGATCCCGCTGCTGGGTGCGACCGTGATTGGCATCATGGCCTTTGCGGGCATTGGCCTCAGCCCTGACGCAACCGGAGAATTCCTGTTCTCTCTGTTCGCCGTGATTGGTATTTCACTGTTGCTCAGCTGGGTATTGGCGATCACCGTCACGCCGCTTTTGGGGCACTACTTCTTCAAACAGGGCAAAGCAGGCGAGATCGACGCTTACGGCGGCCTCCTGTTCCGCACCTATGGTGCGATCCTGCGCTTTGCGCTGCGCTTCCGCTGGCTGGTTGTTGCTGGTCTCGTCGGCGTAACCGTCGTGTGCTATGCCGGGTTTGGGCTGATGAAACAGCAGTTCTTCCCCAACTCCAACACGCCTTTGTTCTTTGTGCACTACAAACTGCCGCAGGGCACACCGATTGCACGAACCGCCGAAGACATGGCGGTGTTCGAAGAGTGGCTGGCAGCACGCGACGACGTGGTCTCGGTCACGACCTTTGTCGGCCAGGGGGCTACTCGTTTCATGCTGACGTATTCAGCCGAAAAGCCGAACCCCAGCTATGGGCATATGGTCATCCGCACAGCAAGCCTGGACGACATCCCGGCGCTGCAAGCGGATCTTGAGGCGTTTGGGTCGGTCCAATTCCCCGAAGGTGAGTTCGGCACCAAGCGTCTGGTCTTTGGCCCCGGCGGTGGTGATCCGATTCAGGCTCGGTTCTCGGGCAGCGATCCGGTCGTGCTGCGCCAGCTTGCTGATGAGGCGGTGCAGCGCATGGCAGCCGCATCCCCGAACGCGCTGTTGGTTCATCACGACTGGCGCGAGCAGGAACTGGCTCTGCAACCGATCTATGCCACCGAACGGGCGCAGACAGCCGGTGTCACACGCGAAGACATCGCCGCCACCCTGCAATTCTCGACCGACGGCATTACGGGTGGTGTGTTCCGCGAGCGCGACCGCCTGATCCCGATCATCCTGCGCCGACCCGCGGACGGAGATTACTCGATCGTTGATCAGGTCGTGTACTCGGACCAGTCGGAAAAGTTTGTACCAATTGAACAAATGGTGGATGGATTCGAGTACAAAACGCTCAATACGCTGGTTCACCGTCGTGATCGGGTTCTGACCATCACCGTCGGCGCGGACATCCCGCCCGACCTGACTGCGGCACAGGTTCACGCCGAAGTGCGAGACGCCATCGAGGCCATCGAATTGCCGCCCGGGTACAAGATGGAGTGGGGCGGTGAGTTCGAAAATTCGCGCGACGCGCAGGCAAGCCTGGGCAGACAATTGCCGCTGAGCCTGCTGATCATGGTGTTGATTTCGGTCCTGTTGTTCAACGCAATCCGCCAGCCGATCATCATCTGGCTGCTGGTGCCGATGTCCGTGAACGGCGTGGTAATCGGCCTGCTGGGAACAGGGTTGCCCTTCACCTTTACGGCACTTCTGGGCCTGCTCAGCCTGTCGGGCATGCTGATCAAGAACGGCATTGTTCTGGTTGAGGAAATCGATCTGGTCCGCGCTACCGGCAAGCCCCTGCGCGAGGCAATCATCGAAGCATCCGTGTCGCGTTTGCGGCCCGTCATGCTGGCGGCTGTCACGACCATTCTGGGCATGGCGCCACTGCTGACGGATGCGTTCTTTGTCTCGATGGCAGTGACGATCATGGGCGGTCTGGCATTTGCCACCGTGCTGACAATGGTCGCGGCACCGGTGTTTTACCTGCTGTTCTTCGCCCGTGACGAACGAAAGAAAACGATGGAAATACCTGCGTAAAATATTGAAAATAAGGAAAAGCCCCAGAGTTTCCTCTGAGGCTTTTCTGTTTGGTTCATGGGTCTTTACCCCTGTAGCGATTTCACCTCAACGTCGCCCTCAGCTTGTGCCTTGATCGCCAGTGCTGCGGCATTGGCCCCAGCTGCGGTGGTGAAATACGGGATCTTGTCGTACAGCGCGATCGAGCGGATGGCCTTGCTGTCCTCAACCGCCTGCGCACCTTCGGTGGTGTTCATCACCAGCTGCACCTGACCGTCTTTCAGCATGTCCACCACATCCGGGCGGCCTTCGTACACCTTGTTCACCACGTCACAGGCAACACCCTGTTCGTCCAGCCAGCTTTGCGTGCCGCGCGTGGCCACAAGCGTGAAACCCTGATCAACCAGAACCTGCGCCGCTTCCAGCATGGCTTTGCCCTTGTCGGCATCCTTGATCGAAATGAACGCACGGCCAGAGGACGGCAGCACCATGCCCGCGCCCATCTGCGCCTTGAGGAACGCGCGTGGGAAGTCACGGTCCCAGCCCATCACCTCGCCGGTCGAGCGCATTTCCGGGCCAAGGATGGTGTCGACGCCGGGGAACCGGGCGAAGGGCATGACGGCCTCTTTCACCGAGAACCACGGCATGTCCGGATCGGCCAACGTCATCTGGTCCGCGATCTTGGTGTCCTTGCCTTCCTGATAGGGCGGGCGCATCGGGAAATCGGCCAGTTTCTCGCCCGCCATGACGCGCGCCGCAATCGACGCAATTGCACTGTCGGTGGCCTTGGCAACAAACGGCACGGTGCGCGAGGCGCGCGGGTTCACTTCGATCAGATAGATCTCATCATCCTTGATCGCGAATTGCACATTCATCAGGCCAACGACATTCAGCGCCTTGGCCAGTTTGAATGCCTGTTCCTTGATCTGCCCGATGATCTCTTTCGACAGCGAATAGGGCGGCAGCGAACAGGCGGAATCGCCCGAGTGAACGCCCGCTTCTTCGATGTGCTGCATGATGCCCGCCACGTGAACGTCGGTGCCGTCACACAGCGCATCTACGTCCAGCTCGACCGCGCCCGCCAGATAGCTGTCCAGCAGTACGGGGCTGTCGCCCGAGACCACAACGGCCTCGTTGATATAGCGTCGCAGCTGATCCATATCGCGCACGATTTCCATCGCACGACCGCCCAGAACGTAAGAGGGGCGAATGACCAGCGGGAAACCGATCTCTTCGGCAATCTCCAGCGCCTTTTCATCGGTCGAGGCAATACCGTTTCTGGGCTGTTTCAGGCCCAGTTCATTGACCAGCGCCTGGAACCGTTCACGGTCTTCGGCCAGGTCAATTGCGTCCGGTGTGGTACCCAGAATCGGAATGCCCTCGGCCTCAAGCGCGTTGGCCAGCTTCAACGGAGTTTGCCCACCGAACTGAACGATCACGCCGTGCAGCGTACCGTTTTCCTGTTCTTTCGTCAGGATTTCCATGACGTGTTCAAAGGTCAGCGGCTCAAAATACAGACGGTCCGAGGTGTCATAGTCGGTCGAGACCGTCTCGGGGTTGCAATTGACCATGATGGTTTCGTACCCGGCCTCGGTTAGCGCATAGCAGGCGTGGCAGCAGCAATAATCGAACTCGATCCCCTGACCGATCCGGTTCGGGCCACCACCAAGAATAACGACCTTCTTGCGGTCGCTTGGGCGTGCCTCGCATTCGACATCTCCCATCATCGGGGCTTCGTAAGTCGAGTACATATAGGGTGTCTGCGCTTCGAACTCAGCAGCGCAGGTATCAATGCGTTTAAAGACCGCGGTGACGCCCAGATTGTGGCGGGCGCGGCGCACGTTATCTTCGCTGCGGCCTGACAGGTTGCCCAGACGCGCATCGGTGAAGCCCAGCATCTTGAGCTTGCGGATGCCTTCTTCGGTCACTGGCAGACCATCCTTACGCACGGTGCGTTCTGCTTCGATGATCTCGCGAATGCGGGCCAGGAACCAGGGGTCAAACTTGGTGACGCCAAAGATTTCATCGTCGCTCAGGCCATGACGCATGGCTTGGGCGATGGTGCGCAGGCGGTCGGGGGTCTGCTTGCTGATCGCCTTGATGACATGCGCTTTGTCGTCGCTGCTTTCGACCTCATCCCACAGGCCGATGCTCAGCCCCGGAATTTCGATCTCATCAAACCCGGTCAGGCCGGATTCCATCGATGCCAGCGCCTTCTGCATGGATTCGTGGATGGTGCGCCCGATGGACATCGCCTCACCCACCGACTTCATTGCAGTGGTCAGGTAGGGTTCAGAGCCGGGGAATTTTTCAAACGCGAATTTCGGGATCTTGGTGACGACATAGTCGATGGTAGGTTCGAACGACGCAGGCGTGACCTTGGTGATGTCATTGTCCAACTCGTCCAGCGTGTAGCCCACGGCCAGTTTCGCGGCGATCTTGGCAATCGGGAAACCCGTCGCCTTGGAGGCCAGCGCCGATGAACGCGACACGCGCGGGTTCATTTCGATCACAACCATGCGGCCATCATCGGGGTTGATCGCCCATTGCACGTTCGAGCCGCCGGTTTCCACCCCGATCTCGCGCAGCACGGCAATCGAGCCGTTGCGCATGATCTGGTATTCCTTGTCGGTCAGCGTCAGGGCAGGGGCCACGGTGATCGAGTCACCCGTGTGCACGCCCATCGGGTCGACGTTTTCGATGGAACAGACGATGATGGCGTTGTCGGCAGTGTCGCGCACCACTTCCATCTCGTATTCTTTCCAGCCCAGCAGGCTTTCATCGACGAGGATCTGGTTGACAGGCGAGGCATCCATGCCCGAGCGGCAGAAATGGATATAATCCTCGCGGTTATAGGCCACGCCGCCGCCTGTGCCGCCCAAGGTAAAGGCCGGGCGGATGATGGCGGGCAGGCCGATTTCCTCCAACTCGTCCAGAGCGATCTGCACACCTGCTTCCAGATCGGCAGAGCCGTCGGCCTTCTTGGGGGCGGTCACGATGGTGGCTTTGGGGTTTTCCAACCCCAGCCGATCCATCGCCTCGCGGAACAATTTGCGATCCTCGGCCATCTCGATGGCGTCGCGTTTGGCACCGATCATCTCGACACCGAACTTGTCCAACACCCCCATCTCTTCCAGCGCGAGCGAGGTGTTCAGACCGGTTTGCCCGCCCATTGTGGGCAGCAGGGCGTCAGGGCGTTCCTTTTCGATGATCTTGGCGACGACCTCGGGCGTGATCGGCTCGATATAGGTGGCATCGGCAAGTCCGGGGTCAGTCATGATTGTCGCCGGGTTCGAGTTGACCAGAATAACCCGGTAACCTTCTTCGCGCAGGGCCTTGCAGGCCTGAGCGCCGGAATAGTCGAACTCGCAGGCCTGACCGATAACAATGGGACCCGCCCCGATGATCATGATCGACTTGATGTCGGTTCTCTTCGGCATGGCCTGGCCCCTTCGATTTTGCACGAGTCGCGGGCGCCGCCCAAGCGCCCAAATTGTCGTGCGTTATAGGGACCACGCAGAAAGGTTCAAGGGGTATCGGAAACAGAAGCGAAATTGCCGCTTTCCCCCCTTTCCCCTGCCAGAGTATTCTCTATATCGCCCTTCACGGCAAAAGAGGATGCAGTTGCGTATTCGTTTTGATCAGGGACCAGCCGGTCGCGGAACCCGGTTTCAGCGCCCGTCTCGGATTATCCGCGCGGATACGGCGGAGGACGTGCCCCAGGCTCTGGCGGCGCTGGATGAGGCGCGCGCGCGCGGCGCCTGGCTGGCTGGCTATGCCAGTTATGAACTGGGATATGTGCTTGAACCCCGGCTGATCAAACTTTTGCCGGAATCGCGTCGGCTGCCCTTGCTGTGCTTTGGAGTTTACGGCGCGCCGGATCGGGTTTCTTTACCGACGCCCGCAGGCGAGGTGCGCGCGTTTCAGCCGCGCTGGGACGAGGCGCGCTATGGCGAAGCCTTTCAAGTGGTGCATGATGCCATCGGTGCCGGTGACATCTATCAGGCGAACCTGACCTTTCCGATTGACCTGACCGTCTCGGGCAGCAGTGAAACCCTTTATGCGGCACTGGCAGCGGGGCAGCCCGTTGGGCATGGTGCGCTGGTGCAGCAGGTCGGGTTGCCGGATTTGCTCAGCCGCTCGCCAGAGTTGTTCTTCCGCACAGACGCGGATGGAAAGATCGAGACTCGACCGATGAAGGGCACCCAGCCGCGCAGCGAAGACCCGGATGAGGATATGCGGCGCCGGGCGTTTCTGACCACGGACGAAAAGAACCGGGCGGAAAACCTGATGATCGTCGATCTTCTGCGCAACGATATCAGCCGTGTCGCATTGCCCGGTTCCGTTCATGTCCCTGAACTGTTCAAGGTGGAAACCTATGCGACAGTGCATCAGATGGTTTCCCTTGTCCGTGCCCAGTTGCTCAAATGCGCAGGGCTCAGCGATATACTGACGGCGTTGTTTCCCTGCGGCTCGATCACGGGCGCCCCCAAAATTCGCGCCATGGAAATTCTGGCCGGGCTGGAACCCTGGCCGCGCGACATCTATTGTGGCACCATCGGCTGGGCCGCGCCTGATGGCCGGTCCGAGTTCAACGTGGCCATCCGTACGCTGATGCTGGAAGCCGATCAGGCCACCCTGAACGTGGGCGGGGGCCTTGTCTGGGACAGCACCGCCCCGGCAGAATATGAGGAGGCGCTATGGAAAGCCCGCTTCGCCCGCCAGCTGAGCCTGATTTCCGCCTGATCGAAACGCTGGCCTTTCGGCCAGGTCGGGGCTTTGTCCGAAAAGACCGTCACCTTGCGCGCATGGCCCGAACCGCTGCGGCCTTTGGCCTTACCTTTAACCCGGATGCAGCGACCGCCGCGCTGGATGGCGCGTTGGGCGACACTCCCTTGCGGTGCCGCCTTACACTGGACGCATCGGGTGCGTTCGAATTGACGACCGGGGTTCTGGCCAACAATCTCCCGGTCTGGCGCATCGCCCTGTCCGAACAGCGGCTGGCATCCAATGATCTTTGGCTGCGTCACAAGACAAGCCGCCGCGCCCTTTACGACAATACTCGCGCCGCGCTGACGGATGGCATAGACGAGGTGCTATTCCTGAATGAGCTTGATGAGCTGTGTGAGGGCACCATCAGCAACCTTTTCGTCGAAAAACAGGACGGTCGTATTCTGACACCTGCGCTGTCCAGCGGTCTGTTGCCTGGCATATTGCGCGAAGAATTACTGGATAAAGGAACGGTGTCTGAGGCCGTGCTGACCTTGAGCGACCTGAAAAATGCACAAACTGCCTACATGGGCAATTCATTGCGCGGGCTGATTCGGGTGGAGCTGATAGACACGTGACCAAAGACAGCGCGATGGTCGGACCGCCGGTTGCATTGCCGCGGTTAAGGGTTGAGTTCGGCCTGTTCTATGTTGTCCTGCCGCTGATCATCGCGGTTTTGTTTCCACCGAACTGGATGTTTCCGGCTCTGTTTGCCCTGACCGGGCTGGGGATCATGCTGCTGCATTGGACACCGGGCTTTCAATGGGCCGAGTTGCGCTATGATTGGGCCAACTGGTCGCTTCGCGAAGTTGTGCTGTTTACCGCTTTCATGTCCGTGTTTTGCGTCGGGCTGATTCAGGTGACACGCCCCGACGCCGCATTTCTTCTGCTGATACACCGCCCTGAGATGCTGGCGCTTATCTGGATCGGTTATCCTGTTTTGTCTGCACTGCCTCAGGAACTGTTGTTCCGCCCACTGTTCTTCCGGCGTTATCACTCGATCCTGCCAGAGGGGCGTGCGGCTTATGTGCTGAATGCTGCCATCTTCTCGTTCGCGCATCTGATGTATTGGAGCTGGACTGTCGCCCTCATGACATTTGCGGGCGGGCTGCTGTTTACATGGGCCTACAGGCAGCGCGGTTCGTTCTTCTACGCGGTGCTGCTGCACGCGATTGCGGGCAATATCATCTTTGCGGTCGGGCTGGGTGTCTATTTCTACTCAGGCAACGTGCAAAGGCCGTTTTGACAGGGCGACCCGCCTTGACTTTCCGGGCCTGACAGGGTGTATCGGCGCGACGAATTCTGCGCCCGAAGGGATATGATCCATGCACGCCTATCGCAGCCACACCTGCGCCGCACTGACCGCCGCTAATGTCGGTGAAACCGTTCGCCTGTCCGGTTGGGTGCATCGGGTCCGAGATCATGGGGGCGTCCTGTTCATCGACCTGCGCGACCATTTCGGCGTAACCCAGATCCTGTGTGACGGCGACAGCGCCGCTTTTGCTGCGCTTGAAAAGGTGCGTTCCGAATGGTGCATCCGCATCGACGGAACCGTCAAGGCGCGTGCCGCCGAACTGGTGAACCCGAAACTGCCCACCGGTGAGATCGAGGTTTACGTGCGCGAACTGGAAGTTCTGGGGGCCGCCGAGGAACTGCCGCTAATGGTGTTCGGCGATCAGGAATACCCCGAGGAAACCCGCCTGCGCTATCGTTACCTCGACCTGCGACGCGAGGCGATGCAGCGCAACATGACCTTGCGCTCGGACGTGGTGGCCTCCATGCGCAAGCGTATGTGGGATCAGGGGTTCCGCGAGTACCAGACGCCGATCATCACCGCGTCCTCACCCGAAGGCGCGCGTGACTTCCTTGTGCCGTCGCGCCTGCATCCGGGTAAGTTCTACGCGTTGCCGCAAGCCCCGCAGCAGTTCAAGCAGCTGATTATGGTGTCGGGTTTCGACAAGTATTTCCAGATTGCGCCCTGCTTCCGCGACGAAGACCCGCGCGCCGACCGCTCACCCACCGATTTCTACCAGCTTGACCTCGAGATGTCCTTTGTCGAGCAGCAGGACGTGTTCGACACGATCCAGCCCGTTCTGACCGGTGTGTTCGAAGAGTTCGGTGGCGGTCGCAAGGTCGATCAGGACTGGCCGCAGATTTCCTACAAGGATTCGGCTCTGTGGTACGGCACGGACAAGCCCGACCTGCGGAACCCAATTAAGATGCAGGTGGTTTCCGACCACTTCCGCGGGTCTGGTTTTGCGATTTTTGCAAAGCTGCTCGAACAGGAAGGCACCGAAATTCGCGCTATCCCCGCGCCAACCGGTGGCAGCCGCAAGTTCTGTGACCGCATGAACGCCTTTGCCCAGAAAGAGGGTCTGCCCGGTATGGGCTACATCTTCTGGCGCGATCAGGGCGAAGGGATGGAAGCCGCAGGCCCGCTGGCCAAGAACATCGGCCCCGAGCGGACCGAGGCTATCCGTCAGCAATTGGGTCTGGGTGTCGGCGATGCGGCGTTTTTCCTGGGCGGCAAGCCGAAAGCCTTTGAAAAGGTTGCAGGCAAGGCGCGCGATGTGATCGGCGACGAGCTTGGGCTGACCGAGAAAGACCGCTTTGCCTTTGCCTGGATCGTTGATTTCCCGATCTACGAGCAAGACGAAGAAACCGGCGCGATCGACTTTGAGCACAACCCGTTCTCGATGCCGCAGGGCGGCATGGAAGCGCTACAGGGCAATCCGCTGGATGTGCGCGGGTATCAGTATGACCTCGCGTGCAATGGATATGAGCTGGTGTCGGGTGCGATCCGGAACCACAAGCCGGAAATCATGCTGAAGGCCTTTGAACTGGCAGGCTATGGCGAGGATGAAGTGAAATCCCGCTTTGGCGCTCTGTTCAACGCCTTCCACTACGGTGCGCCGCCGCACGGTGGCTGCGCCGCTGGGATCGACCGGATCGTGATGCTGTTGGCGGATGAGGCCAATATCCGCGAGGTCATGATGTTCCCTATGAACCAGCGGGCCGAAGATCTGATGATGGACGCACCTTCAGACCCGACCTCGGATCAGCTGATGGAACTGGGCTTGCGCCTCATCCCGCAGGACTGAACGAGAGCCGCCCGCATTCAGCGGGCGGTTTCATTTTGGTGCCGGTGCGTATTCGCGGGTCAGTCCAGTGGGTTGTTCAAATCGCCTCGGTTGACACGAATTGAGCGTGCAGTCTGCCGTGTTTGGCGATAGGCCCAGATGCACAGAAGCGTTGCAGTGATGAAATAAGCTGCAATCACGTCAAATCGCCTTTCTTTGTTCCAAACGGTTCTGCACCATGCCGGCGACCTGCGCTGCCTGCGCCGTGATCGGTGCGCCGTTCGCCCGTGACAGCGCCAGCTTTCGGGCGGCTTCTGCCAACGGTCTGTCATCGGCTTCCCGTGCGACCCCTTGCAGAAACTGGGCGGCGTAATCCCATGTGCGATGATCGTTGGGCCCGGTAAGGACATCGGCGATATGCGCCATGTCGTCCTGATAAGCCATCGGGTCGGGTCGGATGACTTCGTCGCGAACCGAGTGGAGCCCGCTTGGGCGTCGATCTTCGGGCAGGCGCTCCAGAATGGACTTCTGAAAATAAGACAATGATTTTATCGGCTTGGACAGAAATCCATCCGCTCCGGCTGCGTACGCCAGACCTTCGGTAGCGTCATCGCCCGACAGGCCCATGATCACGCTGATCCGTGGTGAAGCTTCGGCCAGTTCGGCGATCAGGTCAGCTCCGGACCCGTCGGGCAGGCCCATATCGACCAGAATGACCGAGGGGCGATAGATCTGCAGGTGTCGCCGTGCCGATTTCAGGCAGTCAGCGCGTCGGATGCGTGCGCCGCTGTGCAGGCACATCAGGCGGATCGCGTCGCAGGCATATCGGCTGTCTTCAACAACCAGAATTGTCTGTCCCAGCAAGGGCCGCGTTGCGGTGGGCGTGGCGGCGGTGGTGGCAATGAGGCCCGAATCGTCCATGGCAGCTCTCCTATCCAGCAGATGCTTCACGCTAGGAACTTCTGGCTAACACGACGTTAACGCGCGATTTGGCGCACTTGTCCTTTTGCAGAGCAGCCCCCATAACCCACGCAACGCAGGACATCAGGAGTGAGACATGATTGGGCGTCTGAACCACGTTGCCATCGCCGTACCCGACCTTGAGGCGGCATCCGAACAGTACCGCAATGCGCTGGGCGCCAAGGTTGGCGCGCCGCAGGACGAGCCGGATCATGGCGTCACGGTTGTGTTCATCGAACTGCCCAACACCAAGATCGAACTTTTGTACCCGCTTGGCGACGACAGCCCTATCAACGGGTTTCTGGAAAAGAACCCGGCAGGCGGTATTCATCACGTATGCTATGAGGTCGAAGACATCATCGCCGCCCGTGATCATTTGAAAGCGACCGGTGCCCGTGTTCTGGGGTCGGGGGAGCCCAAGATCGGCGCGCATGGCAAGCCGGTGCTGTTCTTGCATCCCAAGGACTTCAACGGCTGCCTTGTCGAGCTGGAACAGGTATGATCCGCAAAACCCGGAGGGGCTGAAGTGACCATTACTGCTGCATTGGTGCTGTTTGCCGTCATCTGGTTCATGACGTTGCTAGTGGTTTTGCCCATTCGCATCAAAACTCAGGGTGACCTGAACGATATCGTTCCGGGCACCCATGCGGGTGCGCCGGAAGTCCATCATCTGAAGGCAAAGATGTGGATCACCACCGCCATTGCTGTGGTTTTGTGGGCTATCATTGCCGGGATCATCATATCTGGTGTGATTTCAGTGCGGGACTTCGACTGGCTGAACCAACTGGAGCCGCGCTAATCTGTGTCAGACCTTTTGGCCTGACACAGCATGAAAAATATGGGTGAATGTCGCCGCGCCAAGGATCGGGATCACCAGATTCAACAGCGGTATCGACAGCGGAATGGCCATCAGCGTTCCAGCGACCCAGATCGTGGTCGAATGCCTGGCTCGCAATTGGCGTGCGCCGTCCCGTCCGATCCGGCGCATTGCAACCAGCGTGAAGTATTCCCGCCCCAACAGGAACCCGTTCATGGCCCAGAAGATGAAGGGCGCAAACGGGGTGAAGATCGCATAGAGGATCAGCGCCAGCAGGTTTGCGACAATCAGCACGCCAAGAAAGCTGAGGCCGTCCAACAGGGCTTCTGACACCGGGATGCGTCGTGCAGGTGGTAAGGCTGGAAAGTGCTTGTCCTCGACGGCCTGTGCCACTTCGTCCAGAAAGATCGATGTGATGGCTGACGCCACCGGCACCATCAGGAAAACAGGCAGGATCAGGACGAGAACGATACCTGAATAGTTCAGAACGTCATTCAGCCATGGCACTGCGCCGACAAATGGCAGCGAGAGTTCACTGCCCGACAACCAGTTGATCAACCTGATCGCACCCGCACAGGCGAGACCCAGCAACAGGATGGTCAAACCTACACCGCGCAGCAGAACGGCGCGGAATTTGGGATCTCCGATTTGGCCGAGCGCGCTGAAAAAGGCGTTCAGGATGATCATTCTGTGATCCATTCCGTCAAGGCTGCCACATCGGGCCGCGGGCGTTCGGGTGGCGCTGTTCCCTCGGTGGCGATATGTATCAGCCCGGCGACACGTTCGTTGTCGGCAAGCCCAAAGGCGTCGACGCAGAAGTCGTGGTCATGGGTTTGCCAACCCGATAGCCAGTTTGCGCCCCAGCCTGCGGCCAGCGCGGCATTCAGCAGGGCCAGACAGACCGCGCCCGCAGAATAGGTTTGTTCGATTGCAGGTATTTTTTCGGACGGTTTTTGTACTTCGATTACGGCTACGGCCAGATGTCCCATGTCAAATTGGCTGCGTGCTTTTGCAATATCTTCCGGACTTTTGTTCAGCCTTTGCCCGCAGGCCTCGGTCAAGGTTGCCAACCGTGCCATGGCCCCCTGTTCCAGAACGATAAATCGCCAGGGTTCCAGTTTTCCGTGATCGGGGCTGCGTGCGGCTGCGGTCAGCAGGGGGCGCAATTCGTCCCGTGTCGGAGCCGGGGCAACCAGTGTCTTGGCGGGTCGGGACCGGCGCGACTGCAAAAACTCCAGAGCAGCGGGGTTTTTCATGGACATATGTTAACTTCCTTTACATCACGTCTCTGTATCTTGGTCGGCATGCCGAGGGTTTCAAGGGCGCGGCGACGGATCGCGTGGATCAATTTCATTCCACCGCCCATCATGCAAGACTATTGAGGGAAGGGGCGACAATGGCGAAATCCAAACTACGGGATCTGCCGGATCTCAGCGCGCAGGCGCACGCCGGGGCAACGTTTCATCTGAAAGTTACACCCAAGGCCGCGCGCGACCGGGTGGTCGTGAAAGACGGGCAGATCAGGGTATTTGTCACGGCACCGCCTGACAGCGGCAAAGCCAACCATGCGGTTCAGGTGATCCTTGCGAAATGTCTTGGCGTTGCCCCTTCGACACTGACACTCAAGCAGGGGCAAACCGCGCGCAACAAGGTGTTTGTCTATATGCCCTAAGGCCCCGTTTCACGGATCTGGTAAACACCCTCGGGCAGGTCCAGCGCTGCGGCCAGATCGCGGACCTGTTCGGGCGACAAGGTGATCTTTTGCACCTGGTCGGTTCGCGGATCAAACTGTTCCAGCGTGACGCATTCGGCGAAATTGTTGATCACAACATCCTCTTGCAAAGGTTTTTCACCTTCGTCCACAAGCGTTATGACCGTCGAGTCGAATTCATGCTCAATCGAAAACATAAGGACAGAGTGCAAGCCGTCGACGCGCAATGCAAGACGTTCGTTTCAAAGCATTGTGTGGTTACTCTGAACAGCACGTACTATGTTGAAATCACGGTCAGACCGAGCCGAAGGATGTAACATGCGCAGACGCTTTGTTTTGGTGCTTCCCCTGCTGCTTGCGGCCTGTGCGGAAGGTGCATTGCGCGTGCAACCCGCCGCGGATTGGCTGGGTGAAGGGCCGGAGTCCGAAACCATGGCCCAGACCTTTCGCGAAGTCAGCCAGAACATTGGGGCCGAGGCTCGCAGCCAGTGTTTGAAACAATCAAGGCCTCAGAAATGCGATTTCCGGGTTCTCGTTGATCTGAACCCACGTGCGCCGGCCAATGCGTTTCAGACATTGGACGACCAGAAGCAACCCACCATAATCTTTACACTTGCGATGATCCGTTCCACACAAAATGCAGATGAACTGGCTTTTGTCATGGGGCACGAGGCGGCCCATCACGTGCTGGGCCACATCGCACGGCAAAGCGAAAATGCCAGCGCAAGCGCAACTGAGTTCGGAAAGGCGGAAAAGCTGCGCGGGGGCGACGCCGCCGACATAGAAGAGGCCCAGAAAGTTGGGGCGCAGGTTGGTGTTCAGGCTTATGTGAAGGATTTTGAGCTTGAGGCTGACCAGATGGGCACGATCATTACACATAATGCGGGCTACAACCCGCTGATCGGGGCAAAGTTCTTTGATCGCATTCCGGATCCCGGTGACAGGTTTCTGGGCACCCACCCGCCAAACGCGCAGCGCGTTCACATCGTGCTTGAAACCGCGACACAACTGGGACTGACGCAATGACCGATCTTGTGCGCCTTGGCGTGATTTTGACGGATCGCGGGTCGAAATATGCGGTATCTGGCGCGCCTGTGGCGTCACGCGCGGACGTCGACGCGGTTTTGGACCAACTGAAGTCCGATAAATCCTATGCCAAGGCCACACATAACACCTGGGCCGCCTCTTTGCCGACCGGCGCGCTGAAGGCCGATGATGGGGAGAGCGGCGCCGGTATGGTAATCCTGCGGATGATCGAGCGTGCAGGGCTGGACAATCACGTGATCATCGTCACCCGCTGGTACGGAGGCAAAAAGCTGGGCGGGGACCGCTTTCGCCGCGTTCAGGATGCAACCCGGGCCTATCTGGACCACATCGGCGTCCAATCTTGACCTGTATCAAAGTCTGACCTTCCGGATGCGCTAGGATTTCGTAAAGCGCGAAAGGGAAAGGATATAGCATGCCCACCCGAGAGTCCTTGCGGCTTCATGCCGGATTGGTGGACGATATGGCCAGAATGCTGGACATCGATCTTGAGGAAGCAGCCATTGGCGGCAAGCTATCTGTCGACCAGATTTCTGACGCAGTTCTGCGATGTACCGATTGTCCGAACCCGGATCATTGTCAGGATCTGCTTAAGAAAATGGCGACCGCTGCGCGGACACCTGAATATTGCCGTAACCAGGAGTTACTGCACAAATTGATGCCTTAACTGTCAGGTTCGCCATGCCACGTCTCGGTGAAATCATGGCCCACCTGCGCCTGGTACTGCGGATGGGCGAGGTCACAGGAACCGACCTGGCCGCAGCCTATCGGGACGGTCACCTGAAACATGAGGATTGGGCCGAGATCGTGCAGCAATGCCGAGGCTGTGCCTGGGCCAGAACCTGCCCAGAGTGGCTGGAACGGCGCGAACAGATTGATCATGCCCCATGCACATGCCCAAACCGTGAGCGTTTCAAGGCCATCAAAGCTTTGCAAGCGGAGGACGCGTGATGCCTCGGGATATTCTGGGTGAGGTCGAAAAGCACTTTTGGTTGACGCGCTCTGTCTCGCGAAGCATGGGAATTTCACTGAGCGAAGCAATGGCCGAAGGGCGGCTGTCGCCCGAAGAATACGCCAAACTGGTCACGCGTTGTCGCGCATCGGGCTGTGATGCGCAATGCACCAGCTGGCTGGCTCAGCGGCAGCATCCAGCGGATACGGCCCCGGATTTCTGTGCAAATTCAGAGACACTGAACCGATTAAAAGGTTGATCAAAGGTCTTTGTGCGTTCCATCGCATAGCGGCGCGTTTGCACTGTGTTTGCACCCGCAAAAGAAGACCTTTTTGCTGGTCTCGGCCGTGTATTTCACCGGTTCGAACCCACTGCCTTTATGTGAGCCATCGCAAAAGGGTTGGCGGTTCGATTTTCCACACGCGCACCAGAAATAGGTTTTCCCTTCGACAACCTCGACTGAAAAAGGGGTTTTCTGGGCAATAACGGGTGTGTCTGACATGTGGCTTCTCCGTCTTTGGCTGAAACGTCGCACAGTTTAGGACGATGCAGACAAAAAGGTAGCTGTAATGCCGCAAGGATCATCATTTGGGCTTCGAACTGGCATGGAATCGCTCTGTCTCACAATGATGTGATTGATGCTGTTGCCAGATTGCCGTTCAATCCTTATTCTGATGGCGGCCCCGAAAAGCTGGGCAATATCAGAAAAGTAATAGAGGATTGACGGACATGAAACTGAAACTTGCAGCCGTTGGCGCATTTGCCCTGGTCCTGACTGCTTGTGCGCAGCAGGAAGAACCGACCCCTGTTTACGTACAACCCGACTACGACAAGTATGGCTCGGCCAGCTGCTCGGCAGGCTATGAACTGGCAACAACCGAAGCAGGTCAGACTGTCTGCAACCCGGTTTCTCAGTAAGCTTATCGCAGGCGGTCTGATTGCGGACCGCCTGCACCATTTTCAGGAATTATCGCCGCCATTCTGGCGGTTTTTTGCTACCTGCGCTGTACGGGGTAACTATTCACCCGAGGGCATTATGGGCAGGTTACTGGCGTCAAACGGGTTTCCCCCACAGATCGTATTCCCCCGCCTCGTCCACTTCGACCGTGACGATATCGCCGGGTTTGAGGCCTTCGAAGCCCTCGTCAATGAACAGGTTACCGTCGATCTCGGGCGCGTCCGATTTGGTGCGGCAGGTGGCGGCTTCGTCATCCACTTCGTCAACGATTACTTGAAGCGTTTGTCCGACTTTAGCTTGCAACTTGGCTTCTGAAATGGCCTGAGCCTTTTCCATGAAGCGATCCCACCGCTCTTGCTTGATTTCGGCCGGAACATGATCAGGCAGGTCGTTTGAGCGCGCACCATCCACGTTTTCGTATTGAAAACAGCCGACACGATCCAGTTGCGCCTCATCCATCCAGTCCAGCAGGGTTTGGAATTCGGCCTCGGTCTCACCGGGATAGCCAACGATAAAGGTCGAACGCAGGGTGATATCGGGGCAGATTGCGCGCCAGGCCTGAATTTCGTCCAGAGTTTTGGCCGCTGCGGCGGGGCGGGCCATCCGTTTCAGAACATCCGGGTGGGCGTGCTGGAACGGGATATCCAGATAGGGCAGTATGTTGGACCCGGCGTCCGCCATCAGCGGGATCAACTCGCGCACATGCGGATAGGGATAGACATAGTGCAGCCGTACCCAGGCATCCATCTGACCCAGTTCTCGGGCCAGATCGGTGATGTGGCTGCGCGCCTCGCGGTCTTTCCACGGGTTCACATCGTATTTCCGATCCAGCCCATAGGCCGAAGTATCCTGCGAGATCACCAACAGTTCACGCACGCCATTTTCGACCAGCTTTTCCGCCTCGCGCAGAACCGCATGGGCCGGACGGCTGGCCAGTTTTCCCCGCATATCGGGGATGATGCAGAACTTGCATTTGTGGTTACAGCCCTCGGAGATTTTCAGATAACTGTAGTGGCGGGGGGTCAGTCGAACGCTGCTGGCGGGCAGCAGATCGACGAACGGGTCAGGGTCAGGGGGAACGGCGGCGTGAACCGCATCCAGTACCTGTTCGTACTGATGCGGACCGGTGACCGCCATGATGCGGGGGTGGTGTTCGCGGATGTAATCCGGTTCGGCCCCCAGACAGCCGGTGACGATGACCTTGCCGTTTTCAACCAGTGCCTCTCCGATTGCGTCCAGCGATTCCGCCTTGGCGCTGTCGAGGAACCCGCAGGTGTTCACAATGACGGCATCGGCCCCGGCATAATCGGGCGAAATGCCGTATCCTTCAGCACGAAGCCGGGTCAGAATGCGTTCGCTGTCGACCAAAGCTTTTGGACAGCCCAGCGACACCATGCCGATCGTCGGCTGGTTTGAACGGGGTGTCTCGGTGATCCGGGCGGCCGGAGCCAGGTCAGGGCGGAGGTTTGGCGGGTTCGTCGTCATGGCGCGGCATATAGTGGGGAAAGCTTCCCCTTGCAAATGTGACGTGCGATTTGAATGATCGCGGTAAAGACAAGCCAAAAGGCGGAGAGCAGATCATGAAATGGCTGATACGCATCCTGTTTATTGTTGTGGCGGTGGTTGGGCTGGTCATTGGCGCGCTATTGCTGATGCCCGGCGACAAGCTTGGCGCGATTCTGGCCGAGCAGGTCAAAGCCCAGACAGGGCGCGAACTGACATTGAGCGGCGATGTGCGCCTGTCGTTCTGGCCGGTGCTGGGTATGGAAACCGGGCCGGTGCGTTTTGGGAACGCCAGCTGGGCCGGGCCAGAGCCGATGCTGAGCGCTGATAGCCTTGCCGTGGGCGTGGATGCTGCTGCGCTTTTGAATGGGGATCTGCGGATCAAACGCGTTTTCGCGGAAAACCCGGTGCTGCGGCTGGAGCGTTCGCAAGGGCGCGGAAACTGGGGGCTGAGCGCGCCTGTGACCACCGCGACTGCCACACCGTCTGCGGGGACGGTTCCGGCAGGCGCATCGTCGGCCGTAACTTTGGAAGAGTTGCAGCTAAATAATGCGCGACTGATCTATGTGGAAGACGGTGCCACGCAGATGGATTTTCCTGATGTCACCTTGTCGGCCAGTTGGCCTCAGGTCACTGCGCCGATGGTAATGGAAGCATCAATGCCTGTACCCGGAGGTGCTGTTCAGGTTGATTTGAAGATCCCGGACTTGCCAACTTTTGCCGCAGGGTCCGTAACCGCGCTTGAACTGGCCCTGACTGCACCGGGTGGTGAGATAGGCTTTGACGGCCACGTCAATCTGGCCGGAGAGATGGACGGGACCACAAAGATCACCACCCGAGATACGGAAAAGATGCTGGCGGCCTTCGGTCAGGCGGGTGTGGCTGTGCCGTGGGGATTGGGTAACGTTGCCGATATCTCTGCACAAATGACCTATACGCGGGACGGTCGGATTTCCCTGCGGAGCATGACAGCGCAGTTGGATGGCAACCAGTTCGTCGGAGAGGCGGATATCACCATTTCCGATCCCCCTCAGATCGTCGCACGGTTGGATGCGGGCGATCTTGACCTGTCAAAGATATCCGAAACCGGCGCCGGGTCGGGTGGCGCGTCTCAACCTGCGTCACCAGTTCAGGAAGGCTGGTCAAAAGACCCAATCGACGCATCCGCATTGGCTTTGGCGAATGGCAATATTCGCCTGACGGCCAACTCAATCGCGGTTCCCGGCATGACCTTTGGGAAAAGTGACCTGACGCTGACACTTGATCGCGCGCGGGCGGTTCTTGCCATGCATCCCGCGACGTTGTTTTCGGGTCAGTTGAATGGGCAGGTGGTTGCCAACAATCGCAATGGCCTGTCCGTGGGCGGCAAGGTGACGGCAAGTGAGATTGATCTGAAACAGGCGTTGTCGACACTGGCCGGGGTCGAACGCCTGTCGGGAAGCGCGGCAGGAACCGTTGAGTTTCTGGGTGTAGGTCAGTCTGAGGATCAGATTATGCATTCTCTCAGCGGTAAGGGAAATCTGGATGTCGGGACGGGGGTAATATCCGGTTTCGATCTGGATCGACTTATGGGGCAGGGGACCGGATCAGGCGGGACGACTGTGTTCAACAGCCTGTCGGCCAGCTTCGCCATCGATCAGGGTGTGTTGACGAATAACGATCTGCTTATGTCGCTCAAGAATTTTCGCGCCGATGGTCAGGGGATCGTGGGGCTGGGTGCGCGCAATATCGATTATCTGTTCACGCCCGTAGCTTTGCGGGCCAATTCGGGGCAGGGCATATCGGTGCCTGTGCGTATCGTTGGCCCGTGGAGCAACCCGTCAATCAAGCCGGATCTGACCAAGGTCATCGAAGCGGCGGCAGATGTGAAGGTCAAAGAGCTGGAAAACGACGCGAAACAGAAAGTTTTCGAGAAGGTTGGAAACGAGCTGGATACCACCATCACGGACAGCGATCAGATCGAAGATGCGCTTAAGAACAAGCTTGAAGAAGAGGCGAAGAAAGGGCTGCTCAAACTGTTTGGCGGCAACTGAGCAAGTGTTGCGCTTGGGGCAATCAGATATGCCCCAAGCAGTTTTCCTCAGATGGTCTGGTCGTAATCGCCAACACCGGGTTCGGTTCGGATCACCGCATCGATATCGGCAAAGATCGCCCGCATCTCAGCCTCGCTTTCGCTGCTTTCACAGACGACCACCAGATTGGGTGTGTTGGATGAAGCCCGCACCAGCCCCCAGCTGCCATTGTCCAAAATGACACGTGCGCCGTTCACCGTAACGACCTCTTTGATCGCACGGCCAGCAAATGTCTCACTAGCTTCGCTTTTGGCAACGAGCTTGTCGACCAGACGCTGCAGGATATCGTATTTTTCGGTATCTGCTGCATAAGGTGACATGGTGGGCGTTGACCATGTTTTGGGCAGCGCCTTGCGCAGGTCGGACATGCTTTGATCCGGGTTGCGGTCCATCAGCTTGCAGATCTCGACCGCTACGCGCATTCCGCAGTCATAACCGCGCCCGACCGGCTCGGCCAGAAAGTAATGGCCCGACTTTTCGAACCCAGCCAGCGCGCCGATTTCCTTGACGCGCCGTTTCATGTGGCTGTGGCCGGTTTTCCAGTAATCTGCCTTGACGCCAAGTGCCTGCAACTCGGGATCGCTGGCAAACAGGCCGGTAGATTTCACATCTGCGACAAAGGTCGATCCGGGGTGCAGCTTGGCAAGATCGCGGGCCATGATCACACCCACCTTGTCGGCAAAGATTTCTTCGCCTTCATCATCGACGACGCCACAACGATCACCGTCACCGTCAAACCCAAGTGCCAGATCGGCACCGCTGGATTTTACCGTTGCCGCCATGTCATGCAGCATTTCCATCGCTTCGGGGTTCGGGTTGTAATTCGGGAAAGTGTAATCCAGCCGGTTATGGCTGGGGACGACCTCAACCCCCATCCGTTCGAAGATTTCGGGCGCAAAGGCCGAAGCGGTGCCGTTTCCGGTTGCGCAGACAATCTTTAGCGGGCGGGACACTTTGAAATCACCGACGAGGTCGTCGATATACGCTTCCTTCACGCCCTCGACGAATTCCCAAGATCCACCCTCATGCGCCTGACCTTCGCCGTTTAGAACGATGTCGCGCAATTCAGACATCTCGTCGGGGCCGTGTGTCAAAGGGCGGTCAAAGCCCATTTTGACCCCAGTCCAGCCGTTTGGATTGTGGCTGGCCGTAACCATCGCCACGGCCGGTACATCCAGATGAAACTGCGCGAAATAGGCCATTGGGCTAAGCGCAGGGCCAATGTCTTTCACGCGGATACCGGCCTGCATCAATCCCAGGATCAGGGCGTTTTTGATCGCCAGTGAATAGTCACGATAATCGTTTCCTACGGCGATCACGGGTTCGATCCCGCGCCTGCGCATTTGGGTACCCAGCCCAAGGCCCAGCGCTGTCATGCCTGGAAGGTTGATCTCTTCCGGATATTTCCAGCGGGCGTCATATTCGCGAAACCCGGTGGGTTTGATCATCGCGTCGCGCAGAAAACTCCAGGTGTTTGGTGTTACCTCGGGAATTGGTTTGGTCATAACAAGTCTCAGTCGTTAAATCTGAATAGGATCAGCTTTGGCCAGCGCATCGAAGCGCATCAAAGTGTCAATGAGTTGGGGCATCTGATCCAACGGAATCATGTTGGGCCCATCCGAAGGGGCATTGTCCGGATCCTGGTGTGTTTCAATGAACACCGCGCCAATACCCAGCGACACGGCGGCGCGTGCCATGACCGGTGCAAATTCGCGTTGCCCGCCCGAGGAGCCACCTTTTCCACCCGGTTGCTGCACGGAATGGGTCGCATCCATCACCACCGGGTATCCGGTCTGGGCCATTTGCGGCAGGGACCGCATATCAGCCACCAGCGTGTTATAGCCGAACGAAGTGCCACGTTCGGTCAGCAGGATATTCGTGTTGCCTGTGCTTTCGATCTTGGACACGATATTGGGCATCTCCCACGGCGCAAGAAACTGACCCTTTTTCACATTAACCACTGCGCCCGTATTGCCCGCAGCCAGCAGCATATCCGTCTGGCGGCACAAAAACGCCGGGATTTGCAGGACATCTACCGCCTCGGCAGCTATGGCGCACTGCGCTTCGGTATGAACATCGGTCAGGACCGGTATGCCCATTGTCTTGCGGATACTGTCCAGAACCTGCAACCCCGCATCAATGCCCATGCCGCGCTTGCCGGACAGCGAGGTCCGGTTCGCCTTGTCATAAGATGCCTTGAAGACATATTGCGCGCCGGCTGCATCGCAGGCCTCTTTCATCTTGCCAGCAATCATCTGTGCGTGGTCTGCCGTTTCAAGCTGGCAAGGGCCTGCAATGATGGTCAGCGGAAGGTCGTTGCCGACTGTCAGGTCGGAGATTTTTACATGTTTCATGAGTCTTATGAGGATACCTGTTCACGAAGGACCGACGCGGTAAGCGAGATCATGAGGTAGATACCAGCAAACAACAGGAATGCCAAAATCGTATTTTCGAACTTGCGCGGATAGCTGGGTTCCTGACTTGGGATCGGGTTCACCGAGACGGTCAGGTAACGCACCTGCCGGTTAGCTTCGGATCGGGTCGATTCCATTTGCTGCATTGCCGTTTGCAGCATCATGTCCCGTGCCGCCAGATCCGCCTGAGCGATCTGGATGCGCACGCTCAACCGCGCCAGCGAATTTTCGCCATCGGAAGCATCCTGCATCTCGGCATTCAGTTGTTCCAGCACCTTTTCAAGCCGGGCAATGTCAGCCTTGACGCCGTCGACCTTGGCTTTGTTCGGGCGCAGGTTGTCTTGCAGGGCGGCAAGTTCAAGCTCTTTGTCCTGCACCAATATCTCGATCTCGTTGATGCGGGCGCGCAGGCTGGCAATGACATTCTCGGGGTCCAGCACCGCCCCTTGAAGCTGAAGCTCGATCAATTCCTCCTGCGCCTGCCGCCGCGCCTCCTGCGCCGCTTCAAAGCTTTCCAATGCGTCGCGCATCTGGTCTTCGCGCTTCTTGCCGGACAGGGCATTCACCCGATCTTCGGCGTAAGAGATCAAACGCTCCGAGAACTCGGTCGAGGTCTGTGCGTCTGGTGCAACAACCTCCATCCGGATGACCCCTTCGGTTGGATCATACCCGATTGTGATCATGCGTTTGAACAGCTTGTATGCGTCTTCCAGCGTGGCGTCGGGTGATAGCCTTTGAATCGGATCAATCACTTCCTGCTTGAAGACATCAGAAAAACCGGCGTCCCGATCCAGCAGTAACAAAGCCTCTTTCGATTCCAGGAAAGATTGAACCGAGATTGAATCTTGCGTGGTGGCGAATTGCGTTCCAGCGAGCAGCCCGCCGATGGAACCCGGCCCGCCATCGGCTTGCAGGATCAGAAACTCGGAATCGCTGGCATACATCGGGGTGGCGATGCGATAGAAATAAAACCCCACAACAAAGGTCGGAAGGAACACAAAGGCGGCCAGACGCGCGAACAGGCCAAACAGTTTACGCCTGCGTCGGCGCGCGATGTCCTTCTGAATCTGACCGATTTCAAGGTTCCGCCGCTCAGCCGGGCTGAGCTCGGGTCCCGGAAGGTTTGGCGTGCTTGCGCCTATGGATTGCGGCAACTGAATGCTGATCTTGTCTTTGACCTTCGAGCTGTCGCCCTGTGCAGAGGGCTTTGCCGCGGCAAGATCAAGAAGGTTCGTGCGCTGAAACGGATCAATGCCTTTCTTGCGCAGCAAGCGCACCGCATCATAGTCCGATGTTGCTGCCAGTCCGTGTTTCTGCGCCAGTTTTCGCGCAATGCGCAACTGGCGACCTGTCAGACCTTCGCGCTTGATGTCGTCAATTTGCGTGCCTGGCTGGGCCTCGGCCGCCGGTGCCTGGCCTTGCGTCGCGCCTCGTATGCGCGAGATTGCATCCGCACGCGCCTCGGCCGAATCGTCCACCGGGCGATTGCTGCGCCAGTTGTACTTTCTAACCTTGGGTTTCGTAGTCATATAGCTGCTTTGCCTCTTCCAAGGAGTCAAACATGTACAATTGCCCGTCCAGCAGAACGGCGGCCTGCTGCGCGAATTTTTCCAATACAGTCGGGCTGTGCGACACGATCACCAATGTCGTAGTGCGCAACCTTTCCTTCAGGATCGCCCCTGCCTTTTCGTTGAATTCAACATCTGTAGATGCTGGCATCCCTTCATCGACAAGATACATGTCGAAATCCAGCGCAAGCATCAAAGAAAACGTGAATCGCGACCGCATCCCCGACGAATAGGTGGACAGCGGCTGTTCGAAATATTCACCCAAACCGCAGAGCCATTTGCAATACGCCTCAACATAGTCCGGGTCCATGCCGTAAATCTTGGCGATGTATCGCGCGTTCTCAAGCGCTGACAACTTGCCGGTCACACCCCCAGTGAATCCCATTGGAAACGAGACCCGGCATTCGCGGCGGATTACACCCTCGTCGGGCTTTTCCAGCCCGGCCATCATGTTGATCAGTGTGGTTTTGCCAGTACCATTCGGGGCCAGAACGCCCAGCGACGTGCCCAGTTCGACACGGAATGAGACCCTGTCCAGGATCACCTTACGGCGCGTCCCGGTCCAGAAGGACTTGCTGACATTGTCGAATTCCAGCATTCGCAGCCTGCTGCTCGTTTCCGTTGTGTTGCCGCGTTTTTGGCGGTTAGAAAGGATGGTTTTTACCGATCCATGTTGGCTACATTATGTCGAATTATGAAACAAATGTTCAATGCGTTGCTGCCGAACCCGCAAACAACTGATCGGTTGTCGGCAATTCCGCTGCACTTCTGGTAATCTGCCGCACCTATATTATGTGGTTTCAGGCCTGATCTTTGCAAAACAGCTTTGGGAGGTTTCGCAACCAGATGAAAGATTTAGATGGCGAAATCTGCGCGTGTCGCCTGTGCGCCGCGTCTTTCGCGCAAACCAGAACTGCTCATGAACCCCGCCCGGTGGTCTGGTTTCGGCGCGGAACACCCATCCTGATCGCAGGGCAAGCACCGGGTGCGCGCGTGCACGAGTCGGGGCAGCCCTTTACTGACCCGTCAGGCGACAGGCTGCGCCACTGGCTTGGGGTCGATGAACCTGTTTTTTATGATCGTGACCTTGTGTCGATTGTACCCATGGCATTCTGTTTCCCCGGCTATGATGCCCGCGGCGCGGACCTTCCTCCGCCCGCGATATGCGGCAAAACCTGGCATGACAGGGTGATGCAGGAACTGGGGCAGGTGCCGTTGACGGTGTTGGTCGGTGGTCATGCGCATAAATACCATCTGGGCGCGCGAGGGTCGGTGACGGATACCGTTCGGAACTGGCAGGACCATGCGCCGCGGGTCTTTGCCTTGCCTCATCCGTCCTGGCGGAATACGGCATGGGTAAAGAAAAACCCGTGGTTCGAGGCAGAACTGCTGCCGGTTCTGCGCGCGCGGGTCCAAGAGGTGCTGAATGACTGAAACCACAGCGTTGGACACGGCGCATGCCGCGATGCTGGCAGATCCGCAGAACGATGCTGCCCGTCTGCGGTTTTTTGAACGGCTTGCAGATAGTGAGCTGTTTTTGATGCTGACCGAGGAAGCGATGGGCGAAAACATCTCGCCCGAGGTGTTCGATGTGGCCGACGGGCGCTTTGTGTTGGCGTTCGACCGCGAGGAACGATTGGCGCAGTTTGCCGGGAGGCCTGTGCCTTATGTTGCGCTGTCGGGGCGTGTGTTGTCGGGGATGCTGGCAGGGCAGGGTATCGGGCTGGGCCTGAACCTGGAAACTGCGCCATCATCCATGCTGGTGCCTGCCGAGGCCCTGGGCTGGTTGGCCGAAACGTTGCAGCATGGCCCCAAAGAGGTCGAGGAAAAGCTTGCCGAGTTCATGCCGCCCTCCGGTCTGCCGGACAGCCTGTTGACCGCCCTTGATGCAAAGCTGGCAACTGCTGGCGGGCTTGCCAGTGCGGCCTATCTGGTCGCCACGAAATCCGAAGCGGGCGCTCAGGGTCATTTGCTGGGGTTTGTCGGTGCGGTCGAAGGGGCCGAGCCAGCGCTGGCCAGGGCAGCTTCAGAGGCGTTGACGTTTTCGGGGATCGAAGCGGGGGCGATAGATGTCGGGTTCTTTGCCACAGATGACGCCGCTGCCGCGCTGCTGGCGAAGACGGGGCTTCGCTTTGACCTGCCCGAACCGCAGGTTGCAGATCTGGTGCGCGAGGTTCCGGGCAGCAATCCCGCGAAACCGCCAATTCTGAAGTAACGACCAAAAGGCAAACACGCGGCGCATATTGCGCCGCGTGGTACCAGGATCGGACGCTGCTATTCCGCAGCAGCTTCCAGTTTGTCCTGCGTACGTGTTTCGAAATCGCTGGCGTCGTGACGCTCGTGAAGCTGTGTGTGCGGCTCGCCAAAGGCGCGGTTGACCATACGGCCACGCTGAACCGCAGGTCGTGCGTCAATCGCTTTGGCCCAGCGCACCACGTTCTTGTAGGATTCCGCGTCAAGGAACTCTGCCGCGCTGTACAGTCGGCCCAGAACCAGTTGACCGTACCACGGCCAGATCGCCATGTCGGCAATGGTATATTCCTCGCCCGCGATATAGGTCTTGTTCGCCAGTTCCCTGTCCAGAACGTCCAGCTGGCGTTTTGCCTCCATCGCAAAGCGGTTGATCGGGTATTCCCACTTTTCGGGCGCGTAGGCGTAGAAATGGCCAAACCCGCCGCCCAGATAAGGGGCGCTGCCCATTTGCCAGAATAGCCAGTTCATGACTTCGGTCCGTTCCGGCCCGGACGCGGGCAGAAACTCTCCGAACTTCTCAGCCAGATGAAACAGGATCGAGGCACTTTCAAACACCCGAACCGGCTTGTCGCCAGAGCGATCCCAAAGGGCGGGGATTTTCGAGTTTGGGTTGACCTCGACAAACCCTGAACCGAACTGGTCGCCCTCGCCGATGTTGATCAGCCACGCGTTGTATTCAGCGCCTTCGTGACCCAATGCCAGCAACTCTTCCAGCATTACGGTGACTTTGACACCGTTGGGCGTGGCAAGGGAATACAACTGCAATGGGTGACGTCCAACCGGCAAGTCCTTGTCATGGGTTGCGCCGGCAATAGGTCGGTTAATGTTGGCGAACTGTCCGCCACTTTCACTGTCCCATGTCCAGACTGCTGGTGGGGTATACGAAGATTGGTCGCTCATGTCTTGCCTTTCATGCCTTTGTCCGGGCCGCGTTCGATGCAGTCTTACAGGTAGTGTTGCAATCCGCCGAGTCCAACCCAGCCTTTCCGGCATAATTTGTAATAATCCGCGACCAAACTCTCACGTTTGCTCGAGAGGGGTCACAGCGGCGCGAGGAGGGCTACGAACAGAATGGGAATCGCATATTGTTTTGCCAGACCTGCCATCACGGCGTCACCGATACCGCTGGAACGAAAAGGATAAACTACATGAAACGCTTTGCTTTGACCTTTGCTGCGGCCATGGCCCTGGCCGTTCCGGCATTTGCCGGGCCGCAATATATTGACGGCACAGGGTTTGCCGTTTCGGGGTATGATGTTGTCGCCTATCGCAACCTGGATCAGGTACCGGTAGGTCAGCCACAGCACGAAGGCGTGCGTGGCAATGCCAGCATTACTGCCGAATACAATGGTGCAACCTGGGCATTCTCGTCCGAGGAAAACCGCGACAAATTTCTGGAAAACCCGGCCTATTATGCGCCGCAATATGATGGGCACTGCGCCTATGGCGTGTCGCGCGGTGGCAAGGTTCCGGCAAACCCGAACTTGTGGCGGATCGTTGACGACAAGCTGTATCTCAACATCACGGATGTGGTCGTCGGGTTCTTCGAAGAAGACATTCCGGGCAACATCAACCTTGCTGAAGGCAACTGGCCGGGTATCGAGCCGTCTGACGCCTCGACCAGCGTGATCCCGAAATTTACCTCGGAAGGTCCGGTGAAAAACTGACCCGGCCAAAATTGCACAAAGCCCGGCTTACCCAGCCGGGCTTTTTCGTTCAGCCAGCAAGCCAGAACTGATCCCGTATCGTCTGGTCGGCGTCAAACCGGATCCTGACGCTCTTGGCACCCGGAAATTTGCGTTCTCGGATCGTATCGGGAATGACGACTTCCCCAGCGCCCGTGTCGCTGGATTGAAAGCTCAGGATTTCCGCTGTGGTGTGCCGCGCACTGGTCAGAACGGTCGTTGGCAAAGCCACACGATTTGCGCCCTGATTAACCGGTGTCGTGACGAAGTAGGTCAGGTGTCGCCCAAAGCATCCGATCGCGTCGGGGACATGGTCAGCAACACCGCTGCCACATTTGGGTTGAATACCAGGCTGACTGTTCATATGCGACAGCACTTGCCCCGGATTCAGCATTGCCTCACAGGCGGCAATATCCTCTTGCGGAAGCTCGATGATACGTTTTTTCAACCGTGCCCGACGTGGTTGCGGCGGGCCAGCAGCGGCACCGCCCTTTGTCGCCAGCCCTTCTTTGCGCAGAAAATCATAGGCTGCCTTGGCGCGCGAAAACCCGGAACTGTCGCCTTCCTTGTGATCAGGATGCGTGTGAAAGGCGATGTGACGCCAGGCCTCTCGTATTTCACTGGAATTGGCAGACGGGTTTAGGCCCAGATCTGCCAGGGCATCCGTGCGTGCCCTAACCTTATCGACAGGTTCCATACTCAAAACACTCATTAAAAACTACACAGCCCTAGTGTTGCCGAGGGCATGGTTTTGTCAAATTTCATGGTTGATTGAGAGGGAAGCTGACAACAATCGCGATGCGAAGATTCTATTGTTCCGCAAAGGTGTGAATTCGCGGATACGACTGTGAAACAGGTCACGCATAAGAAAAGGAAAACGCCCGGGAAAATTCGTAACCCGGGCGAATCATTGGATTTTTCAGTTGTCAGGCGACGTTTTGAAGATCGACTTGTGGCGTAATTCCAAGGGCAAAGCACACATCGCGCGTCAATTCCGGGCGGTTGAGGGTATAGAAATGCAGCTTGTCCACACCACCTTCGATCAGGTCCGAGCACAACTCGGTGCAGATCGCAGTTGCCAGCAGATCCTCTCGCCCGTCGCGCACGGCCTTTTCAAAGGCTTGTTCGACCCAATCGGGAATATGTGTGCCACAGCTTTTGGCGAACTTGCGCGCACCTGCCCAGTTTTCTATCGGCAGAATGCCCGGAACGATCGGTTTGTCGATACCCGCCTTTGCGCAGGCATCACGGAAACGGAAGAAGGTTTCGGCCTCGAAAAAGAATTGCGTCAGCGCTTCGTCAGCGCCCGCGTCAAGTTTGGCCTTCAGCCAGTCCACGTCTGCTGACATGTCGGCGGCTTCAGGGTGCTTGTCAGGATAAGCCCCGACACGGATGCTGAACATTTCGGTTTCAGCCAGCGCCTCAATCAACTCAATCGAACTGTTAAAGCCTTCGGGGTGCGGTACGAACCGATCATGCCCTTTTGGCGGGTCGCCCCGCAGGGCCACGATGTCCTGCACGCCCGCACGTGCGAATGTGTCGGCGATTTCCAGCGTTTCCTGCCGCGAAGCGTCAACACAGGTCAGGTGTGCAGCGACCTTCAAACCAGAGGATTTATGCAGGGTTGCGACCGCGTCGCGCGTCAGTTCCCGGGTCGTACCGCCTGCACCGTAGGTGACGGATACAAAACGGGGCTCCAGCGGTGCCAATGTCTGGACCGTATCCCAAAGGCGGAAAGAAGCCTCCAGAGTTTTGGGCGGAAAGAACTCGAATGAAATTTCGGGTTTGGACATGGCTGCCTCACTGGATCAACTGACTATCTTGTGCCATGACGGGCATTGTGAGACAAACTCATATTATTCAACAACAACATGAACGATACTTGAGATGCACATTGAATTCCGCCACCTGCGTACCATCAAGGCGATCCATGAATGCGGTGGGTTGGCGCGCGCTGCCGACCAGTTGAACATCACTCAATCCGCATTGAGTCATCAGATCAAAGGGTTGGAGGATCAGGCCGGGGTCGAGCTGTTTCTGCGACGTTCAAAGCCGATGAAGCTGTCAGCCGCCGGTTTGCGTCTGCTGCGGTTGGCCGAGCAGATCCTGCCGCAGGTCGAGGCGGCACAGAATGAGTTTTCATCGCTGCGGGACGGGCGTACCGGGCGGATGCATATCGCCATCGAATGCCACGCGTGTTTCGAATGGCTGTTTCCGGTTCTTGAATCCTTCAGGAAATCCTGGGGCGACGTGGATGTCGATATCCGACCCGGTCTGGCCTTCGACGCCCTGCCAGCCTTGCAGAAGGAAGAGGTTGATCTGGTGGTCTCATCCGATCCCGAAGACCTGCCGGGTGTCGAGTTTGTGGAGCTGTTTGACTACAACCCCGTCTTTGTCGCTGCATCAGCCCATCCACTGGCGGAAAAAGCCTATGTCGAGGCTGAGGATTTCCGAGGCCAGACCCTGATCACCTACCCGGTGGAACGCACACGTCTGGATGTGTTCAGCCAATTGTTGATCCCTGCACGGGTCGAACCCGCCTCGATCAGGCAGGTGGAACTGACAGCTGTCATCCTGCTTCTGGTGGCCTCAAACCGAGGCATCTCGGTTCTGCCGGATTGGGTCGTGCGCGAGGTCAAATACAACTCGGACTATGTGACCCGCCCCCTGACCAAAGAGGGGATCACGCGTCGCCTTTATGCAGCGGTCCGATCAGAAGATCTGGACAAGCCCTATGTGCAGGAACTGGTGAAACTGGCCCGCGAAGAGGCGCGCAAGCTGCAATCCCGGTAGAGGCGTTTTCTGCGGGTCTGTTATGCACATCATTCCTCTTGGCAAGGAAGCCTTGCGGCAGTATACGCGCGGTTTGACCGGACAGGAGCCTTTTTACAATGGTTGGCAGTGCAAATCTCAACATCATGATCAAGGCCGCGCGCAAGGCGGGGCGTTCTTTGGTCAAGGACTTTCGTGAAGTCGAGAATCTGCAGGTGTCGATGAAAGGCGCTGGTGACTTTGTGTCTAAGGCCGATATCGCGGCCGAAGCCATCCTGAAGGACGAGTTGCTGGGCGCACGCCCGACCTATGGCTGGCTGGCTGAAGAGGGTGGCTCCATCGACGGAGAAGACCCGACCCGCCGCTGGATCGTTGACCCGTTGGACGGCACCACCAATTTTCTGCATGGCCTGCCGCACTGGGCGATTTCCATCGCGCTGGAGCACAAAGGCAAGATCGTAGCCGGCGTGATCTATGACGCCGCCAAGGATGAGATGTTCTTTGCCGAAAAAGGCGAGGGCGCGTGGATGAACGACACCCGAATTCGAGTGTCGGGGCGTCACCGCATGATAGAATCGATCTTTGCAACCGGCCTGCCCTTTGGGGGTCGTTCTGACCTGCCTGCAACCCTGCAGGATCTGGCGCGTCTGATGCCCGCTTGCGCCGGTGTGCGCCGTTGGGGTGCTGCGGCGCTTGACATGGCATATGTGGCTGCGGGCCGGTACGAAGGCTTCTGGGAACGCCGCCTGAACGCGTGGGATGTCGCCGCCGGTATCATCATCGTGAAAGAGGCGGGCGGCTTTGTGCAGGCCCTGAACCCCGAGGGTAACGCGCTGGAAGATGGTGAAGTGATCTGTTCGAATGAACCAATCTTTGATCAATTCGCCAAAGTGATCCGGGGCTGATCGCCCACAGGCGCTAACTTAAGCGATCCATAAATCAGTCTTGCTCTGTTTTGGAAGGCGTAGGACTGGTTTCATTCCCGAGTTAAAGGGCCGGAGCGGGCTTGTTTCCGTTCATGGTGATGTAGTTGACATTTGGGTGGCCGCACGGGAAGCCGGTGCCTGCCGACGCAGCCGGAAGGTCGCGGTCTCCCAGTCACTTTTGCGGCTTGCCAGCATCATAGGCCCTATGGCCATTCACTATCGTCCGCTTCGGCCTGCGCAGCGTCTGCCGAGATCACGGTTTGTATGACGTTGGTGTATTGAAGCGGCCCCGCGGGAGTGCAAGCTGGCTGGAAACAACATGCCAGATGCTTTTGGCGGATAAGATCAAGATCTGGTCACATGACCGTTCGGTTGCCTCATTGGTTGACGGAATAACGGTCATGGGACCCAGAAAGAATGGTCAGGCGTGGCGATTACATATCGTTGCGGGGCGACGGACATATTCCGGGCCATTGAGGTTACCGACGGGCATAGTGGTGAATGCCACAAGCACTTTCCGGTTCATACCGGGGATATTGCCGATGGTGCCCGCGCCAATGAGAGGCCGTCGCGGCTGGAGTATATTTTGGAGAGCGGTGCCGATTTCATTGTCCGCTCGGGATGGCCCGCGTATCAACAATCGTCACCAAATGGCGATGTGTTCAGCATGACATGTACAAGTTCGGCTAATACTGGCTTTGCCGCGAAAGCCAGAGACCGGCGAAGCGCGAGTGGATGGCCTCGCGGAAGGAGAACCTGCTTCCCATAGAGTACTTCCACACTTTGTCGTCACGCTGCCAGCCGATCCCGAGCACCACGTCTGGACATGACAGCCGTGCAATGGGGCCGCTGCTATCCTTCCAGGTGCTTGCTGATGCGCCAGGTCGATTCTCAGATCACCTCTCCAGTAAGTCCCGCAGACGAAAGTACCAGATCGCGGCGGTGCCGTAATATGGGTGCAAGCGATGAAAGGGGAGTTGCTTCATCCGGTCCGCCGGCAACGGCAGAGGGATGGAAGAGTTCGCCAGATGGGCACCAATTGCCGCCCCCAATGCACTGCCAAGCGCCAGACCTCTGCCATTATACCCCAGTGCGGCCGTGACTCCGGCAGCCGGTTGATAGATATGAGGCAGGTGGTCCAAATTCATTGCAGCGCGTCCAGACCACATAAATTCCAACTCTTGATTTTCCAGAGAAGGGAAAAGCGCCTTCAAGTCAGCATGGATACGTTTGAAAGAGTTCGGCCCGCGTGGTTCTGCAAAATGTCCTCGCCCCCCCACCATGAGACGGTTCCCCGGGCCAATCCGAAAATAATTAGCGATACGCCGAGTGTCCGATACAACGCAGCCTTCGGGCAAGATTGATTGGCTAATGCTTTCGGGCAGAGGCTTTGTGGCCACCTGAAAACTGTTGGCGGGCACCATTGTCTGGCGCAATCCGGGCCACAGGTGGCTTGTATAGCCGTTGGTCGCCAGCACCACCTGATCTGCTTTGATCTGCCCTTGCTCGCCTACCGACAGTTTCCATCCCGCTCCATCTGATTGTATCCGGGAAACAGGGCTCTTGCCGTAAATCTTACACCCGGCATCCGCAGCCGCTTGTGCAAGCCCGGTGGCATAATTCAGCGGGTGCACACAGCCAGCCCTCCGGTCTTTCCAACCTGCAACAAACCTTCTTGAACCCGTCTGACGAGCGACCTGCGCAGCATCCAGCCATTCGACGGAGGCCCCCCGCTTTTCCCATTGCTGCATCCGGCTTTGCAAAGTGGGGATATGCGAGGTTTTTACAGTTGTCTGAATCCAGCCGTCCTGGCGGTGGTCACATTGGATGTTATGTCTATCGATAATATCAAACACATGTTGCGCAGCACCGCCGACAAATTCGGTGGTTGCCTCGCCATACATGCGGTCCAGCTTGTCAGGATCGTACTTGAGGCCGGGAATGACCTGACCACCATTTCTCCCACTGGCACCAAATCCAGGTTGCTCAGCTTCAACGACGATGACGTTTGCACCCGCTTCAGCAAGAGAAAGAGCACAGGAGAGGCCAGTGTAACCTGCGCCTACGATCGCGACATCAGCCTTGCAGTTGCCGGCCAAAGCGGGGAATTTTGGGGTGCTATTTGCCGTAGCGGACCAGATAGAGTCTAGCATTGCGGTCAAACTCCGAATCTCAAAATACGGTCGTCAATTTGCGTTCTCTACCAGGAAATAGAGCTTGCGGACGTGGGAGTGGATTGCCCAGGTGCCTTTCCAACCTTTGGGCAGGGCAAGAAAATCATTCGCGCCAAGGGTTACGGAACGGCCACCATCGGCATCAGTGATCGTCGCCGAACCGGACAGAATGTGACAGTATTCTGCCATGCCACTACGGTCTGCGGTGAACTCGCCCGGAGTGCATTCCCAGATACCGATCTTGGTATCGCCTGTTGGCGATGTGTAAACGTGCGCAGTAGCTTACTGTTGCCCCGGCGTCAGGGTTGTCGGTTTGGGTCTGTAGTCGCCAACTTGGATCGCATCGAGATCTTTCAGGCCAACAAGATTGAACATTGTTGTTCTCCGTAAATGTCATTGGGGCAGCGGCTGGATTTAACCAGCATCATTTCACCCTTGTTCAGGGTGTGTGACCCGCCTTAGGAATTCCTGGGTGCGCGGATGTGTTGGATTTCGCAAAACTTCCTGCGCCTTACCCTGCTCAGCGATTTGACCCTTATCCAGGAACAGCACGCGGTCAGCGACTTCCCGGGCAAATTGAATCTCATGGGTCACCACAAACATGGTCATGTGCTCCTCAGCGAGGGCGCGCATAACCTGTAACACCTCGCCGACCATTTCCGGATCAAGTGCCGATGTTGGTTCGTCGAGCAAAATGGCTCTGGGTTGCATAGCCAAGGCCCGGGCAATAGCGACCCTTTGCTGTTGCCCTCCGGACAGCGAGGCAGGGTAGGCGTTGATTTTTTCGGCTAATCCGACCCGCTCCAGATATCCGATTGCGCGATCCCGCACCTCGGACTTGTCCTGTTTCAGAACATAAAGCGGCCCCTCCATGACATTCTCCAAAGCCGTTCGGTGGGGGAAAAGGTTGAAACGTTGGAACACCATAGCCACTTGCGCTCTAAGTTGGTGAATTGTCGGTGATGCGACATCGACACGCTTCCCATCGATCAGAATGTCACCTGCCTGGTAAGATTCCAGACCGTTTACGCACCGGAGCATCGTTGATTTACCAGAGCCCGAAGGCCCGATAAGGCAAACAACTTCGCCCACTTCGACATTGGCGTTGATACCTTGCAACACGTTCAGTGAGCCGAAGGATTTATGAACCTCCTTGAATTCGATCATTTTGCGTCGCCCATTTTGTTTTCCATTCGCCGGATCGCGATGTTCAGGGGGATGGTCAAGCTCAGGTAAAGCAGCGCAACCAAAGTAAAAATTGTCATGTTGTCGAAGGTTGAAGAAGCCAGTGTTTTTCCCCGCATGGTCAACTCGGCAACTGAAATAACAGAGACCTGTGAACTGTCTTTGAGTAGCATGATCGTATTGTTGCCATAGGGTGGCAGGACAATTCTAAACGCCTGCGGCAGTACCACTCGACGCATCATCATACCGTGCTTCATTCCGATGGCTTTTGCCGCCTCTACCTGGCCGCGGTCTACCGCCTCTATCCCCGCACGAAAGGTTTCGCCGATATAGCAGGAATAGGTCAGCGCCAACCCGATGATGCCAGCCTGAAACGCGGTAAGGTCGATGCCGATTTCGGGCATCACAAAATAGATATAGAACAAAACCACGAGGATCGGGATGCCGCGTATGAATTCTGTCAGATACCGAATACCTTGAGCAAGGACTGGGATTCCTGAAGTTCTGAGCAGAGCCCACAATAATCCCAACAAGGTTGATAAAAGCAGTGCAAGCACTGTGACGGCAATTGTAAGCTTCAATCCACTCCAAAGCAGAGGTAGATACTCGATCGAGCGTTCAAGAAAGGTTGACATTGGCGCTGTTCCTACGGTCGTAGCGCTGGCACATCACTTGGTGAGCTGCCAGCGCCCTCTTGCTGGTTAGGGAAGTTTCTCAAAGGCCGTATTTGTTGAAGATGGCCTTCAGCTCACCCGAATTCTGCAACTTTGCTAACGCCTCGTTCACCTGTTTCAGCAGCTCGGCATTTCCTTTGTCTACAGCCAACCCGACTCTGCCCGGTTTCATTGGTTCATAGCCTTCAACCAGACGAACACCCAGATTGGGATTTTGTGAAATCTGGTATCCGACAATGGGGCCGTCGCCGAAACCCGCTTTGATCCGACCAAGTTGAACGTCGCGCATGATATCTACGATCGAGTCATACAATTTGATCTCGCCGAATCCCCCAATCTCCGCCAGGGAATCCGCGTACACAGTTCCAACCTGCGCTCCAATCACCTCGCCCGCTAGATCGTCTCGTGTATAGTTTTCAGGGTTGTCCGCAGCGACGAACATTGCGTCCCCATAGCTGTAGGGGCTGTCTGAGAAGTCAACGACCTCTGCGCGTTTGTCGGTGATCAGCATGCCCGCAGAGATAAGATCAATCTTTCCTGTGGTCAGCGCGGGAATGAGTGCCGAAAACGCAGTAACTTCAAATTGCATCTCCATTCCGATTTCCGCACCAATCGCATTTGCAATGTCAACCATGGCTCCTGTCGGTTGTCCGGTTTGGATATCAACAAACGTAAACGGCACACCCGTGGTCGTTACCCCGACATTAAGAGTTTCCGCGAAAGTGCCGTTCGCAACAGACAGCCAGGTCGCTGCAGCGAGTGTGGTAAGTATTTTCATGTTCATGAAACTTCTCCTTGTTGGTTCTTCACTATTCTGAGGTCCTGCGGACCCGCCTGACAGGTCAACACTCCCAGAGTGTAGATGAGATTGAAAAACATTCAAAAATTTTTCATTAAAATGAAATATTTTGCTTATTCGGGCTTCTTCCACGGTCAATGTGAAAAGCTGGGCGTATTTCATGGACATGAAATGTGGTGGAAGGTATTCTTCGTATTCAAGCAACGAAGAGAGCGTGTCTTTATCATTATGCCAAACAACTCAAATCACTCAGCAGCGGCTGCAACGGATGGAGTAAGCGAAGACGTGCGACTTGGTCGCGCGATACGCGATCGGCGTAAAGAACTGGGACTTACACTGACTTATATCTCTGACGAGGCAGGGATATCGGTGGGCCTACTTAGCCAAATCGAAAGGGGGGTATCGTCGCCGTCGGTTCGGGTCTTGCGCTCGATCAGTGGCGCGTTGCGGTTGTCGGTACTACAGCTGTTCAGTGTAGATGAAAACGAGGCGGCAGATGATGAGAGCTATATCGTTCGGGCCAATCACCGCAGGTCAATTGATCTCAGCAGTAAGGGGGTGCTCAAGTCCTTTTTGACAGCGCACGACGAAGGTGAATTACAGGTCATGGATCTAGATCTTGAGCCGGGAGGCGGATCAGGTGATGTACCGTATTCTCATGCCGGTGAGGAATGCGGGGTCGTGATTGAAGGATGTCTGGAAATATCGATTGATGGCAGGCCGCATATCCTGAACCAAGGGGATTCATTTCATTTTGAAAGTAGCCTCCCTCATCGGTATCGAAACCTTGGCGAGGGAAAATGCAGGGTTATCTGGGCAACGACTCCTCCAATCTGGTAGTGTTGAGGCAGGGGGTTCAGCAATGAACCGCTCAACGTCAAACTTTTTTCGGAGCTTGGGCAACGCACCTGGCTGCTCGGAGCGAAATCTGACACCTCAGGTGCGAACAATTACCGTGCCGGTGAACGGCGAGCGTGCCTTGCAACCCTGAATTTGGAATCTAGTCTCGCAGGGCCAAGCTTGAATGGCTGGTTTTAACCCGCGCGGCGGCGTTGAGAATGAAGCAGCCGCGGCGGTTCCCATGCTGCGAACACGCGCACCAAAACTGGCATGCTGACCCCGAGTTCTCTTGGCACCTTCGCCGCGTTCTGCACGAACGGCAACAACCGCTCACAGGATGCGTAGGCTACCCAATTTTGGTATTCGATCTGGTAAGATAGCGCCCATGGGCTGATCGCCCCTCAGTTCAGCTTTATCGACGCGGAACGCGCGGTATACGTGACTGCGACAGCTTATACTTTGCCTCAGGGTGGGGCGGGTGCCCGTGCGTGCGGTTCCAGAATTGCACGCCACCGCGTCGCAGCCATAGCGGCACACATAGGATCAGCCCTACTGCAAATCCGCCGGTATGGGCCCAGTAGGCGATACCGCCTTCGTCCGGGTTGCTGGTGACGCTGCCAAAGAACTGTATCGCTAACCATACGCCCAGCATGATGAAAGCGGGGATGGTAAAGACCCTGAAATAGACAACCAGGATCAGCAGAATATCCACACGCGCTTTGGGAAACAGCAGCAGGTATCCCCCCATGACACCCGCAATCGCGCCCGAGGCGCCGACGGTAGGCACCTGAGAGTCCGGCCCTGTAACCACATGGATCAGACCTGCGCCGATACCTGCGACCAGGTAGAACAGCAAAAAGGGCAGATGGCCCATTTCGTCTTCCAGATTGTCGCCGAATATCCATAAGAACAGCATGTTCCCGGCCAGATGCATCCAGCCTCCATGCAGGAACATGGATGTTACAAGGGTTTCCAGACCAACCCCATTGCTGACCCGCGCCGGGATGATGGCGTAGTCGAAGAACAGCCGGTTGATAAGTGGCGCATCATTCATGATCCCCACATAGCTGAGGAAGATCAGGATGTTGGCCGCCAATAAGACGTAGACAACATAAGGCGTGCGCCCCGAGGGGTTATGGTCACGTATCGGAAACATGAGGTGACGCTGGGCTTTTGCGCGCCCAGCGTCAAGGCAAGCTTATGCCGCACCTCCCAACAACGCAGCGTTTCCGCCAGCTGCGGTCGTATCGACACACACATGGCGCTCACCCAGCACACGCGCGCGGTCGGGTCTGCCGGGAATCAGGGGAAGAATGGGGCCGTCCCGACGGGCCAGATGCAGTTCGATCTGCTGCGCGGTTTCAGCATCGCCCCACCAAAGAACACCAGAGATACCGGTCAGGTTCTCCAACCGGTGAAGGTCAAGCATTCCGGTTGCCTGAATGGCCGTGCCACCCAGTGCCTGTACAGCTTCAGCCTGCGCGCGCGCCGCCGTTTCCCCCGGCCCCATGCACAGAAGAGGCGGGCGGGGATATTCGCTCAGCCGGTTCGATTCTCCGGTCGGACCGGGCAGAGAACGGGTTTGTATTGGGGCAGGCTGGCCTTGAGGGGCAGGTTGGTCTGCCAAATGCTCCCAGGATTCTGTCGTGATTTGCCGATCCGGTGCACAAAACCGGGCCATGTAATTCGGGCCGCCCGCCTTCGGGCCGGTGCCTGACAGCCCTTCACCGCCAAAAGGTTGGGAGCCAACGATGGCACCGATCTGATTGCGGTTTACATAGATGTTTCCGGCATGGATTGCTTCGGTCACATGCTGCACCCGGTCGTCGATCCGGGTTTGCAGGCCAAAGGTCAGCCCGTATCCGGTGGCGTTGATATCCGCGATGACCTTGTCGATCTCCTGCGCTTTGAACCTTGCCACGTGCAATACGGGGCCAAATATTTCGCGCTCCAGCGCGGCAATGCCCGAGATTTCGATCAACGTGGGGGCAACAAAGATACCTTCGGGTGGTAGCGGCAGCTCTTTCAGAACGCGCCCTTCGGCCCGTGCAATAGCGACGTGATCGGCGATGACCTGCCGGGCCTGCGCGTCAATCACCGGGCCGCAATCGGTAGAGATCAGCCAGGGGTCCCCGATGCGCAGGGCGTCCATTGCCCCTTTGAGCATGGTCAGCACGTCATCTGCGATATCCTGTTGCAGGTACAGGCATCGCAGTGCGGAACACCGCTGACCCGCGGACTGAAAAGCGCTTTCAATGATCGATTGCACGGCCTGTTCGGGAAGTGCGGTGCTGTCGACGATCATGGCGTTCAGGCCGCCAGTTTCTGCGATCAACGGCGTGCCGGGGCGCATGGCCCCAGCCATTGCCGACCGGATTCTGAGAGCGGTCGTTGTCGAGCCGGTGAAGGCCACGCCCGAGACGCGCGCATCCGATGTCAGCGCCGCGCCCACGGCCGGACCACCCGGCAGCAATTGCAGCGCGTCGCGCGGCACACCGGCCTCATGCAGCAATTGAACGGCGCGGTGCGCAATCAGGGGTGTTTGCGGTGCAGGCTTGGCCAATACGGCGTTCCCGGTCGCCAAAGCTGCCGAAATTTGCCCTGAGAAGATCGCCAGCGGGAAGTTCCACGGGCTGATGCAGGTGAATACGCCCGCGGGCTCGGCATCAGGTATGTTGGCGGCGTAGTAGCGCAGGAAATCCACCGCCTCACGCAGTTCCGCCACGGCGTCAGGCAGCGATTTGCCAGCCTCGCGCGCCAGCAGGGCGAACAATTCGCCGTAGTGTGTTTCATAAAGATCGGCGGCAGAGTTCAGGATGCGGGCACGTTCGGCTGCCGGGGCCTGCCACGGCTTTGCCGAAGCCAGCGCCAGTTCAACATCCGCGTCACTTGCCGAGGCGACCGCGCCGGGCTTGTCGGCAGGATTCGCCGGGTTGATTACCGGCTCATCCGCCTGGGGTTTGGCAGCGTCAGCCAACAAGGGTTGTGCATACCAGTGATACGCACGGAACTGGTCCCGCGCTGCATCAACCTTGTCCAGCGTCGGAGTGTGGTGAAGATCGAATCCCATGGAATTGGGACGATCCGGCTGGAACAGTTCGGGGCCGGTGGGCAAAGGGGGTGGGGGCGTTTGAACAGTAACAAACGGATCTGCGGCAACCACTTCCGGCGGGACGTTTTCGTCGACAATCTGGTTGACGAAGGATGAGTTTGCCCCGTTTTCCAGTAGACGCCGCACAAGGTAGGCCAGCAGGTCACGATGCGCGCCAACCGGTGCATAAATGCGGCAGCGGGTCTTCTGGCTGTTCATCACAAGCTGATGCAATGTCTCGCCCATGCCATGCAGGCGCTGGAACTCAAAAGGCTGACCTTCGGCCATGTGCAGAATGGCGCTGACTGTATGGGCGTTGTGGGTGGCGAATTGCGGATAGATCCGGTTTGTCATGCCCAGCAATTTGCGCGCATTGGCGACATAGGACACGTCGGTGACCGCCTTGTGCGTGAAGACGGGAAAGCCATCCACGCCTTCGACCTGCGCGCGTTTGATCTCGGTATCCCAATAGGCGCCTTTGACCAGACGCACCATCAGCTTGCGATCGTGGCGTTCCGCCATGTCATAGAGCGTGTCCAGAACCAGCGAAGCGCGTGGCCCATAGGCCTGAACCACGATGCCGAACCCTTCCCAGCCGGCCAGAGCCGGATCGGACATCACCGCCTCGATCACCTGCAATGACAAAGACAGGCGATCCGCCTCTTCGGCGTCGACGTTTAGCCCCATGCCAGCGGCCTTGGCCAAAAGGGCCAGCGCCCGCAGGCGCGGGACCAGTTCATCCATCACCCGCTTTTCTTGTGCCAGTTCATAGCGGGGGTGCAGGGCCGACAACTTGACCGAAATGCCGGGGTTGGCGCGGATATCATCATGGGTGCAGGCTTCGGCGATGACCGAGATGGCGCGTGAATACGACAGGTGATAACGCGCGGCGTCCGCCTCGGTTCGCGCGGCCTCTCCCAGCATGTCGTAAGAGTAGGTATATCCCTTGCTTTCCATCCCGCGCGCGCGTTCCATCGCAGCGTGAATGGATTCACCCAACACGAATTGCCGCCCCATTTCCTTCATCGCCCGCGACACAGCAGTACGGATCACGGGTTCACCCAATCGCTTGATGGCCCCGCGCAGGGCGCCAACGGGCGAAGTCTTGCCTTCGTCCAGAACCTTGCCCGTCAGCATCAGTGCCCAGGTTGAGGCGTTCACCAAGGATGAAGACGAGTGCCCAAGATGCTTACCCCAATCCGAAGGGGCGATTTTGTCTTCAATCAACGCGTCAATCGTGTCGGCATCCGGCACGCGCAACAGCGCCTCGGCCAGGCACATCAGGGCGACGCCTTCGTCGGTGGACAGGCCGTATTCGGCCAAAAACACCTCCATCAACCCCGGAGACGTGCTGGATCGGATGTCGCGCACAAGCTGCGCGGCAGCGGCGCTGATGGCGCCGCGGTCCGTGGCGCTCAGGCTGGCCTGAGAGATCAGGGTTTCAAGGATCGCCGACTGGTCAGCATAGGTTGAGGTGTCGATTAATGTACGCAGGGTATGAGACATGGGTCCTCCGGTCTTTGTGCCAATATACCTGCGAAAACTCAGGACAATCGCCTGAGTTTACGGTAATTGAAGGCGGAACACCTGAAATTTTACCAGAGAGCAGCGCAAATGAACTTCCCCGACCTGGACCGGTTTGACCGATCGATTCTTAGAATTCTGGCCGAGGATGGGCGCATTTCGGTCGCCGATCTTGCACGCGAAATCGGTCTGTCGAAATCACCGACACAGGCGCGCCTGAAACGGCTTGAAGCAAGCGGGGTGATCAAGGGGTACCGGGCGATGCTGGATCCGATCAGACTGGGGCTGGACCACGTTGCCTTTGTCGAGGTGCGTCTGACCGATACCCGCGAAAAGGCACTGGCCGAGTTCAACGCGGCTGTCCGAAAAACTGCCGAGGTCGAGCAAGCCCATATGATCGCTTCGAATTTCGACTATTTGTTGAAGGTCCGCACAGCCACGATGTCAGAGTATCGTCGTGTTCTGGCCGAAAAGATTTCATCCTTGCCGCATGTCGCCAGCACCTCGACCTTTGTGGCGATGGAGGCGGTTAAGGAAACCGGCAGTTTGGGTGGGTTCGAGCATCAGGCTTGACGGATCGGGATTACGAGCCATCCTTGGTACATGACACACGCTTTCCTCGCTGCTCTTGCTGTTGTTGCCTTGTCCTGCGCGGCGCACGCCCAGTCCTGCCCTGATGCTCGGGATCATTCAGAAGGTGTGGATGCGCTAATCAATCAGGTTCAGAAGGCAGAATCGCAAAGTGATGCGCGCGCTATTTCCAACCAGATGTGGGAGCTTTGGACCGATGCGCCAGATGCGCGTGCACAAGGCTTGCTGGACCGAGGAATGGCGCGGCGGGAGGCCTGGGATTTACCGGGGGCGTTGGACGAGCTTGACCAGCTAGTCGAATACTGCCCGAACTACGCCGAAGGCTACAATCAGCGTGCGTTTGTGAACTATCTCCGACAAGACTTCGCTGCTGCCTTGCAGGATCTGAATGTCACGATCGAGTTGTCGCCGAACCATATAGGTGCGCTGAGCGGACGCGCCTTGTCACTGTTGGGTTTGAAGCGCCTTGACGACGCGCGCGCGGCACTTGCCGAAGCGCTAGAACTTAACCCATGGCTGTCAGAGCGGGCATTGTTAGAACCCGGCGGTCTTTTGGAACCGCCCGGTCAAGATATCTGACGCCGGGTTTTCGAAAGAACCGCAATGGGAAACCGAACCTATTTGCAAGCAAACTGGTCGTGTTGGACCCACCCGAGTTGTTCACTGGCTATCATATGGCATGACTTCTGGCTGACGGACGCGTCTATCGACGCTGAGCATCATTGGCGAATACACCAACGAGGGGCTGATGATCCGTGTCGATCGCAAGTTCAACTCAACCGATGCGCTGAATGCATTGACTGACCTGTTCATCCTCCGCGGCCCGCCGGAATACATAAGAACCGACAATGGGCCGGAATTTTTCGCCCAGAAGGTGCGAGGGTGGATCGCAGCTGTCGGGGCGAAGACGGCTTACATCGAACCGGGATCACCCTAGGAGAACGGCTATTGCGAATGCTTCAACGCTCGGTTCCGGGATGAGCTGCTCAACGGTGAGATCTTCTACAGCTTAAGGAAGGCGCAAATCCTGATTGAGCAATGTCGTGTCCACTATCACTCCGTCAGGCCGCACAGCGCGTTGGGCTACCGCCGGCCTGCGCCCGAAATAATCGTCCCGATAGACCAGAGGCCCAGGGTGCAGTAACAAACAAACCGGACCACCCGATAGGGGCACGCCGCCGAAGGCGCTGAAGGCGGCTATGCTGACCCTTTTTGAATATCCTGCCGAACACAATGTGGGCCACTTGTACAAAGCCAAACCCGATTTGGCGGCGCATTACAAATCCTGTGATCCGACCAACTCTTTCAATCCGGGGGTCGGGAAGATGTCCAAGGCGTGAACCTACCGGTGACAATGTCAGATGGGACTTGGGCGCATGTGATAGGCATCCAGCAGAGCTTTGCCGTTTTCATAGAACGCAGTTTCGCCAACCAGTTCTGTTACACCGTAGCGATCCAACTCGGCTTTCACGTCTGGCTCGACCAGCGTGAAAACCAGCCGTATCCCCTTGGATTGCAGGAAATTGGCGATACTGCGCAACGTGAACCCGGCTGTGAAATCGACAACGTCAATTGCCGAGGCGTCGATGCAGAACCATGTCAGTTTTCCGTCTGCGTTCTGAACGATTGTTGTGACTTCCTCGGTGAATATCTGCATGTTCGCGTAGTACATGCCGTGGGAAAACCGGTAGATTACCAGACCGGGCTCGAATTGGTTTGGTGCTTCCAATCCCTTTGAACGCCAGCCACCGGACTCGGTACGCAATACTACCGAATTCTTTGGGTGGTATCCCCGGCGTGTGTGGTCGACCAAAGACAGGACCATGGCAAAAATGACGCCTTGCTCGACACCAACCAGAACAACCACGGTGGCGGTTGCCGTGGCAACCCAGAACTCGGACCGGGCCTGCCTGTAAATTGTTGCCATTCCGTGCAGGTCGATCAGCTTGAGACCGATCAGGAAAACGATGGCCGAAAGTGCTGCTGTGGGAAGATAGGCTAAAGGCTTGGTCAGAAACAGGATAACCAACAGGACTATTACCACTGTTGTCAGTTGCGCCACCTGGCTGCGCCCTCCGGCGCTGGCGACCATCTCGGTCTTTGTGGGGCTGCCATTGACCACGAATGTCCCCGTGAATGCGGCTCCGAAGTTCGCAAGACCCAGTCCGATCAGGTCCGTGTTTTCGTTGAAAGTCTCATCATATCTCGAGGCGTATGCCCGTGATGTTGCGGCGCTTTGTGCCAGAATAACAACGAAGATGGACAAGGCCGTGGGGAGCAATTGTTTGAACAAGGTCCAGCTCCACTGCACGTCCGGGATCGAGAACGAGGGCAAACCGCCGACAACCTCTCCCAACACCGAGATTCCGGAAATGTTGAATGAAAAGGCCCAACTGCACAGGATCACCCCGACAATGGCAACCAATGGCCCCGGGATTTTGCGCGACAGTCTTGTGCATCCCAGGACAATGCCTAACACGGCTGATGAGACGATCACGGTTGGCCAGTTGACGTTGGATATGTTGAAGTAAACGTCCTTCAACCTTGCAAGTGTTCCGTGCCCAGCGGATTCGATGCCCAACAATCCGGGGATTTGACCCGTTGCAACCTGAATGCCCACGCCGGTCAGAAAGCCGACCAATACCGTTCTGGACAGAAAATCAGCCAGAAACCCCAGCCCGATGACACGCGCGGCAATCAAAAGCATGGCAGCCATAAGCGCCAGCAAGGACGCCAGTGCCAGATACTCAGACGTTCCGGACATCGCCAAGCCCGCCAGTCCCGAGGCGGTGATGGCTGCTGTCGCCGAATCGGCACCGACAACAAGGTGTCGGGACGATCCGAACAGCGCAAACAGAGCCATGGGAATCAGGATCGTATACAGCCCGGACATGACCGGAGTGCCGGCGATTTTGGTGTAACCCATGACTTCGGGGATCGCGAGGCAGGCAAAACTCAGACCAGCCAGCATTTCCGCCGGAAGGCGCGCGCGGTCAACAGGCAGAATGCCCTGCAGGATTTGCAGACGCGCCGCTCTCTGATTTCTGTCCTGTTTTTTCATGGGTTACCCTATACCCATTCAACCAGCGAACCGAATGTTCGAACCGTCGGGCTATCTTACAGGCAAATTATCACAGGTAAATTGTGTGGTCTGACGTGCCTCTTTTTCCAGTTTTTCAGTTATTTTCGCCGAACTACGGGAATCCCCCAATTTCGCAAACTGCCGATCAGGGGTAAACATGACCTACCGTACTTACCACACACAAACACGGTATTTACTTTCCCCGATGAGGGGCTGGTCACACCCCCTCGGCCGGCCCCTCTTAACTTTTTGGGGTTTGCGAAAGCCCAAGTCATTCGTTTTATGACTCGTGTCGAGTGAACTTACTTAGTTTTGGATCAATTTGGTCACGAGTGTCGGCAGTGTTTCGGACGCACTGTAAGCAACGGTGTGCGGTATATTGGCCACCGGGGTTTTGCGGTACCCTTCCGTGAACAGCAGAAACGGTATCCTGGCGTTTACAGCTGTTTCTGCGTCGACCTCGCTGTCACCCACATACAAGCGTGTGCCCGAGGTCCCAAGTGCTTTGAAGCTTTCCAGCAGGTGGCCCGGATCCGGTTTGCGAATTGGCAATGTATCACCGCCGAAAACAACGTCGAAGAACCGGGATAAGTTGAGCGCCTCCAGCACGTGACGTGCGGGTGCTTCGGGTTTGTTGGTGCAGATACCAAGAACGCAACCCATCTGTTTCAGTGTTTCCAGGGCCTCCAGAACCCCGGGATAAGGCACTGTCGTTGCACTGACCGCCGCATTGTAATGCTTCAGTGTCTGTTGGGTCAGTTCCGCGTGGCGATCCATGGGCAAATCACAGTGTCGCATCAAACGCTCGACCAGTTTGGGAAGGCCATTGCCAACAAACCCTCTGATCACATCAACGGGCACAGGATCGTGACCCAGACCGTTCAGCGTTTTATTGGCCGCTGCTGCCAGGTCCCCGACGCTGTCGACCAACGTTCCATCCAGATCAAAAACAACTGCTGCGGTCACGTTTTGCTTGCCTTTCAATACCCGCCCCAAGTCTTAACCCGTCGTTTTCAGGGGCGCAATCGGCTCAATGACGCCTGATTTGAAACAGCGCTTGACATTCCTTACTAAAATAATCAGATTTAATGACAGGAACGGAAAGCCAACCCTCTCGGGTCAGCCAGATAAAACGAAACGCAACAGGTATGGCACCATGCCGACTCGCTCTGGAGATGCCCCGATGAACGTACAGAACCCGACCCCAACCCAAGGTTATGCTGTCTCGATGCTGCCTGCGCACAAGGCCGAGGATTTGACCAAAGGTGGCCACCTGGCCCATATCGAGTTGGGTGACCAATTGTATACCCTGCGCATCACCCGTGCAGGTAAACTGATCCTGACGAAATGAGCGCGCATTCATTGCGCGGCGGTGCCGCGGTCGGCCGTCTGGCGGATCTTGATCCAGTCGAAGCGGGTGCGGTGATGTATCTGCGGATGTGGAGCCAGGGTGAAAGCGGTCGCGCTGATATCGCGAGCGATTTTTGCATAGCGCTGGGATCAGATTATGGGCGTGCCGCCATGCTGACGCTGGATCGTCTGTGTTCGCTTTGCGCAACGCATTGTCGACGCCCGCTAATCAGGCACGGTCTGGGGTGTGCATGTCTGGGCGCGGATGAGAATTGTTTTGCCCAAATGGTTGCCGCCGCATCCGAAGGGGCACGCGAAGACGCGATGATGATGGCGTCACTGATCGTGCGCCCGGATTTTGCGCCTGCTCTGGCATCCCTGTCGGAGGAACTGGGCCTGACGCTCCGGCGTATGACAACGGGAAATGCGATTCCGACGACAGGCCACGATACCTCCACTGCCGTTTTGCATTGACTGTGCTTGCAGGACGGTCAAACCCGGCAAAGCGCCGGGGTCAATCCTTCAGCAGCACCCGCATCCCGCGTGGTGATGGTCGTGATCGCAAACCGGAGCAGGAGAGAAGTCACCGACCTCGGACAGCACGTCCCTTAGCGCCCACAGGATCATGTCCACATCCTCGGCCTCAATCGTCAGCGGTGGGCGGATTTTCAGGATGTTGTCCTTTGGTCCCTCACTGCCGATCAGAATTCGGTGATCGCGCATCCGATTTTTGACATAGCTGCAGATCTCGGTTCCTTCGGTTCCGTCGGGATTGATCAGCTCAACACCCAGAAACAGCCCCATGCCCCGTACATCGCCAACGCAACCAAAGTCGGCTTCGATCTGGCGCAGCCCGATTTTCAGGCGGTCACCCATCTGACGCGCATTGTCCTGCAGGCCCTCGTCATCGACGATGTCCAATACTTCCTTGCCGATCCGGCAAGACAGCGTCGATCCGCCAAAGGTCGAGAAGAATTCGATCCCGTTATTGAAGCTGTCGGCAATCGCCCGCGTCGTCACCAGCACACCCAGAGGGTGCCCGTTACCAATGGGTTTACCCATCACCACGATATCAGGAAGCGCGCCCTGATGTTCAAATCCAAAGTAATACTCACCCAGGCGACCCAGACCGGTCTGTACCTCATCTGCTATGCAGACACCCCCGGCGGCACGGATTTTTTCATAAACCGCAGGCAGGTAACCTTTGGCCGGAATGATTTGTCCACCGACAGACGGGAAAGTTTCGGCGATGAACCCGGCCAGACCCTGACCCCGGTCCTGCAAGGCAGCAATGGCCGGGTCCACAAGATCAGCAAATTTCTGCGCCCGATCCGCATCGTCACGCTTGAACGAACCGCGATAGTCGTCTGCAACTTCAACCAGTTCAACCCAGTCGGCTTTCCCGATGCCGCCCGGTTTGTTGAACTTGTAAGCCGATATCGCCACAGCCGCATTCGTATTGCCGTGATAGCCATGGTCTGGTGTCACGATCCCCTTGGCCCCAGTATGGGCACGGGCAAGCCGCAGGGCCAGTTCGTTGGCTTCAGTTCCGGAATTGACGAAGAAGCAGACCTCGAAGTGATCGGGCAATTTGGACAGGATCTTGTCGGCGAAAGCTGTCTGTGCCGGATGCAGGTATCGTGTATTTGAGTTCATCCGCTTCAACTGATCCGCAGCCACTGCCTGAATACGGGGATGCGCATGACCCACATGAGGGACGTTGTTATAGGCGTCCAGATAGGGGCGGCCCCATTCGTCAAACAGGTGATGTTTCCACCCGCGTACCAGCATGACTGGGTCATCATAAGTCAGCGACAGGTTGCCACCAAAGTGATCGCGGCGGCCTTGCAGGATCGCCTGCTTGTCGGTGGGTTGGTAGAACACCTTGTCATCCGGCAGGTTCAGCAAGGCCGCCGGGTTCGGGCAAACCGCGTGCCATAGCTCCATCTCATCCGGGTCGCCGACACCAGGCCAATCCGCTTCCATGCCATTGGTTGTCAGCGCCAGCTGGAAATGCACATGTGGGGCCCATCCGCCATTCTGGCTGGCGTCGCCCAATCGGGCAAACGCTGCCCCTTGTGCCACCGGATCACCGGGTTTCAACCGGTCACAGCATTCCGGGTCCAGATGACCATAGAGTGTGTAGAACGGATCGCCCTCGGGCGTTTCATGGTGCAGGATAATTACCCCACCGTAATCGAGGTGCTGATCTCGGTTCTCGACCACCTCGACCCGACCGCTCATTGGCGCGTGCAGCACCGTCCCTGCGGGTGCAAACACATCCACCGCCAGATGCACTGTTCGCCGGTCCGAGGCTTTCCATGGCCCTTTGCGAAATCCTGGCTCGGCATAAATCAGGCGGGGTTCGTTGTAATAGCCCAACCACAGCCCTTCGCCGTACTCCTCGCCAACACGTGCGGCCTCGGCCAATGGCATGTGGAAAGGGTTCTGGGGCCACACGCAATTTTCAACCGACAACGACCCCATCGGAATATCGCTTAGGTCCTGACCGAACATCTGGGAAAACCGGCCGCGATGTCCTTGCAGATACGCATGGATGCGTTTTGCGCCGTCCACGACCGGCAGCCCGCACGCTGCCCGAAGACGCGCAGACATCAGCCCGCCATTGACGGAAGCATTCTCAAGAAACCGCCACGCAGGTGCCTGAGAGATTGTCACATATGGGTCGTTCGGGTTTTCGACTGCCATAAGGGTCGAATTGAGGACAGACACTGCCAATCGCATCCGCAGCAGAGGCCAGATCAGGTCGATCTCCTCGGCTTGCAGCCGGTTTGCGGCATGGTATCCCCGCACAAGGGCAGTCAATGCCCGCTCGGGTCTGGCATGATCTAGCACCACATAGGCCCCGGCGATCGCAAGATCACAGACGCGCGGTGCCGCACACATGTCACCCAGATCAATCAGGCCGGAAACCTGCCTCCGCTCACCCAATTCACCTTCAACAAGAATGTTATAGTCATTGGCGTCGTTGTGAATGGCCTGTTTCGGCAGGCCTTCGAGCCTATCCGTGATCGCCGTGAATTCGTTGCAGATATCCCGAAGCAACGCCCGACGCGCGGGATCGCTGATGGCGCCCAGCTTGTCACTGATCCAACCCGCTTGCGCCAGGTCCCATTTGAAATCCGGGCGGTGCAAAGCTTCATGCTGAAACCCCTCCAGAGCGCGATCCGTTGCGCCCAGAACACGACCCAATTTCAGGATCAACTCTTCGGATTTCGGGTTCGCTTGTGCATAGCAGCGCCCGGGCAGGCGTTCCTGCAACCACACCAGCCGCGATTTCCCTTCGGAATCGGAAATTTCCGGCAACATTGCGCCGTTCAACGCCGGGAACACCTTTGGAAACGGCAACCCGGGAGCTTCCGAGGCGATATGCGCAAGTGCTTCGATCTGAAGATCTACCAGACCCGCATCGCACCCCGCGCGCATGACTTTCAGCACATAGTCCTGGCCATTTGTGGCTTGCGCCAGAAAGTTCAGATCATATTCGCCATCCAGCCGGGTTAACCGTGCGTCCAGTCCCCAATTTTGGCGCAGCGCGTCCGCCCAGAAGTTCACCAAATCGCTCATGTCTTTCTCCGTCCCGCTCATCCGGGATCCTCTTCATCTGGCCGAAAATATCCTCGGGGGTGAATTGGCCCAAAGGGACAAGAGGGGGCAGACAGCCCCCCGACCCCTTAATCCAAGGCACGCAAACGTTTGAACAGCGATGACGTGTCCCATCGCCCGCCGCCCAGTTTCTGCACGTCCTTGTAGAACTGATCGACCAGAGCGGTCACCGGCAGAGACGCGCCGGTTTCATTGGCCGTATCCAGACAAATCCCCAGATCCTTGCGCATCCAGTCCACAGCAAAGCCATGTTCGAACTGATCATTCAGCATGGTTTCATACCGGTTTGACATCTGCCAGCTGCCAGCCGCACCCTGGCTGATCACCTCAACAACGGCCTTCCCGTCCAAGCCCGCTTTTTCGGCAAAGTGCAAGGCTTCGCTGAGACCCTGAACCAGACCGGCAATCGCAATCTGGTTGCACATCTTGGTCATCTGGCCCGCGCCGCTGACTCCGAGTCGACGGCAGATCTTGGAATAGACATTCATCACCGGCTCAGCCGCATCATAAGCTGCCTGATCACCGCCACACATTATCGAGAGAACGCCGTTTTCAGCACCTGCCTGACCACCCGAAACAGGGGCGTCCAAAAAAGCGATACCCTGAGATTGGCCAGCAGCGTAAAGCTCGCGCGTGACCTTTGCTGAAACTGTCGTGTGGTCGACAAAAATGGCCCCGTCGGACATGCCCTGAAACGCGCCATCCTCTCCGGTGCAAACCGCGCGAAGGTCGTCGTCATTGCCGACGCAGGCCATGACAAACTCAGCACCCTTGACGGCGCCTTTCGGAGTGGTCGCCATTGCGCCGCCATGCTGCGCGACCCAGGCCTCGGCCTTGGTGGTCGTGCGGTTGTAAACGGTGACGTCATGGCCTGCGGCTTGCAGATGTCCGGCCATGGGATAGCCCATGACACCAAGGCCAAGGAACGCGACTTTTGCCATTTTGTGATCCTCTCCGCTGTTCGGTCGGCTTCCGCGAAACAGGCCTGACCGAAATCTCTGGCGAAGACAAAGCAAAGCTGCGCCCAAAGGGCAACCCCAAGTCAGCCTTTCCCGCCCAGATCTCGCAGGATTGGGCAATCGGGCCGGTCGTCCCCCGCGCAGGCCTCGATCAGATGGCTCAGCGTATCGCGCATGGCGTTCAGGTCAGCGATCTTGGTTTCAATCTGAACAAGATGATCGCGTGCAACCTGTTTCACGTCGGCACTGGCACGGGTTTCATCTTCGTAGAGTGCCAGCAGGGTCCGGCAATCCTCGATGGTGAACCCAAGCGCCCGGGCGCGGCCCAGAAAGTTCAGCTTGTGCACGTCCTGGTCGCGAAACCGGCGATAGCCATTGTCGTCGCGCATTGGTTTGATCAGGTTGATGTCCTCATAATACCGGATCGTCTTGGCGGGCAGGCCGGTGCGCGTGGAAACATCTCCGATATTCATGCGCGCACCTCTTTGGTGGCCGTACCTGAGGTTTCCGGCACGCTAGCGCGAATACGGCGCAGGCGCAGCGCATTCGAGACCACAAAAACGCTCGACAGTGCCATTGCACCAGCTGCCAGTGCTGGGGACAGAAGATAGCCGCCAAACGGGTACAGCGCACCGGCAGCCACCGGTATCAGAAGGACATTGTATCCGAAGGCCCAGCCCAAATTCTGGCGAATATTCCTCATTGTCCGGCGGCTGATCTCGGTCGCATTCGCGACGCCCCGCAAATCACCGGACATGAGGACAACGTCGGCTGTTTCGATGGCCACATCCGTGCCGGTTCCGATGGCGATGCCGATATCAGCCGCCGCCAGAGCGGGGGCGTCGTTGATCCCGTCACCGACAAAGGCCAGCACTCCGAACCGGTCCCGTAAGGCCGTGATTGCGTCTACCTTGCCATCAGGCAGTACCTCGGCAGTGACATGATCAATCCCCAGCCGGTCGGCCAGAGCCCGCGCCGTGCGTGCGTTGTCACCCGTGATCATGGCCACGGTCAAACCCATCTGGTGCAACCGTTCCAGCGCTTCCACTGTGCCGGGCTTGATCGGGTCGGAAACGGACAAAGTGGCCGCTGCCTGCCCATCCAGAGCGACGAACAGAGGGGTTGCCCCCTGTGCGGCACGGGCTTCTGCCTCATCCGCCAGGGCTCCAAGGGTGATCCCACGCTGCTGCATCAACCGGTGCGACCCGATCAACACGTCGCGGCCTTCAACCAACCCTTGCAGGCCAAGCCCGGTAAGCGAACGGACATCCGATACCTCTGGCAGTGTCGCGGGCCCCGCGCGGGTGATGGCGGATGCGATCGGGTGTTCCGACCGTGCCTCAAGGGCTGCAGTCAGCCGCAGAACCTCCTCCCGGTCAAACCCCTTTGCCGTTGTCACGCTGTCCAGTTCGGGGCGCCCCAGCGTCAGGGTTCCGGTCTTGTCCAACGCAATGACGCGCGCCTGCTGAAGCTGTTGCAACGCATCCCCCTTGCGGAACAAAACCCCGAGTTCTGCCGCACGCCCGGTGCCCACCATGATCGAGGTTGGGGTCGCCAACCCCATAGCGCAGGGGCAGGCGATGATCAGAACTGAAACACCTGCGACAAGCGCCAGGGGAAGGGCCGGGCTGGGGCCGAAGATCAGCCAGAGCGCGACAGTGATCACCGCAACAGCGATGACCGCAGGAACAAAGCGATAGGTGATCCAATCCACCAACCCCTGGATCGGCAGCTTCGCGCCCTGCGCCTGCTGCACCATACGAATGATCTGTGCCAGAGCCGTGTCGCCGCCGACGCGGGTAGCGCTTACCCGTAAAGCTCCGGTGCCATTCACGGTGCCGCCGACAACAGGCGCACCTGCCGACTTGCCAACAGGCACTGGTTCGCCCGTGATCATGCTTTCATCGACGTAAGAGGTGCCTTCAAGCACTTCGGCATCCACCGGCACACGCTCGCCGGGGCGGATGTGCAGGATATCTCCGACAACAATTTCGGCGATTGGCCGGTCCTGTATCTGTCCATCCAGTTCGACCCGCGCGGTTTTTGGTTGCAAACCCACCAGTTTTCGGATCGCAGCCCCTGTTTTGCCTTTGGCACGCGCCTCCATCAACCGGCCGAGAAGGATCAGAACTACGATCACCGCGGCCGCTTCGAAATAGACATTGGCGGTACCTTGCGGCAGCAGGCCGGGCGCGAATGTGGCCGTGACCGAATACAGATAAGCCGCGCCGGTCCCAAGCGCTACCAACGCGTTCATGTCCGGCGTGCCCTGCAACAGCGACGGGATACCTTTGCGGTAAAACACACGGCCCGGTCCGATAAGCAAAGCCGAGGTCAGGGCAAATTGAATCAAATGGCTCGTCTGCGTTCCAATGGTCGCCTGTATCCAATGGTGGAAGACGGGGATCATGTGCCCGCCCATCTCAAGAATGAATACGGGCAGGGCTAGTGCCGCTGCCAGTATTGTGGAACGGACCAGCCGCTGAATTTCATCGTCTTCCCGGCTTTCTGGTTCCGCAACGCCTTGGATACGCGCGGGGTATCCAATTCCGGTAACAACCTGAGCCAGCGCCTCGGGCGTAGTTGCAGCTGTGGCGTAAGTCACCGTAGCTGTCCGAGTTGCCAGATTGACCTGCGCTTCGATCACGCCAGCGGTGGAAGCCAACGCGCGCTCGATCTTGCCAACGCAGGATGCGCAGTTCATGCCCTCGATGCTCAGATCTGAATGGCTTGTTTCAGCCGGATAGCCAGCTGCATCCAGCGCCGCTGTCAGGGCCGAAACTGGCCCGTCAAATTCCACCTGTGCCGTTTTGGTCGCGAAATTGACCGAGGCCGCATCAACACCAGACACATCACGCAGTGCAGCCTCGACACGGCCCACACAGGATGCGCATCCCATGCCGGTGATTTTCAGTTCTGTCAGTGCTTTTTGCGCCATGCGACTCATCCCACGTGGTTGTCTGCCCTCCAGATGGGGGTTCCAGTGACAGGAAGGTCAAGGGGGTCACGGCAAAATTCTACGATCCCGGCCCGCGCATGTTGTGTTCCATTAAGCACTGATACAGGCGTGGGGACAGACGGTTGAGCCACCACGATAAGTGTGCAACGCGTCCGACCGGGATCATGGGCTGCGATTTGTCCAGTCCGCGCAGGATTGCCATGGCAGCACTCTCGGGGCTCATTTCGTCCATTCCGTCCTTGGCCGATCCGGGGCGCGCGGTTCCATCGGGTTGCTCCATTGCGTTGCCGGGGTTGGTGGCCACAAAAGACGGCGCTGCAATCTGAACCTGAACGCCATGTGGCTTTTCTTCGGATCGAAGCGATTTGAAAAAACCCTCAAGCGCGTGTTTTGAGGCTGCATAAGCCGTGCGATGGCAGAGCGGAGCGAAACCAGCCACCGACGAGATCGCCAGATGTGTTCCCTTTGACGCGCGGAGAGGCTGCAAAAATACGCGAGCCATCTCAACGGCTGCAAAATAGTTGATATCAAACAGTGCACGGTGACTGGCCGTGTCGGACTGGTCAAACCCCCGAATTTGCGTAACCCCGGCGTTGTAGATGACCAGATCAATGCTGTCGCTTGACGTGATCGCCCTTTGAGCTGCGTTGGCAAGCTGTTCGGGGTCAGTCAGATCACAGGCAATTGGCAGTTGGTTCGGTTCTGTTTGCAGACCGGACACATCAAGGTCTAACAGCACCACCCGCCACCCACGGGCTTGCAATGCACGGCTTAAAGCCTGTCCCAAACCGCCCGCACCGCCAGAGATGACCGCGGTTTTCATAACCCGGCCTGCCGTTGCCAGAGCGCAAAAACCTCGGCGCTGGATTTTTCAGGCGTATAGCCGAATTCAGATTTCAGGGCAGAATTATCCAGAACTGGCCGATATTGAAGGAACCTTACCTGTTCCGGCCCATAGCGAGATAAACCCAGTGGGCGAGCCAAGGCTAGGGCCGCTTTCAGCACCCAGGGGGGGAGGCGCAGAACCGGTTTTCCCATGGCGCGCGCCAAGTCGTTCACACCCATCGTGCCGTCACCGGCGACGTTGTAAATCCCGGCTGGTCCGTCGGTTGCTGCGCGCTGAAGGATGCGTGCCAGGTCCCGGGTCCAGATAAAGACAAACGGGCTTTCGCTGCCGGACACCGCCAGCAACCGGGGCTTTCGAAACAGGGCGGTGATCTGGTTCTCGGTTCCGGCTCCCAGAACCGTACCCACACGCAGGACAACCTGCTCAAGATCGGGGGCGGTGCTGCGGGCTTCGGCCAAAATCTCTTCGACCTGACGCTTGTGATCTGAATAAGGAAACTCGGGGTTGCCGCGCAATGGATCGCCTTCGCGCAACGGCACAGGATTGTCTGCATGATAGCCATAAGCGGCACCGGAAGATGTGACGACCAATCTGCGCACCCCGTTTGCGATGGCGGCATTCACCACTTTTCGCGTGCCTTCGACATCGACAGCATAGGCTGCGGCGCGCCCCATCTTTGGCGGCGGCGTTACGACTGAAGCCAAATGCACAATCACATCCGGATTCACCTTGGCAATCGCACGTGCAGGAGCGTCGGTTGTAACATCCATGGACAAAAATGAGGCGTCTTCCGGCAGGTTATCCGGGCGTTTCAGATCGGTTGCAAAGACCTCGTGCCCAACAAGTTCGGGCAACAGCGCTTGCCCGACCATCCCGGCAGCGCCGGTAATCAGGATGCGGGTCATCGCGCGGCCTCGGTTCGTGCCATGACCGAAGCCAAAGCCAGGCCCGAAATAGCGTGCCATACTCCCCAGAATGCAGCGACCACGGCCATGCCGCCAAGACCGTTGAAGAATGCAAAGATCAGGACGAGCCCAAGCCCGGAGTTTTGAATGCCGGTCTCAATGGTGATGGCGCGGCGATCAAAGGGGGACAGCCCGGTCAGAGTGGCCACAACCCAACCGCCCCCCAGCGCCAGGGCATTGTGAAGGATTACAAGCCCGGCAACAGCCCCGGCAAACCCAAGGAAAAACCCCCAGTTGGCAGCCAGAGCAAGTACGATAAACCCAGCAAAGATACCCATCGACAGAAGTTGCAGCGGTGCGCGCAACCGTGCCGTCAAGGCGGGGAGGCGTTGATTCAGCGTAATTCCCAGAACCAGCGGCAGGATCAGCATCAGACCGACCAGGATTGCGATCTGCATTGGGTCGATCTGGGTCTGTTGCAGGATTGCGCGGGTCGGTGGGTAAAGCCCACCCCAAAGCGCAATATTGAAAGGTGTCATGAAGATCGCACAGATGGTGGCGAAGGCTGTCATCGACACCGAAAGCGCTGCATTCCCGCCCGCGCGGTGGGTGATGAAGTTCGAGATATTGCCCCCTGGGCAGGCCGCGACAAGGATCAGGCCAAGCGCAATTGACGGTTGCGGTGTGGTAATCCACACCATCACAAAGGTCAGCGCAGGCAGGACGACGAGTTGTGAAAACAATCCGACAACCACTGGTTTGGGTGCGCGCCTTAAACGGTCAAAATCCCGAGGCGTAAGGTCGATGGCAATCGAGAACATCACGATTGCCAGAATAGCATTCAACAGCGTCAGAGACGCCGGACTGAAATTCAGTGTGATCTGGTCAATACCACTCATGCGGCGGCCTTCCGCAGCCGGTCGATCCAGCCGGTGACAGCCTTTCTGTAGGTATTCTTGTCCACGTAATAGGCCATGCGGGGCAGGTCGATGTAGTTCATGCCTCCGGTGGCGCGCGTATAACCTTTTTGCTTTTCTGCGTGCAGATCGGCTGCCACGGGGCAGCCGTGTCGAAGCCCTTTGATGTAGCGCGCCACCATCTCGGCCTGCTCGTGCCTGCCCTGCCAGCCCAGGCCCGTGGCCTCGACCATGCCCAGCACGAACAGATCGTCCCGTTCGGGATGTATCGTGTTCAGATACAGATGCGGGGCGTCGCCCTGCCAGTTCAGCAGGCCCTTGTCGATGAACGGGTAATGCAGTTTGTATCCGGTCGCGGCGAGGATCATGTCATAGTCGTCGCAGGAGCCGTCCTTGAAATGCACGGTGTGGCCCTCCAGCCGGGCGATATCCGGGCGGATGCTCAGATCGCCATGGCCTGCGTGATACAGAACCAGCGAATTCACCACGGGGTGGCTTTCGTACAGCTTGTAACCCGGTTTGGGAAAGCCGTATTTCTGTGGATCGCCGACAAACCAGCCAAGGATCAGGCTGTCGACCTTACGCTTCAGCCACATCGGCAGACGGATCTTTCCACCTATTGTGTCAGCGGGTTTGCCAAAGACGTATTTCGGGACGAAATAATACCCGCGCCGCATCGACAGATCGCAGCGTTTCGCGTGGTGGATGGCGTCGACTGCGATGTCACAGCCGGAATTGCCTGCGCCCACGACCAGCACACGCTTGCCGTCGAATTGGCTTGGGTACCGATATTGCGAGGCATGGATCAACTCGCCGTCAAATGTACCCGGAAAGCTGGGTACATTCGGTTCCGACAGGGTACCGTTCGCAATGAGTACGCCGGCATATTCGGCCTGATGGTCGCCATCTTGGTCTCGCCAGCACACGCGCCAACCGTCACCCGGATTGCCCAGCGGAGCGACCTGAGTGACTTCTGCATTGAATTTGTAACCCTCACGCAACCCGAAACGGTCCGCAAATGCGCGGAAATAGTCGCGCATCGCCCGGTGCGAGGGGTACTCGGCAACCGCGTCATTCATGGGGAAATCCGCAAATTCGGTCATACGCTTGGATGAGATCAGGTGCGCCGACTCGTACATGGTTGATCTTGGGGCATCGATATCCCACAAACCGCCCACATCCGAATGCAACTCAAACCCCTGAAATGCGATTCCCTGTTCTTTCAGCACCTTGGCCGCGGCCAAACCCATTGGCCCCGCCCCAATCAGGGCGAATGTGTCGCGCGTTTCTGTCATGAACCCTCCCAAAGTTCGTGAGGTTTAAATTGAACGAACGACCAAAATAAGGCAAGGTGAATTTTATGACGCTGAAAAACGTAGAAAAGCCAAGACAAAGAGCACCGTCCAAGCGGTCTTTGGAAACCAAAGCGCGGATCATGGACGCGGCCGAAACAGTCTTTGCCGAACGCGGATTCGAAGGCGCGTCGATCCGCGATATCGCTGCGCTTGCAGGGGTTCAGGTTGGCCTTGTTCATCACCATGGCGGCGGCAAGGAAGAGCTGTTTTTTCGAGCGATCGAACGCCGTGCGGGCAAGCTGGCACAAATCAGAACCGATGCGCTGGCCAAGGCAAGAAAAGCAGGTCCGCTAACATTGCGCAGCATTCTGGACAGTTTTATCCGGCCTTATGTGGAACTGGCAGAAACAGGCGGTTCGGGATGGATGGCGTATGGGCGCCTTGTGGCGCATGTCTCGGTCGATCCCCGCTGGCGCGATATCGCGGCTGAGTGTTTCGACCCGACCGCCCGGCATTTTATCGACGAAATCGCTGCGCTTTATCCGGATGTTGACCCTGCGCTGCTGGCCAGCGGCCAGGTCTATTCCGTGTCGGCAATGCTGGCGCATCTCAACAGTGGTTGGCGGGTCGGGGCCCTGTCGCATGGCGGCGGAGTGTCAGAGGTGGAACGCCTGATCGAATTTTGTGCAGCCGGTATCGAAGCGATGGTTCAGACCAGTCGCGGTTGAACGCGCAGCATTGCTATTGCTGCAAATGGTTGAACAGGATGGTGCTGAACACAGAAGGTGGTGACGTCCGGACGGCGCTGGGTGAAGCAAAGAAACCAAACATCATGATCATAAGGATCAGGGCTGCTCCGGCAAGGAACGCCGCAGAAAGCTGAAAGACCGAACGAACCATTGGATTATTCCCTGTAAATACTCAACAAAGTTTGCGGTGTCTTGCGCATCACGAGAGCTTTGACAGTTCTTGTCTCAGCCTTTCATTTTCGGCCTGCAACTGGGCCAGTTGCTGGCCTAAACTGTTTAGATGCGGGCGCAGTTCGGCTTCGGTGAAACGCGGCGTGATGTGGCGTGGGCAGTTCCAGTCAAGCGCCTCAACTCGAATGATCGCGGCCCGCTCTGCGGGGGCTTCGGCCCCCTCCGGATACAAGCTGGCTGCCGCTGCTTGACCTTCCGTGAATTCGACACGCCCCAGGATCTTCAAACGGTGTTGATTGGCATAATCCATCAGGATCATCGCGACCCGATCGTTGCCATCCAGATTTCCGCGCGAGATATACTGTCTGTTGCCTGAAAAATCGGCATATCCGATGGTTTGCGGCCCCAGCACCTTAAGAAACCCGACCGGCCCGCCGCGATACTGCACATAAGGCCAGCCTGTTTCAGACACCGAGGATTGATAAAACCCGTCGCGCGCCTGAATGAACTGTTTTTCGGGTTCGCCGATCAGATGGCCCTGTTGCGGGCCACCTTCAATGAATTTGGCATAGGTTTTTGCCGATCCCATCCGCTCCTGATGGGCGCGGACGGTTGGGGTGAAGGTCAGTTCTGAAAACGCACGCGGCACAGTATGTCCTTTCAAAGACCCAGATCAGACAACTCGGGATGGTCATCGGGGCGTTCACCCAATGGCCAATGAAACAAGCGGTCGCTTTCGGCTATGGGGTGATCATTCAGCGAGGCATGCCGATGCGACATGCGTCCGTCTTCGGCAAATTCCCAATTCTCGTTGCCATATGACCGGAACCACTGACCGCTATCGTCGTGCCACTCGTAAGCGTAACGCACTGCGATGCGATTACCGGTAAAGGCCCAGAGTTCCTTGATCAGCCGATAGTCCAGTTCCTTGTGCCACTTACGGCTTAGGAAGGCGTGAATTTCGTCATGCCCTGACAGAAATTCCGCCCGGTTTCGCCACTGACTGTCATCTGTGTATGCGGGGGTGACGCGGTCGGGATCGCGGCTGTTCCAGGCATTCTCTGCCATGCGCACTTTTTGCGTGGCAGTTTCCAACGTGAACGGGGGAAGAGGGGGTCGAGACATGGTGCAGGGGGCTTTCAGGTTAGAGAAGCGGCAAGAATGGCCAGTGTCAGAAGAAATGGAACGTACTGAGGGGGGAATATGCTGGCGCGACGTTTCATCGGTCAAATCCTCTGGTGTACTGATCGGTAAACTTAGCAATAAGGTGTACCGATCTGTTAACTTTTGCAAGAGGAAAAGTTGAAAATTTTCCTCGCAGTTTAAGGTGAGCCATGAATTATAATGAAAACAATGCTTTGGGCGGGGCCGGTTGCACTTCATGTTTCGGGGTAATATGTACAGAACGGTACACCATGGAGCCGAATCATGCGTCCAAACAAACGGGATGAACTTGTCAGCAAAGCCCTGAAGGTTTTTTACCGCGACGGGTTTCACGCGACCGGCATGGATAAGCTGGTGGCGGAAACGGGCGTTTCGAAAACGTCGATGTACAAACATTTCCGCACTAAAGAAGACCTGATTGTAGCCGCTCTGCGTCTGCGGGATGAGAATTTTCGCGAGTGGTTCTATCGGCGCATCGAAGAGATGGCAGAAACACCGGCCGGGCAACTCATCGCTAGTTTTGATGCCTTGAAGGAATGGTTCGAGGAAGATGGATTCCGGGGCTGCATGTTCATCAAGGCCGGGGCAGAATATCAGGAAACAGATCATCCGATCCATGTGCAGGCAGCCGAACATAAACAGCTGTTGCTGGAGCATTTCACGTCCGTCGCCGAACAGGCTGGTGCGCGTGATCCTCAGAAACTCGCCAGCCAGATCGTGTTGTTGCAGGAAGGGGCAATCGTGTCTGCGGTTTTGCTCAAGAATTGTGATCCTGCGGAAGACGCCAGGGATGCGGCACAGCAATTGCTGGCATTGGCGCTGACTTAATTTCCTTAAAAACAAGCAGGTTCTTTAAGTTACCTAGCATAGAAACGTTGCGTTGTTCGAAGTCGGAACGCCGCGTCACATGGATTGGCGGGAATCGGGCGGACCGCTAGGCTTTTGCGAAAGACAGTTTGGAGAGCCTTTGATGTCACTTTTCACTTCGACCGCAGCATGGGTCACCGACGAACACCGCATGTTTGCAGATATGGCTGGCCGGTTCATGGATGACGAACTGTCACCGAATATCGAAACCTGGGTTGAAAACGGGGCCGTTGATCGCGACTTCTGGCGCAAAGCGGGTGAAACCGGCCTGATGGCAGGTGCAATCCCCGAAGAATATGGCGGTGTCGGCGGCGGTATGGGCTTTGACGCCATCACTGCGTACGAACAGGGCGCACGGGGCGACGCCGGCTGGGGCTATGGTATTCAGTCGATCGTGACGCATTATCTTACCGCTTATGGCAGCGAAGATCAAAAACGGAAATGGCTGCCCAAACTGGCTTCGGGCGAAATGGTCGGCGCACTTGCCATGACGGAACCCAGCACCGGCTCGGATGTTCAGGCTGTGCGCACAACGGCCGAGAAAGACGGAAACTCCTACCGGCTGAATGGCTCGAAAATTTTCATCACGAATGGCCAGACGGCTGATCTGATCATCGTGGCCGCCAAGACTGACAAGTCCGAGGGCGCGCGGGGTGTGTCATTGATCGTGGTCGAAACCGAGGGGGCCGAGGGGTTTCGCAGGGGGCGCAACCTCAAGAAACTGGGGATGAAGGGCAACGACACGGCCGAACTATTTTTCGAAGATGTCAAAGTTCCGATGACGAACCTGCTGGGGGCTGAGGAAGGTCAGGGGTTTTATCAGCTGATGAAGCAACTGCCATGGGAACGGCTGAATATCGCGATCATGGCGCTGGGTTCGATAGATTTTGCCATTGCCGAAACAGTAAAGTACGTGCAGGAGCGCAAAGCGTTCGGTCAGCGGGTGATGGATTTCCAGAACACGCGTTTCAAGCTTGCAGAATGCAAGACCAAGGCCGAGGTTCTGCGCAGTTTCGTCAATGACTGTATCGGCAAGCTGGAGGCAGGAAAACTGGACGCGGCCACCGCCTCGATGGCCAAGTACTGGGGTTCAGAGGTGCAGAACGAAATCATGCACGAATGTCTGCAACTGTTCGGTGGCTACGGTTTTATGATGGAATATCCAATTGCCCGCCTCTACGCAGACGCGCGCGTGCAGATGATTTACGGCGGCACGAACGAGGTCATGAAAGAGCTGATTGCACGGTCGCTCGACGTTTGAAGGTATCTGGGCGGCCTCTTGCCTGATGTCACCATTCCTAACGGACTATTCGCTTCTTTTGGACCTCGCAGGCCCGTGCTTGCGGGGTTTTTTGTTGCTGACCCGACCGCAGTTGCCCACTTGCAAAGGACGTGCAGCGGTATGATGATCCGCCGAAAAGACTCAGAGGTCTGACGTGAACGATCCCGAACAAGCCCTGTGGCGGACTACATGTACCGAAGCAGTCACAGCTCTGCCGCTGAGCAGTGACACAACCGTTGATCTGGCCATCATAGGTGGCGGATTTACCGGCTGTTCAGCCGCTTTGACGGCGGCCCGTACCGGCGCTTCGGTCTGTTTGCTTGAAGCGCAGAAGATCGGGTTTGGCGGGTCGGGGCGCAATGTCGGTCTGGTCAATGCCGGGCTGTGGCTGCCACCGGATGACATTCGCGCGCATATTGGTGCAGAGGCTGGCGATCGGCTGATCGATTTGTTGGGTAAAGCACCGTCGGACGTTTTTTCCCTGATCGAAGAACACGGCATCACATGCGAACCCATTCGCAATGGAACCCTGCATTGCGCGCATTCCGCCTCGGGGCTGAAGAACCTGCAAACGCGCCACGCGCAGCTAAGCGGGTCCGGCGCGCCGGTAGCACTGCTATCGGTGGATCAGGCCCGTGACCGGACCGGTAGCGATGCCTTCCATGGGGCGTTGTTCGATCCTCGCGCAGGAACCATACAACCCTTGGCTTATGTCATGGGATTGGCGCGTGCCGCGTCTCAGGCCGGGGCGCAGATCCATGAACAAAGCCCGGTACAGACCCTTCGGCACGAAGGTGGGCAATGGGTATTGACGACACCGGGCGGGAACGTACGGGCGAGGTCCGTCATTCAGGCAACCAACGCCTATCACCTTGGCTTGCCAGATACTGCGCCTGCCTATGTTCCCGTTTATTACTTTCAATACGCAACGACCCCGTTGTCGCATAATCTGCGCGCCAGCATCCTGCCGCAGGCAGAAGGGTGCTGGGATACCGGGCTGATCATGACGTCCTTCCGGCTGGATCAGGCGGGGCGGATGATCATTGGCGGCATGGGCGATCTGGGGAATGCAGGACGCAGTGTGCATACCGGATGGGTCCGACGCAAACTGGCTGAGCTTTATCCTCAGCTTGCCGATCAGCCGTTTGAACAGGGTTGGCACGGGCGGATTGCCATGACCTCGGACCATATCCCGAAAATCACGCAGATTGGCCCCAACGCTCTGGCCGCGCACGGATATTCCGGCCGTGGTATTGGCCCCGGCACGGTGTTCGGTCGAATGATGGCCAAAAGTCTTCTTGCAGGTGAGCTTTCGCTTTTGCCCGTTCCTGCGGTGCATGAGCATCGCGAAAGCTGGACGCGCGTGCGCCGCGCCTTTTTTGAATCCGGCGCGGCGCTGACGCATCTGATAAAGGCGCGGATCTGAATTCAGACCGAGCGGGTGATGCCACCATCAACCCGGATATTCTGCCCGGTGATGTAGCCACCGCCTTCGGATGCCAGCAGGGCAACGACCGAGGCGACCTCGTCATAACTGCGCCCATAGCGCCCCATGGGAATGCGCGCGCGGAATTCTTCTTTTTCGGGCAGGCTGTCAATGAAACCGGGCAGGATGTTGTTCATGCGGATGTTTTCGGCAGCGTATTTGTCCGAGAACAGTTTGGTGAACGCGGCCAGCCCGGCGCGAAACACGCCTGAGGTCGGGAAAACCGGGTCAGGTTCGAATGCAGCGAAGGTTGAGATATTGATGATCGATCCACCGCCCTGCGCTTGCATGATCGGCGTCACAAGCCGCGAGGGGCGGACGGCATTCATGAAATAGACATCCATACCGGTGTGCCAATCTTCGTCCGTCAACTCAAGGATCGGGGCACGGGGGCCGTGACCAGCGGAATTGACCAGAACGTCAATACGCCCCCAATGGGCCATGGCCGCATCAACAAGCTTTTGCAGATCCTCCGTGGACTGGTTCGAGCCGGTTACACCGACGCCTCCCAACTCATGCGCCAGCGCTTCGCCCTTGCCCGAGGATGACAGAATCCCGACCTTGAAACCGTCCGCGGCCAGCCGCCTCGCGGAATCCGCGCCCATGCCGCTGCCGCCTGCTGTGATCAGTGCTACTTTCTCCATCTGACGTCTCCGTTTTGATTTGGTTTCAGGATGGCGAATGAATTGCGGTTTGACCAATCAGTTTTGTTGAATACTCGTGACCGCGCCCCGTAGCCAAACCTGGCCCCGGTCATGCGTAGCTGACGGCTATCTCAGGTCTGAAGGGACGCTGCGATGGCTTCTAACCGGCCGCGTAACCAGCGGTGGGCGGGGTCATTGGTCGATCTTTGATGCCAGACCATATAGATGGACACAGGCGGGCAGGCGAAAGGTAACGGTGCGCAATCAAGCACGGCCAACGGCCCCTGTTTCATCAGTGCCGTATCTGTCGAGATCAGGTCGCTGCCCTGCACAAAGGCCGGGATCGCGTTGAAATGCGGCAGGGTCACCACCGCTGGCCTGATCTGGCTTTGATCGACGCCACGCATGACGGCGCGCGCGTTTCGGCCATCGGCAAATCGCACCTCGACATGGTCGCTGTGGCAATAGTCTTCCCAACTGTCCGGGGGCGTGCGTTGCGTGGCGTCGTAGAACACCATCAGCGGGCTTTCGATCAGTCTCTTCTGGAAAATATCTGGTCCATCGGGCGGTAGCGGGGTCAGCATCAAGTGGCACCGGTCGCTGCGCAAAAATTCGGGGTCGGGCACACCCGATGGGATGAATTCCAACCGCAGGCGCACGCCTTCGGCGCGGGTGTCACGCAGCAGCTGTGGAAAGATCAGCTCGCGTGGCATGTCATTTGTGGCGATGCGGATGTTGATCTGTTCCGACAATGGGTCGAACGGTCGGCCGTCGGTCAGCGCCCGCATTCCGTCCAGTACCTTTTGCGCAGGCTCTTTCAGGGACAGGGCGCGTTCGGTTGGTGTCAGACCCTGACCTGAGCGAACAAACAGCGGGTCGCCCAGGACCTGCCGCAGTTTGGCCAGAGTATGACTGATCGCAGATTGCGTAACCCCCAGCCGATCTGCGGCTTTCGAGACCGAGTTTTCCTCGAGTATCGTCAAAAAAGTGCGTAGAACCTTGCCGTCGAGGTCAATGAAATCGAATTTTCTCATACCATTTATGATTAATCATGAATGGTTTTGCTGTCCATGGCGGGATACGGGACGGGCATCAACAGGAGATATTCGATGGGGATCCGTTTATTCTCGGACAGAAACCGGCCCGTTCATATGGGCGGCTACCCGCTGGAGCGTTTGGCCCGGCAAGATGACATGCCGGATCTGTCGCTTGTGCCCCCTATGGCCGAGCTGAGCTTCCACCGACCGGAACACCCTGACAGCATCGTCAATGCGATGGGTGAGTTTCAGGCGATGATGGACGCCATCCGCGACGGAATGGTGAACCCGGTTGCGTCCGAGATTCCATCTAACCCGCAGGAACGGGCCAACCACATAAAAGCGTTTGGCTACTTCAACGATGCGTCGATGATGGGGTGCGGTCCACTGCCATCTGACGCCCTTTTGCCCGAGGCTCGCCGCAATCCCGATATTGACCGGCTTGCCCACGCGTTGCGCACCCGTCAGACCAAAACGCTGGCATCCGGGATCGACGTCATCATGGCTGATCTGAAAGACAGTATGGAGGCCGCGCCCAAGCCGATCGACAGCCATCGGCACAGCATTGTCTTTCTTTATGAACACAACCGCGATCCCGACCCGTCCGAACCCGGCGCTGATTGGATAGTCGACGCGCAGGACCATCGCGCCTGTCTGCTGGCGACCGAGAATGCGGTGGTCATTGCCAATTACATTCGCCTTTTGGGCTTTGACGCACGGGCGCACAGCATGATGTCGACCGACGTTGATTTGGGCAAGCTGGCGGTCGCCGCCGGGTTGGCTTCGGTCGACGATGGAGAGGTTGTCGTGCCCTGGCTGGGCAAGCGCTTTGGTTTGGCCGCCGTGACGACTGACATGCCGATCGCCCATGACAAACCGCTGAAGCCTATGGCCGATCAGCCCTGGTTCCGGACGCAGGGGCCGGCATGGTGGTTGGGAACGGGCTTTGCCAAGAACGCCTTCAACCGCGACCCCTATGCCAAGCGGCGCTATGTGGACGGGGCACATCCGTTTGAGAAACTCAAACGGGTCGAGACACCAACGACCTTTATTGACGGAGAGAATGTCGCTCGTGTGCCCAAGCGTGCAGATTTGTTTGCCCGGGCGCAGTTCGGAGATATGGGCAAGTCGCTACAGGATGCGGCCAAAGGCGGGTATTACGTCCGCAAGGCAGCACCGAGTTTTGCCCAACGCCGTGTTTTGGGTGCGTTTGTACTGTTGCAGGACGGTGAAAGCGCTGACGCGCCCAAGCCATCTGACGCACAACGCAACGCAGCAAACATCAAGGCTGCGACCTATTTTCTGGGGGTCGATGCGGTGGGTCTCAGCCGCTGCCCGGAATGGGCCTGGTATTCCCATGACGCGACGGGCGAAGAAATCGTGCCGCCCCATGATCAGGCCGTCAGCATGATCATCGATCAGGGTTATGAAACGATGGAGGGTGCCAGCGGCGACGATTGGATCAGTGTCGCCCAATCGATGCGCGCCTATCTGCGATTTTCGCTGCTGGGTGGCGTGATTGCACAGCAGATCCGCAATCTTGGCTACAGGGCCAAGGCGCATACGGTGATGGATGGCGAAGTTCTGCAACCTCCGCTTTTGTTGCTGTCCGGTCTGGGCGAAGTCAGCAGGATCGGCGAAGTGATCCTGAACCCCTATCTTGGGCCGCGACTGAAATCAGGCGTGGTGAGCACGGATATGCCGATCGCGCATGACATGCCCATTGATTTCGGTCTGCAAAGCTTTTGCGAGTCTTGCAACAAATGCGCGCGCGAATGCCCATCGGGCGCGATCACGGCTGGGCCAAAGCTGATGTTCAACGGCTATGAAATCTGGAAATCCGACAGCCAGAAATGCGCGACCTACCGCGTGACCACTCCGGGAGGCGCAATGTGCGGGCGGTGCATGAAGACCTGCCCCTGGAACCTTGAGGGTATCTTCAAGGAGCGCCCGTTCCGCTGGGCCGCGATGAACATCCCCTCGGCGGCGCCTGCATTGGCCAAGCTGGATGACGCGGTTGGCAATGGCGGTTTGAACGACACCAAGAAATGGTGGTGGGATATCGAGTTGCAGCCCGACGGGGCGTATCGGCCAACAACACACCCTTTGAACCGGCGCGATCTGCAAAAGGATCTGGACCTTAGATACGAGGATCAGACATTGGCGGTCTACCCGGCCTATCTGGCCCCGCACCCCTGGCCCTATCCGTTTGCAATGGATCGCGAGGCAGGAATTGCCGCCTATGAGGCCTTGGTGACAGCCGAAGAGTACAAGGCGCGTAAAGCTGCGGGGGATATGTCGATCATTCATCGTTATCAGGTCGCAGGTGACGCGCCGGTGATGCGGGTCGCTGTGACCAAGGTCGACAAGATGACCTCGGATGTCACCAAGTATGAGTTTTCCTCCCTTGACGGTACGCCGCTTCCTGAATGGTCCGCAGGTGCGCATCTGGATGTGCTTGTCGCGCCAGAGTTCCTGCGCCAATACTCCATGTCTGGCGACCCGTCGGAACGGGGGTCTTATCAGATCGGTGTTCTGCGCGAGGATGAAGGGCGGGGTGGCTCGTCCTTGCTGCACCGAATTTTCAACGAAGGGCGCAAGGTTTTCATCTCGAAACCGATCAACCATTTCGAACTGAACGAAGGGGCGTCCAAAACCTTTTTGATGGGGGGTGGTATCGGTATAACCCCGATGATCGCATTTGCTCATCGCCTGCATTCATTGGGCATGGATTTCGAGTTGCACTACTCGGCCAGCACGCGGGGCGGTGCGGGGTATCTGGATGATCTGGCGGGGATGCCCTGGGCGAACCGCGTCCACTACCATTTCTCGGATGAAGGCTCGCGCGCTGATCTGGATGCGATCCTGTCGGGGTATCAGCAGGGATGGCACGTCTATACATGCGGGCCTGATCGGTACATGGAAGGGGTCATGCAGGCCGCGGAACATCAGGGTTTCCCCGAAGAGGCCCGACATCTTGAATATTTCTCGGTCCCGGAAACCCCTGACTACGAAAACCACCCATTTACCCTGAAACTCGCGCGTTCAGGTAAAACGTTGCCTGTGCCCGCAGACAAGGATGCCGCTCAGGTTCTGAACGAGGCGGGTTTTCGCGTGGATGTGAAATGCGCCGATGGTATCTGTGGTGTGTGCAAATGCGGTGTCCTTTCGGGCGAGGTCGAGCATCGGGATTTCGTGCTGTCCAAAAAGCAGCGCCAAGGGGCGATGATTCTGTGCCAAAGCCGCGCTGCGGAGCCGGATGGTGTGATCGAGCTCGATCTGTAAGCATGGTCAGAAAGCGACCTTTAGACGGTAAAATTTGGTCGCTCGGCCCATGGACGTCACGTGGGTGGTGAATTAACGTCGCCCCGAACCCAGATATCCCTGACCAACAGGTGCGAGGTAGCATTATGGATTATCACAGCCCCGCCAGCTTTGCCGAGGCTTCGGCTCTGGCCGCAAATGCGACGGGCATCACGCGCTTTCTGGCGGGCGGCACCGACGTTTTGGTGCAGTTGCGCTCGGAGTTAGTGACGCCTGATACGCTGATCGACATCAAGAAAATCAACGGTGTACACGACATTACCCGCAATGCTGATGGAAGCTGGACATTGGGAATTGCCGCAACCGGTGCCGAAATGAGCGAGCATCCCGAGTTGGGTCGTGACTGGCCCGGTGTGGTCGAGGCGATGGACCTGATCGGATCAACCCAGGTGCAGGGGCGCGCAACACCGACCGGTAACCTGTGTAACGGCTCACCTGCGGCTGATTCCGTGCCCGCCATGGTCGCAGCTGGTGTGACTGTTACCGTGACCGGCCCGGACGGCACTCGCGAAGTCGCGGTCGAGGATATTCCGACCGGCCCCGGCAAAACCTCGCTGGCCAAAGGTGAGCTGATCTCGGCGGTCAATATCCCTGCACGTGGCGAAAACGGCGGCGATGCCTATCTGCGGTTCATCCCCCGCACCGAAATGGACATCGCTGTGGTTGGCGTTGGTGTGAACCTGCGTCTTGACGGCGACACCATCACCGAGGCCCGCGTATCACTGGGCGCCGTGGCCCCGACCGTTCTGCTGGTCGAAGACTGTGCCAAGGCCATTATCGGCAGCGCGCTGGATGATGCGGCCCTGGATGCGCTGGCCGCCGCCGCCTCTGCCGCCTGTAACCCGATTGACGACAAGCGCGGCACGATCGCGTTCCGTACCGAGGTCGCAGGCGTTCTGGCAAAGCGCGCCGCGAAAATTGCCTATGCCCGCGCGAAGGGAGAAAACGCATGAAAAAGCTCCACGTAACCACCACCGTGAATGGCGATGCGGTCGAATACCTGTGTGATCCGCGTGAAACCCTGCTGGATTGTCTGCGCGACAAGCTGAACCTGACAGGCGCGAAAGAGGGCTGTGGCACCGGCGATTGCGGCGCGTGCTCGGTCACCGTTGATGGCCGTCTGGTCTGTTCATGTCTGATGCTGGGTGTCGAGGCCGAAGGTAAGCAGATCGAAACGGTCGAAGGCATTGCCGACGGTGATATTCTGCATCCGCTGCAAAAGAAGATGATCGAATACGCTGCCCTGCAATGCGGCATCTGCACGCCGGGCATTCTGGTGGCGGCCAAGTCTTTGCTGGAGAAAAACCCGAACCCGACCGAGGAAGAGACGCGGTATTGGCTGGCAGGCAACCTCTGCCGCTGTACTGGGTATGACAAGATCATTCGCGCCGTGATGGATACGGCGGCTGAGATGCGGGAGGCGTCGTAATGGCTCTAGACGATCGTAAATCAGACTTCACTTTTGTCGGCACCCGCCCCAACCGTCCCGACGGTCTGGACAAGGTGACCGGCCGCGCCAAATTCGGAGCGGATGCCTACGCCCCGGGAATGCTGCATGGCGCGATCCTGCGCTCACCTCATGCTCATGCGCGGATCGTGAAAATCGACACGTCGAAAGCCGAGGCGCACAAGGATGTCAAAGCTGTTGTGACGCGTGCCGACTTTGCTGAAGTGCCGTTCAAGCCCGGTCTGGAAGGTGAATTCTACAACGTTCTGGAAAACGTTATGGCCGGTGAGAAAGCGCTATATGACGGGCACGCGGTTGCAGCGGTCGCTGCGACTTCGGCATTGGCGGCGCGTGACGCGCTCAAGCTGATCGAGGTCGAATACGAAGTTCTGCCCCACGTCACCGATGTGGATAAGGCGATGGCACCGGATGCGCCTGTGATCCGCGAAGGGGCAGCGGATTATTCCGTGCCGGAAGGAATGCACCCGAACGTTGTCCGCTATCATGAAAGTGGTCACGGCGATGTCGAGGCCGGATTTGCCGAAGCGGATCTGGTCATCGAAGATAGTTTCGTCACCGAAGCGACGCATCAGGGTTATATTGAACCGCACGCCTGTCTGGCCATATTGGGTAATGACGGCAAGGGTGAGTTGTGGTGCACGACACAAGGGCATTGGATTGCGCAGAAAACCTGTGCCGCTCTTCTGGGCATCGAAACCTCGCAGCTGCGCGTCACTGCGTCTGAGATCGGCGGAGGGTTTGGCGGTAAGACAACCGTTTTCATCGAACCCGTCGCACTAGCGCTCAGCCGTAAGGCCAATCGCCCGGTCAAGCTTGTGATGACCCGGTCCGAAGTGTTCCGGGCCACTGGTCCGACTTCGTCTGCCTCGATGGACGTCAAGATCGGCATGAAGAAAGACGGCACGATCTCGGCGGCTCAGGGTGTTTTCCGCTTGCAGGGCGGGGCCTTTCCCGGCGCGCCGGGCGACATGACAGCCATGTGTGCCTTCGCACCCTACAACCTGACCAACGTCAAGCAGATCGGCTATGACGTGATGGCCAACCGCCCAAAGCAGGCAGCGTACCGCGCGCCGGGTGCACCAATGGGCGCCTTTGCAGTCGAGTCCGTGATTGACGAGTTGTGCAACAAGCTGGGTCTCGACCCTGTTGAGGTGCGCCTGAAGAACGCCGCGCATGAGGGCACGAAAGCCAGCTATGGACCGACCTACGAGCGCATCGGTCTTGTCGAAACGCTGGAAGCAGCCAAGGCACATCCTCATTATTCGGCTCCGCTGAAGCCGGGGCAGGGGCGCGGTATTTCCTGTGGCTTCTGGTTTAACCATGGTGGCGAGACCAGCGTTTCGCTTGCCTTATCCGAGGATGGCTCGGCTCAGGTGATGGTCGGAACGCCTGATATCGGTGGCTCGCGCGCGTCGATGGCCCTGATGGCGGCCGAGGTTCTGGGCATCCCGTATGAAAACATCCGGGTGACCATCGCCGATACGGCTACACTGGGCTACAATGATGTAAGCCATGGCTCTCGCGTGACCTACGCGTCAGGGCTGGCGACAATCAAGGCTGCGAGACACGCGGTCGAGAAACTGTGCGAACGGGCCGCGGCCAAATGGGGCATCCCGGTTGATGCGGTGAAATGGGAAAACGGCTGTGCGGTGCCCTCAGGCCCGAATGCAGGCGATTTCGATCCGATGCCGCTGGCCGATATCACCGCCGATATGGGCCGCACCGGTGGTCCGATCTCGGGTCATTTCGAGGCAACCCCCGAAGGTGCTGGCGTGTCCTTTGGCACCCACATCGTGGATGCCGAGGTTGACCCGGAAACCGGTAAGACCAGTGTGACCCGCTACACGGTCATTCAGGACGCGGGCAAGGCGATCCATCCGACCTATGTCGAAGGCCAGTATCAGGGCGGTGCCGCGCAGGGTATCGGCTGGGCCCTGAACGAGGAATATATCTACGGTGAAGACGGTCGCTTGCAGAACTCGATCTTTCTCGACTACCGCATCCCGGTGGCCAGCGACTTGCCGATGATCGACACCGTGATCGTCGAGGTTCCGAATCCGGGCCACCCGTTTGGCGTCCGCGGTGTGGGTGAGACGGGTATCGTGCCGCCACTGGCCGCCATTGCCAACGCTGTGTCCAACGCGGCTGGAGTGCGGATGAAGCGGTTGCCGATGTCGCCGCCACGTATTCTGGCCGCTCTCAAGGACAATGGTTGAGGTTCACCTCTGGTCCGGCCTCCGGTCACTGACCGGGGGCCAACAGGTGGTTGAGGTCGAGGCCAAAACCACCGGAGAGTTGCTGCGTGCGCTCGTGCGTGCGCATCCGCAGCTTCAAGCACCCATCGACGCTGGCGTATCTATCGCTGTCGACGGGCGCGTGATCGCGACCGGGCTGACCGAACCGATTCCCGAAGGCAGTGAAGTCTATTTGATGCAAAGGCTGAGGGGCGGTTAAGCGTCAGGCGACCAAGGCTCGCGCCCGACCATTCGGTCTGCCTCGGCCGTGATATCGTTCATGTGTTGTTCGAGACTCAAACGCAGCGTTTCTATTTCGTCTTCGCTGGCTTTCCGAGGAACTGTTTCTGTCCATTCCCGGCACAGAAATACCCCCTCGTTACCCCATGGCCGGGGCATCAAAAGATGATCCCATGTTCCTGCTTCGCGCCCATGTTTCGCCGAAAAGGTAATACCAAAAACACGTTTACCCGATGTTCGCGCCCAAACCAGAGGAACCGTCGACAAAACCCGCTCTGGCCCACGGGGGCCGTCCGCCGCTATGCCAATGGATATCCCCTGTTTCATTTTGCCTAATACCTGTCGCGACAGGGCGACATGGCGTGCCTTGCTGGCCATGGCAATGGTGTCCATTCCAAACAACTTTTGCACGCGACCCACCATGCTGCCAGCCCGCGCAGAAGATGTAATCGAACAGATGCGCCCCTTGTCCAGCGGGAAAAAATAAGGCGACTGCACCAGCCGTTGATGCCAGAGAACAACGATGACCGGCTCACCCTGTTCGGCCAACTGGTCCAGTTCTTCATAGCCGATGCGCTGCCAACGTGTGTTGCGGTGTACCAGCCGAATATAATTTGCAATCCGACGCGCCACCCAGTTTAGCACAGCTTCGCTGTCTGCAATCTTCTTACGGAGGTTCACGCCGGGTTCCTTCTGCTAACCGGTCCTTGTCTTAGCGCACCACGCATTTTGCGCAACTTGTTTGTCCGGACATTTCGTGGATCGGAATCTGAAAAAGCCTCTTGAGTCCGCCGCGCGGCTGGCATATCTGGGGCTCACTACAGGGGTATAGCTCAGTTGGTAGAGCGACGGTCTCCAAAACCGTAGGTCGCGGGTTCGAACCCTGCTGCCCCTGCCATTGAAATTGTCCGAATACTAAGTTGTGATTTCCAAGGATGAACGGGTTTCAGCCTTTGAGTTCGCTATACCTGTCTTCAGCTATTTCGCGCTTGGATCAATACTAGTCGCAGCATTGGCTTCGACAACACTGCTACAATGACGCGAGGCCATCGTGACCTGTTGTTATCTTTTGTTGGCACCTGTTTTTTCGTGCGGGCGTACCGCATCCAGTTTTTCAGCCCACATATTCTGATATTCTTGAAACACCGCTGGTTTGTCTGAGTGGAGCGCCATCAATGCACACGCGGCCCACATAGCGACATCGTAATCCGAGTCGGTCTTTTTCAGTAATTGCGCATTCAGTGCAGCGGCTTCTGATGTCGAAGGTTTATGCATTGCCATCGGACCCCTTGTGCCAACTGATACTGTTATTTGCAATCGTCCTGTCACGGACATTCCCAAAACCGACAGGTATCACTATGTGGGTAGTACAGTGAATGGGCTGGAAACAAGGCGTTAACGTGTCGTTAACTTTTTGCTGGGGTTCTTGTCCATAAGAGTGTTCATGTGACCGGTTCAAAGGTGAACTAAATCACAGACCAATCACTAGAATCCCGCTTTACTTACAACTGTTACGAGTTGGCGCTCACGTTCGGTACATGACGCTGTTTTGTTTTTCCCTCCTGTGGCCGGGGCGCGCTTGTGGTTGAGCGCGCCCTTCCTATGTCCGAATAACTAGGTTGCCGTCGATGCCGGTTCTGAGGCGGTAATCGAGGTTTCCTTGGGTGGGCGATTGACTTATTGTCCGGCCACGACGCAATCAGCCGGATGAGGATATATGTCGCGTTTTGATGGATATTTTCTGCGGCAATTGCTGGTTTTATTCGGCTTCTTCACCCTCGTCCTGGTGGGTGTCTTCTGGATCACCCGTTCTGTCAGCCTGTTTGACAAAGTCATCAGCGGTGGCCAGTCCGCTATGGTGTTTCTTGAATTCACCGCGCTTACCCTGCCAACGCTTGTTCGTACGGTTATGCCGATGGCGGTATTTGCGGCTGCCGTCTATGCGACCAACAGATTGAGTCGCGAAAGCGAGATGACAGTGATGCTGGCAACCGGGTCAAGCCCGTGGCGACTAGCGCGGGCCGTTGTTTTGTTCGGTGTGATCACTGGTCTGATGATGGCTGCCATCAGTGTGTTCCTGCGCCCTGCATCGGTCCAACAATTGGAATACCGGCAAGCCGAAGTAGCAGGAGATGTGACAGCGCAGTTGTTGAATGAAGGCGAATTTCTGCACCCCGCCGAAGATGTTACGGTTTACATCGGTGGCATCGATTTGGACGGTACGTTGCACGAGGTGTTCGTATCCGATCGGCGCGACCCGGAAAACGCAGTCAGCTATTCCAGTGTGACGGCCTATCTGGTCAATAACGACGCGGGAATTCATCTGGTGATGGTCGACGGGGTGGCGCTGCGCCTGAACAAGGCGGGCAGGGTTCTCTCCTCGACCCTGTTTCAGGACGCATCATACGACATTTCGCAACTGACGAACGCAAGCCCGTTGGCAAACCGCAGCCTCGAAGCCATTCCAACCTCTGATCTGATCCTCAACCGGGATGCGATTTCTGAAACCGAGGGGTTCAGCCAGGGTAAATTGATCGAAGAACTGCATCAGCGATTTTCCTGGATAGCCATTTGCATCGCCGTATCGCTGGCGGGGTATTCAACCCTGATGTTAGGCAGCTTTTCACGGTTTGGATTGTGGCCTCAGATTTTGGGTGCCTTTACCATTCTTGTGCTGCTTGAGGGCGTACGCGGGTTCGTGTCCCCGGTTGTGATCGATGACCCGAAGCTTTGGGTGCTGCTTTACCTTCCTGCCGTTATGGGTGTATTGATCTCGTGCTGTTTTCTGCTTGTCGCAGGTCGCCCGCTATTACGGAAACGTGCGCGCGGGTCCGAGGTCATCCCAACACCCGCTTGATTTCAGGTTCGAAGTTCTTCCAGACAACAACGAATGTCGTCGAATTCTTCGCGATCACTGCGGGCGACCAAATACATCGGCAACGGCAGGCTTACACTGTCTTCAACCCGTTCGAGCGCACCCGAAGCCAAATGTTGCGAAATGACGTAGTCGGGGAAGTAGCCGCATCCGCCTCTTTGCAGGACATATCGTAGCGCCATCATGCAATTGCCAAGAAACAAGGTCTGCCCTGAGGCGCGTCGCACAGCCGATCTAACGTGATCCTGGTAGATCTCTCCAAGTTCAAGATTGACGAAGACCAAATCGTTTTCTGCCGTTGCTGCTTGCGGGGTTCTGACGAGGGTTAGAAGCTCCGGTTCCAGTTCGTGAAAGGTGACGCGTCGGTCTGATGGCGTTTCATGCGTGATCGCCACGTCCAGCACATGGGTCGCAACAGCTTCAACCATGTTCAGATCGTGATCGTAGTTCAGTGTCAGCAGCAGTTTGTCAAAGCGCTGTTCAAACCGAACAGCCAGATCCACAAGCAAAGGGTCCCAGATGCTAAGCTGACTACCCAACCGAAGCGCTGGACGGTTCTGTGTCTGAAACGGTAAATCCCGCGACGCGAAGGCCCAAAGGGATAGTATTTGTTCTGCATACGGTTTGAATTGTTGGCCAAACTCGGTCAGCGAAGTGCCACCGGCTCCGCGGGTGAATAGTGGTCTGCCGGTTTCTTCTTCGATCAGATGAATGCGCGCGCTGACGGCCGTTTGAGTTACATTCAGCTTACGGGCAGCGGCATGAAAACCACCTGTCTCCGCCACACATAGAAAGGTTTCCAAAGCTTTGGTTCGCATACCGAGAGTATTTTTTGATCGTTGTGATAAAATCAATTCATTTTTTTGAAGTTGCGACTCGTAATATTGTCGGCTTCGGGAAACACGCCAAAGGATCAGCCATGCTGGACAAAAGCCACAAACCGACCTGGACTAGTTTTGAGAATGCCACCAAGGCCGACTGGGACGCCGTTATGGATTATGAAGAGGCGTATAATGCCGCCTTGCCGGATCGCATTCTGGACGCCATTCGGTCACTGGACGAGGAATGGACACCCTATCCGGTCAACCGGTATCAGCACAGCCTTCAGGCCGCGACCCGGGCTTATGAGGATGGCGCGGATGAGGAGTTGGTGGTCGCCGCTTTGATCCACGATACCGGCGACATTCTGTCACCCTACAACCATGGAGAGCTGTCAGCGGCGATGATGAAGCCCTATGTCAGCGAGAAAACCTATTGGATACTTAAGCACCATTGCGTGTTTCAGGGTTACTACTACAACCACCACCTTGGAGGAGACCGCAACGCGCGCGACAAGTATCGCGACAGCCCCCATTGGGAGGACTGCCGCTATTTCTGCCATGAATACGATCAGAAGGCGTTTGACCCAGACTATCCGACGAAACCGCTGGAGTTTTTTGAACCCATGCTGCGCCGCATCCTGAGCAAGGGCGAAGGCCATATGGAACTGAACGAAACTGCCGAAGATTAACAGGCAGCCATCAGGCGATAGACAATCTGAGCTGTGGTGAAGTCCCAGGCGGAATTGCCGTCCGGGGCCAGCTCAACCACATCGAAGCCCACGCATCTGCGCCCCTTGAGCGCGTGCTCGACCAGCCGCAGTGCCTGGTAATAGCCCAACCCACCGGGCACCGGTGTTCCGGTGGCGGGCATCAGCGATGGATCCAGCCCGTCGACGTCGAAACTGACATAGACCAGCTCGGGGAAGTCTGCAGGCAGGTCGACCGAATGGATGTTACCTGTCACCAGTTCCTCGGCATCCACGTGAAAGACGTGGTTTCTCAGTCGGCTTTGGGCCTCTTCAGTTGAAAAAGCGCGAACACCGAACTGGGCGAGCCGAACGCCTTCTTCGGCAAGCAGGTGCATCACTGAGGCGTGAGAGTGTTTTTCGCCCTGATAAGCGTTGCGCAGGTCGGCATGGGCGTCGATTTGGACGATGCCGATGGGTTGGTTTAGCGCACGGGCCACACCTATCACTGCGCCATAGCTGAGGGAATGCTCGCCGCCCAAAGTGACCGGTACCTTTCCAGCCCGAATTGCAGCCTCGGTGCGGTGCGCAAGGCGTTCCATTACCTCGGGCAACGGGCCGTCACAATTTAGCGGTTCTTCGGTGAAAATTCCTTCGACACAGGGCTCCGCGTGACCGGTGATGCGTTCCAGTTCATTACTGGCCTCGATAATTGCCTCGGGGCCTTTGGCCGTGCCGGACCCGTAAGAGACCGTGCGCTCCAAAGGCACCGGGATCACGCGAAAGCGGGCATCTTCGGTGCGTTCGGATGCGGTCAATTCACTGTCGAGAAAAATGCTCATGAGAGTCTGTCCTTGAAGTCGTCATATCCGAACTGCCGGATGATCTTCAGCTCGTCCGTTTCGCTGTTCCACAGGGCGATTGTGGGCAGGGGGACGCCATTGAAGGTGTTTGTCTTGACCATCGAGTAATGTGCCTGATCGAGGAAGGCAAAACGCTGTCCGATCTCCAGCGGCTTGCCCCAAGTGTAGTCGCCAATCACGTCACCCGCCAGACAGGACGGGCCGCCAAGGCGATAGGTATGGCCTGTTTCGGCCTCATCCATAAGGGCAGGGCGATAGGGGGCCTCGATCACGTCGGGCATGTGACATGTGGCCGAGATATCAGTGATCGCGAGGTTCATGCCGTTGGTCGGCAGGTCGAGGATTTCACCGATCAGAATACCTGCGTCCAGCGCCACAGCCTCACCGGGTTCAAGGTAAACATCAATGCCATAGGTTTCGCGAATGTCCTTGAGGAAGGCCACCAGCCCGTCGCGGTCATAATCATCGCGGGTGACGTGGTGGCCACCGCCGAAGTTCAGCCACTTGAGTTGATCAAGGTAGGGTTTGAGCTTCGGTTCGATGGCGGTCCACGTGCGTTGCAGCGGTTCGAACCCCTGTTCGCAAAGCGTATGCATGTGCAAGCCGTCAACGCCGCGCAACGTGTCGGCGGTCAGTTGGCTGACTGGTGTGCCAAGGCGCGAGCACGGGGCGCAGGGATCGTATTTCGGAACCTCGCCTTCGGAATGTTCCGGATTGATGCGCAGGCCAACCTGCACTTTGGCGGTTTGGGCTTTGGCGAGAAACCGGTCCTTTTGGGCAGCGGAGTTGAAGATGACGTGATCGGACAGCGACAGGATTTCGTCGATATCCGCGTCTTTGTACCCGGCGCAGAAGGTTGCGACCTCTCCGCCATATTCCTCGCGTCCCAACCGGGCTTCATAGATACCCGAGGCGCAGGTTCCCGCAAGGTGCCGGCGCACCAACGGGGCCAGCGAAAACATCGAAAACGCCTTGAGTGCGCTGAGAACATGCGCGCCGGAGCGGGTTCCGACATCAGCGAGGGTTTTCAGATTCCGTTCAACCGCCTTTTCGTCGACCACAAAGCAGGGGCTGGGTACACGGGAGAGGTCGAAATTGCGGAAGGCGCCGGCGTCACCGGCCTGTGTGGTCATCATGTCGGACATAACCGGCGTCTCCGTTTGGTGGAGAGGCCGGGGGCGCTGCCCCCGGACCCCCGGGATATTTAGGGCCAGATGAAGCTAAAGCGGATCAGAAGTTAACCGGGCCGTCGAGTTCATGGACCTGCCATGGCAAGCCATGTTCGTTCAGCATGTCCATGAAGTCGTCCGGGTCGAGCTGTTCCATGTTCCACACGCCAGGCTCGGACCAGTTGCCTTTCAGCACCTGCGCGGCGCCGATCATGGCGGGGACACCGGTGGTGTAGCTGACGGCCTGACTGCCGACTTCCGCATAGCATTCCTGATGATCGCAGATGTTGTAGATGTAATAGGTTTTCTCGCCCGAGCCATCCTTGGCCTGACCTGTGGCGATGTCGCCGATGCAGGCCTTGCCCTTGGTTTCCGCGCCCAGATCACCGGGATCGGGCAGAAGGGTTTTCAGGAACTGGATCGGGATGATTTCCTTGCCGTCATGCATCACTGGGTCGATGCGGGTCATGCCGACATTTTCCAAGACCTTGGCATGCATGATATAGGCGTCGCCGAAGGTCATCCAGAAGCGGGCGCGCTCAATCTCGGGGAAGTGGGTCGAGAGCGATTCCAGTTCCTCGTGATACATCAGGTACATGTTTTTGGGGCCGATGGCGGGGAAATCGAATTCGACCTTGTGGGTCATGGCGGGAGAGTGTTTCCATTCGCCGTTTTCCCAGTGGCGCACTTCAGCCAGAACTTCGCGCAGGTTGATTTCGGGGTTGAAGTTGGTGGCAAATTCCTGATCGTTCGAACCGCCATTGGCGTCCAGCACGTCGATCTGGCGGATGGTGTCCAGCTTGTGCTTTTTCAACCATTTGGCAAAGACCGATGTAACGCCGGGATCAAAGCCCGAACCAAGGATGGCGGTCAAACCGGCCGCTTTGAACCGTTCCTGATAGGCCCATTGCCAGTGGTATTCGAACTTGGCCTCATCCTCGGGCTCATAGTTTGCCGTATCCACATAATGAATGCCCGCCTCAAGGCATGCGTCCATCAGCACCAGATCCTGATAGGGCAGGGCGAGGTTCACGAGGATTTCAGCACCAGTTTCCTTGATCAGCTTTACGGTGTCTTCTACCTTGTAGGCGTCCAGTTCGGCGGTCGCGATATCAACGCCCACACGGTCTTTCACCGATTTGGCGATCGCGTCGCATTTCGATTTCGTGCGGCTGGCCAGTGTGATTTCGGTGAAGATATCCGAATTCATTGCCATCTTGTGCACGGCAGCGTGGGATACGCCGCCCGCGCCGACAACCAGTGTTTTGCCACTCAAAGTGCCCATGGGGGTGATCTCCTCTCAGGGGTTATTCGTAATAGGTGTAACCGTTGATCGAGTCGCGGTAAGCGCTCATCAGGGTTTTGCGGTCCTTGGCTTTCAGGGTGCCAGTCGAAATCGCCTCATCCACCATTTTGCGGAAGGCGGCGACGCAATCCTGCGGGACGAACTCGACATATGACAGAACCTGGCTGATCGTGTCGCCCTCTTGTTCGTGCAGCAGGTCAAAGCCGCCATCCGGGCGCAGGTCGATGGAGACCACGTTGGTGTCACCAAAGAGATTGTGTAGATCTCCCAGCGTTTCCTGATAGGCGCCAACGAAGAAGACGCCCATGAAATATTCGTCCTCTTCAGGCAGGGAATGCACCGGCAGGCTGGGGGACACACCGTCGGCCAGAATAAACCGGTCAATCTTGCCGTCGCTGTCGCAGGTGATGTCGGACAGCACGGCGCGACGGTCGGGGATCTGGTTCAGATATTGCAGCGGCACGATCGGGTGCAACTGGTCGATGGCCCAGACATCTGGCAGCGACTGGAACAGCGAGAAGTTGCAGTGATAGATATCAGCAACCTTTTCAAGCTGGTCATTCAGGTCCGTTTCCAGATCCTCTGACGCGGCCAACGCCTTGAGCCGCGCCATCAGCGACAGGTATATCCGTTCGGCCCGGGCCATCTGACGCAGGTCGACATAGCCGCGACGAAACAGGGCGCGCAGCTCGTTACGATAGAAGGTGGCGTCGTTCCAGCATTCCTGCAGGCGGTCGCGAGAGAGGTATCCGTGCACCGCGGCGAGGTCCGAGACCAAGTGGTGGTCATCCGGATCAACCTCGGGGCCATTGGGCGCATCGTAAAGCGTGCTTTCGAGCACGTTGAAGACCAGCATCGAGGACGTCGCCACCACGGCACGTCCACTTTCCGTGACCAGTGTCGGGTGGTCCACCTCTGCCTCGTCCATGGCGTAGGCCACGGTTTCGACGACATTGGCACAGTATTCTTCGACCGTGTAGTTGATCGAGTTTTCGGCGGCTTTCTTTTCGCCGGTGTAATCGACCCCCATGCCGCCACCCAGATCCAGGTGGGTCAATGGCACGCCTTCGCGCGTAAGCTCGGTGTAATAGCGACAGGCTTCGCCCACAGCACGGCGCACATCGTTGACATCCTGAACCTGGCTGCCCAGATGTGAATGCTGCAGCTTGAGGCAGTGCAGCAACCCTGCGTCTTTCAGCTTGTCTACGGTGGCGATAAGCTGATCAGTGTTCATCCCAAAGGCCGAGCGGTCGCCCGAGCTTTCTTCCCATTTGCCGCTGATCTGGTTGGTCAGCTTCACCCGAACACCGATCAGGGGCTCGATGCCCAGTTCGTTGTAAACTTCGATTACCGTGTCGGCCTCTTTCGGGCTTTCCAAAACGATGACCGTGTTGAACCCGATCTTGCGGCTTAGAATAGCCAGTTGGATGAATTCGGCATCTTTGACACCGTTACACACGATCAACGCTTCGGGGGCCAGACGATGCGCCAGCGCAATCACCAGTTCGGGTTTGGAGCCGGCCTCGAGCCCATAGTTGTATTTCTTTCCAAACTCGACGATCCGGTCAACAACCTGCGCCTGCTGGTTCACCTTGATCGGGAATACGCCGCGATAGCTGCCTGTGTAGCCCACGCGCGCAATCGCATCACGAAAGCTCTCGTTCAGATGGGCAATTTCGTGTTCCAGATAAGACGCGACGCGCAGAACCATCGGTGCTTTGATGCCACGGTCGTCCAGATCGCTGAGGATACCGGGCAGGCTGATCGCCGCTGTCTCGGGGGCCATGGGATTGCGCAGACCGATCTCGCCCTGTTCGGTCACCTCGATGAGGCCTTTGCCCCATTTCTCAACTCCGTAGATGGAATGCGGTGCGTCGGGCGTCTGTTTCAATCAAGTCGGTCCTTAACGTAGGGTGCCAGTTTCGCGCCCGCCAATACGGCAGCAGTTTGATTCTTCCAAGTGTAAACTATCTGATTGGGGATTCCGAATTTTACGCGGACGGGTGGATTGGGATCAGATGATTGTCCCATTGGCATTCGGCGCGGGTTCGAACAGCTGGGCGCGCGCCCGTCAATGTCCCGAAGGCGCCTGTTCCCGTGGTAAAGACCAACCCGTTCGCACCGGCCCCAAGCCCACAGACATCCTCAAGCGCGAAGGCGCCGATGAATGTGCCACTGGTTGTGTCAAACTGGTGCAGCGCATTGCCGCGCGGACAGGTGATTGCGATCGTCTCGGCGTCGGCTGAAAATGCGATGCTGCCAGCGTATCCCTGCAACATGCTTTGTTCGTGATCCGGCGCGGCAAGCAGGCGCGGGGCTTCACCCTGACGATGCAGGCCCAACAGGGGCGGGTGTTCGGACTTGCTGCCCTGCCATTGCATGGCAAAGCCAACCAGACCGTCGCTCCGCACCGCCAGATGGCGGATCGAGTTCTTGTGAAGCTCGTCAGGTAACGACACCTGCTCTTGGATCCTGCCCGACAGGGTGAGATAGCTCAGGTTGGGCGCCATCGTCGGCAGGTTCAGCTTTGTGCGCCCGGTTTCGGGGTGCGTTTCGATCCCGCCATTGGCAATCACCAGCGTTTCCCCGTCGGGCATCAGGCGCATGTCATGCGGGCCTATTCCGCCAGATGAAAACTCACCCAGACGCGAAAAGCTTTTAGCGTCCCAGACACTGACGATACCTGTCCCGGCTTCGTAGTCGTTCTCGGTGGCATAAAAATACGCGCCATCCGCCGAGAATGTGCCGTGGCCGTAGAAGTGTCGGCTTTCAGGGGCATTTAGCTGCGCAATCTGCGCGCCGGTTGCGCAATCGATGACGATGGCAAAGGTTCCCGGACGTCTGGCAAACGCGACCGCCAAGGCCTTGTGTGGATGGGCAGCGGCCGCATGTCCGCGTTCGGGTAGAGGCACGGAGAACACGATTTTCCCCAATGTGCTCAACCCGGCAAGTCGAAAGGACCCGTCGGGAAACAGCCCTGCGGCCAGAAAACCAGGCGAACCGGCCGAGGCCCACCCGCGGACCGGGGAAATCGCGGCTGCGGCAAGACCGGCAAGAAAATGGCGGCGTGACGTCACGGGTTAGTCTCCGTCCAGCGAGTTGAATCCTGCGCTGATCCCCAATGTCGGACCCAGCTCGGTCACGGCGATGCTGCGGATATCGTGGATCGACTGTTGAAGCGCCTCGATCCGGAACCGGGCTTGGGGATCTGAAACCCCGGCCAGCGAGGGATCGTCAATGGATTGAGCGTTCTGGATGGCACGTGCAAACGCAGCGTCCAGTTCCGACGCGATTTCGGTGTGATCAAAAGACAGCCGTGCGGCTAAATCTCGCAAGGATATCAGCGACAGTTCTACATGGCGCAAAGACCGCCCGGACCGCCGCGCCTCGGCCCGGTTCGGACGGGGGCGGTCGAATGTCCCCATGGGGCGACCCAGCCGAGTGTCCGCCGTGAACTCAAGACCGGTAGATAGGGCCTTGAACAGCTCCTGCATCGCTTCGTCCTGCGTCCGGTAGCGTCTGTTCTCTTGGGGTTGGGTAAGGCTAGAGGCATAGCTGTGCCAGTCCTGCGCCATCGCGCGGGCATTGGCATCGATATCCGCCGTGATCGCCCTGATCAGCGCGCAGCGATATTCGGCATTGCCCTGTTCCGCGTAATTGGGATCGAACAACATCCGTTCGAGCGCGAAGAACCCGCGCCCTGCTATGGACGTTTCGGCATAGGCCTCCGGGCTTTGCACGGTGTCATCCTCGGTTGCGATATGCTGGGACAGGGCTTTGGTGGTGAACCCTTTCGTGTCCGGCCAGAACGCCATGGCGAAAGCGCGGTCATCGACCTCGGTCGGACCAAACCGCAGGTGGCTGGCGGATATCCAGCTATCGAAAGCCGCATCGTAGGCCGCGCGCAGCGCCGGTGAGGTCGGATCGCACTCAACCAGTGACGCGCTGACTAGCGCGCCCGTCGTTTCCGGCAGCGTGTCGAACCGGGGCAGGATATGGGTTTCAGTCACATCCATCAGGATCGGCGCGCGATCCTGTGCCTGCGCGGCAAGTGGCATGATCAACGCTGCAACAAGGGTAAGAACTCGCATGGGTCAGAGGCTCTCCAGAAATTGGATCAGGGCATCACGGTCGACTTTGGGTATCGAGACAACAGCGTCGCGGGCAGCTTGCGCTTCACCGCCATGCCACAGGATCGCCTCTAGCAATGTGCGCGCCCGCCCGTCATGCAGAAATTCTGTGTGGCCAGAGACGCGTTCGGTCAGGCCAACGCCCCACAAAGGCGGCGTGCGCCATTCCCGGCCTGTCGCTCGGGCCTCGGGGCGATTGTCGGCCAGACCTTCGCCCAGGTCATGCAGCAACAGGTCGGTGTAGGGCCAAATCAGCTGAAAACTGTGCTCGGGCCGATCTTCCATCCGATGAGTGACATGTGACGGTGTGTGGCATGACGCGCAGCCGGTCGCATGAAATACCTCTTTCCCGCGCAACACCTTGGGGTTATCCACGTCGCGGCGACCCGGCACCCCCAGATTGCGGCTGTAGAAAGCGACCAGGTCCATACCCTGATGATCGATCTCAAAGCCGCGCTCATCATTGTCGCCATGCGGGGCTTGGATGCAGTTCACCTGCACATTGGTGCAATCCCCGTGCGGAGCAGGGTAGAGTGGGTTCGATATGCCGATATCCCCGGCAAAAGCAGCTGCCGATTGTTCCATAACTGTCGGCATCCCCGCCTTGTGACCGAACCGGCCCATCATCGGCGTGTCAAACTCGACCGACCAGACGATATTCGGGCGACCTGATATGCCGTCCCCATCCAAATCGTTAGGGTCGGCCTTGGCAAGCAGGTCTTCGACCGGGATCGCTTCCAACAGGCCAAGCCCGATCATCTGCGGCGCGACCCGTGGGCTTAGCATCGCGTTGGGGTGCAGCGGGCCATAACCCAGATCGGCTGCCTGATAAGTCGGGCGGCGCAATGAGGCGGTTTCACCGTCAGAAAGCTCCACCGGGATTTCTTCGTACGAGATGTCCAGCCGGTATTCCGCTGGATGACCTGCCAGTGCGAAATCCTGCATCTGCCCACCATAGGTAGGCTCGGGCAGAGTGGCGATGTAATCTTCTATCGCTGCATAGCCATCTTCCGACGTGCCGGGGATCGAGACCCGCAGAAACATCGAAACCGCGTTGTCATCGGGCCCGTTTGGCGTGTGTCCGCGCCCATCCTTGATGTGGCAGCGCTGGCACGACCGCGCGTTATAGAGCGGCCCCAACCCGTCAGAGGCGAGCGTCGATGAGGGCGACGAAACCCAGACCTTCTTGAACAGCCCGTTTCCGACTTTGAAATTCAGCTCCTGTTCAAAGCTCAGGTTGTCGGACGGTTGCGAGAACGCATCCGCGTCCGTACGAACCCGAACAGTCGCGGCCCCGGCGGGCAGTTCTTCAAACTGCTGCGGTGCGCTGAAATCCTGGGGCGGTGCTATGACAACGGCAATTCGGGCGCGTTCATCGTCAGTGCGGGGGGTGACGTTCAGATGCAGGTCCTGTAGCTCGGCTGACAGGGAAGGGGTGGCCGCAAAGGCGACCACCGACAGGGCGACAAGGCTATTCGCCTTCGTCCATTTTCGATGCGTTGAGTTGCGCATAATTGGCTTCGCCGATCCTTTCATAGAGGTCGAGCTGCGTTTCGAGAAAGTCGATATGGCCCTCTTCATCGGACATCAACTGCTCGAACAGCGACATCGAGACATAGTCGCCGGCATCCCGACAATATTCGCGCGCTTCCTTGTACAAGGCCCGTGCATCGATCTCGGCCGCCAGGTCACATTCCAGCGTTTCCTTTGGTGTTTGACCGATCCGAAGCGGGTCCAGCTTCTGAAGGTTGGGGTGGCCTTCCAGAAAGATGATCCGTTCGATCAGCTTGTCCGCGTGGCCCATCTCTTCGATGCTTTCCTCGCGGCTTTTCTTGGCCATGTGGCCAAGCCCCCAGTCTTCCTGCAACCGGTAGTGCAGCCAGTATTGGCTGACTGCAGTCAGTTCATGCCGCAGAGATTTGTTGAGATATTCGATGACTTTTGGATCGCCCTTCATCTGCACTCTCCTGTGATACTGCCGCGCGCAGGGCGCGGAGTTGCATGGGTACTTCGAGATTATCGCTTGACCGCATCGTGTCCAGAAACAGAGGCATGCATCCGCCGCAATCCGCCGATTTTCCAAGAGCATGGTAAACCTTGCCGGGGGTGATGATGGTTTGGGGGTCGGCTGTCCGCATCCAGTCGATGGCGGCGCGGATGTCGTGGTCCGAGATGTTGGTGCAGTGGCAGACAATCATGAATGTTGGCTTGGGTTTGTGTGGTTCAAAGGGCTGGCGGGTCAGCGTGCTGAGTGTACCGGGGGCAGGCAAGCCCCCGGCACGTGTTCTTGTTTAGTGGAATACCGCGTCGGGGTTATCCAGACTGTCTGATCCTTCAAATTCAATCTGGTCCAGTTCCAGTGCGGTCACGATGCGCTCGATTGTCTTGGTCTGGTCGATCAGGCCGTTGACGCCGGCCATGATTAGGGTTTCACCGCCTTCGTTGCCGCGTTCCAGCATTTGGTCATAGGCAAACCCTGCTTCCGCGGTCGATTTGATTCTGCCAAGGGCTTGCATCGTGACGGCCAGTTTCGCCTTCATCTCGGCGTCCAGTGCCGGATCAGTTGCGATCACCAGATCGGCCAGCGATGCGCCTGACACAGGTGTGCCATCGATGCGGGTATAGCTGCCCAGATAGACGTTCAGAACGCCCAGTCCATCGTAGTAATGGCTGTTGTGGGTGTTGTCCGAAAAGCAATCGTGTTCTTCTTCCGGGTCGTTCAGCATCAGGCCCAGACGCATCCGCTCACCCGCTTGTTCACCGTAAGACAGTGAACCCATACCGGTCAGGATCGCACTGACACCCGCCGTTTCATTTTCCATCAGCGCCGTGCGCGCCGCGCCGCCTTGTTTCCACTGATCGGCCATCCAGGTCAGATCGCTGACCAGCAGGTCGGTTGCGGCGCTCAGATACTGTGCACGACGGTCGCAATTGCCACCAGTGCAGGTATCGCCGTTCGCATAATCAGTGGCTGGACGGTTGCCTGCACCGGCCCCGTGGCCGTTCATGTCCTGACCCCACAGCAGGAACTCGATAGCGTGGTAGCCGGTCGCGACATTGGCTTCGATACCATCAGCTTCGTGCAGGGATTCGCTCAGTAGTTCCGGAGTAATCTCGCTGGCGTCAATGGTTTCGCCCGACAGTTCGAAGCTGGGGTTGGCGATGACATTCAGAACCGCAAATTCGTTCTCATCCGTCGCGCCACCATAGGCCGCGTCGACATAATCAATCAGACCTTCATCCAGTGGCCAACCGTTTACTTTGCCTTCCCAGTCATCAACGATTGCGTTGCCAAAACGATAAACTTCGGTCTGTTGATAAGGCACACGCGCTGCAACCCATGCTGCCCGTGCCGCAGTCAGGGTCGCGTCCGAGGGTTCGGCAATCAGCGCACCGACTGCGTCCCGCAAAACCTTTGCCGCAGTCAGGCTGTCGTCATACTTGGCTTCGGCAATATCGGCATAGGTTTCCAGAATATCCGCTTTTGTCGGCACATCACCGGCAAAAGCAAAAGTGGCTGTCGCAAATGTCAAAGCGCTGGCTGTTGCAAACAACTTGGTCATGGAGGTCGATACTCTCTTTTCAGAACTGTCAGATCAGGCGGGTTTGTTCCCGCGGCGGCTTTCATTGAAATAACTGAGTTAAAAAGTCAACATTGTCAATCTGAGTTTTTTTGTCGGATAATGAAACCGCTGACTCAGTTGCCACTATCCCCATATCTGGCGGGGGTTCGGTCCGGCGGATCACATTGTGCGGTACATGTTTCGGGCTAAAATCAGCCAAGTGATTCTTTGTAGGTGGTTTGTTGTTCATGAAGCGCGTGGTTCTGGCCTTGTTCCTGTTTCCTGCGGCACTTGCGGCGCAAGCAACGCAGGTTTCCACGCCTCATCACCATGGTTCGGCCCAGATCGACATCGTGTTTTCTGACACCGGGTTCGCCTTGGCGCTGAGGGTGCCAAGCATGGACATCGTCGGGTTTGAAACCCCGGTTGAAAACGATGACAGCCGCACACGTGTGGCCATAGCAATGTCAAAACTTTCCGACCCGCTAAACCTGTTCGTAACCCCGTCCGAAGCTGGGTGCTCTACGGTGGCCGCCCATGTGGTTCTGACATATGGCATCACACTGCAGAGTGGTGAGGCGAACGCAGTCACAGGCTCCACAACGGCGGAGAGTCACTCGGAGTTTCAGGCGGACTATGTCATTCAGTGTCACGATATGAGTGCGCTGAACATGATCGAGTTCGCCTATTTCGCGCAGTTCAGTGGGACCGACCAGCTGAACATCCAGTTGAAAACGGGCGGGGCACAGGGCGCGGTCGACATCACACGCGCGGCACCATATCTCGATCTTCCACCGGATCGATGAGCGCTGAAATCAGCTGAAATCAAAAGGAAAACCAAAAGTGGTGTTCCGGTTTGATGCTTTGGGGATTTTGGTAGCGGAGGAGGGACTTGAACCCCCGACACGCGGATTATGATTCCGCTGCTCTAACCAACTGAGCTACTCCGCCGTGAGTGAGAGGCGATGTAAGCGAGGGGCCGGGGAGGGTCAAGAGGGAAATCGCCCTAACCGGGGAATTCTTTCACGGGCTCTGTCGCCGTTTCCTGGAAGGGCGTCTGACGGAATATCGTGGTATCCACCGTTCTGCGGATAAACGCGGCGCATATCTCCGGTTCTGTGATCAGGATCATATGACCCAGACCGTCGAGCTCTTCATAGCTCAGACCATATTTGACCATCGGCGGTCCGTGAAGGGCAGGGGACAGAAGTGCGTCCTGACGGCCATACAATATCCCACCGGGGACCGATAGCTCAGGATATCTGGCCACCAGCGCATCGCAACTGGCATCCAACCCGATAACGTCCTGCGAGGCCGTGACAAAGGCCGACGGGCGCAGCCCGAGCGCACCACCCGCACGGTCCAGAAAGTCATTTGGAGGGGTTTCAGGGTCAAATGCCACGCCCAGACTGTGCGGCGCTGTTTTTGAGGCCATGGGCACTGCAATCGTGTTGGCAATCAGACTGCGCAGCCATTTGGTCCGAATCTCGAGCGGTTTGAAGATCACCGGTGTTTCAGGCAGCCTGTGCGTTAGTGGTGCTAACAGAGCGAGGCTGGATACCCGCTCGGGGTAATCCAAAGCCAGTGCCAGCGACACCGCACCGCCCAGTGAATGCCCGACCAGCACGGCCTGATTCACGCCTTTGGTTTCAAGAAACTCAGCTATCATCGCGGCCTGCTGCGGCAATTGTGCGAGTTCTGCCGTATCCCGGGTTGAATATCCGCAACCGGGGCGATCCAGCGCGATGACGTGGAAATCCTCGGCCAGTTGATCTGCCAACGCGTAGGTAAAATGCTGTAACTGCCCAGCCAGACCATGAATCAGGATAACCGTCTGCGCGTCCGGATTGCCCTTTTCCACATAGTGGATGCTACCGCCCTGCACGGGCACGATCTGGCCCATCTGCGGCACGGTTTCTAGCCCCTGACGGGTTATACGCCGGGTCCACAGGGCCATGGTCAGAAGAAAGACGGCAAAGGCCGCAACCAGGCTAAGAAAAATTGTCATCTAGCTGTCTCCGGTCCTAATAGGGATGTATTGCTCCAATCCCGATTGTGACATGCGTTTCTGAAATTCGGCAACTGTTCCGGGCCAAAGCGTCGTGTTTTGCCCATCCGCATCAATGTACCAGGATGTGCAGCCTCCGGTCTGCCAGACACTGTCCGCGTGGCGGTCCTGCATTTCCTGTGTAAAGGCCGCCTGTTTCGCCGCATCGGGGGTGATCACCGACAGTTCCTTGTGCTGCATCTCGCTCAGAACCCGACCGATATGCCCGACCTGGGCTTCGATCATCAACACGACCGAATTATGCCCAAGCCCGGTATGAGGCCCCAGAAGGATGAAAAAGTTGGGAAAACCGGCTATCGCCGTGCCCAGATGAGCAGACATCCCGTTTGTCCAGGCCGACCGCAGCGTTAGCCCATCTGTGCCAGTAATATCCAACCTCTCTACGACATTGGTGACCTGAAACCCGGTGCCCCAGATCAGCGCGTCTGCCTCTGCCCTGGTGCCATCTGACGCGAGGATGCTGTTGCCATCGATACTGGCAACGCCGTGCGGAATGACGCTGACATTGTCGCGGGCCAGCGCCGGGTACCAGTCATTTGAACTGAGAATGCGTTTGCACCCAATTCGATAGTCCGGGGTCAGAATGCGCCGTTCTTCTGGGTCGGCAATCGCGCCTTCCAACGATTTTCGCCACATCTTCAGAGCAAAGTTCATCGCGCGTTCCTCGCCCCTGAACACGCGGTGACGAAACTCGAAGAACATGAAAATCAGTTTGCGCCGGATGCGCGGAAGCAGGGGAAGGTAGGCATATAGTTTGCGCACCCAAGGCGCGATCGGGCCGTCAGGGCGCGGCATGACGTAAGGCGCGCTGCGCTGAAAAACGGTGACGTGGCGCGCAACCTTGGCAATCTCGGGCACGAACTGAACGGCTGACGCCCCGGTGCCGACAACAGCCACATGCTTTCCGGTCAGATCGACGGTGTGATCCCATTCGGCCGAATGAAAACAGGGGCCGGGAAAGCTGTCGGCGCCGGGAATATCCGGAATGCTGGGATGATGCAGTGCGCCGATGGCCGAGACCAGAAACCGGGCCGACCAGAACTGGCCATCCATGGTTTCGACCTGCCAAAGCGTGCCATCCCATTTTGCCGATTTCAGCGCCTGCCCAAAGTGGCAAAGATCATACAACCCTTCCTGATGCGCGACATTTTGCAGATATTTCTGTATCTCTGCGCCACCGGCATAAGCGCGGCTCCAGTGCGGATTAGGGTGGGTTGCCATGGAATACAGATGCGAAGGCACATCGCAGGCGACGCCGGGATAGGTGTTCTCGCGCCACGTGCCACCGATATCTTCGGCCTTTTCCAGAATGGCGATATCTTTGATGCCACGCTTGCGCGCCTCAAGCGCCATCGTCAGACCCGAGAACCCGGCACCGATGATCAGCATCTCTGTCGTGTAGTGCATTGAAGCGCCCCTCCTGAAACAACTTTATGGATATCTGTTGCAGATGTCTGCACGTGATTGGCAGTGAAGTAGGTCACACAAGGTAAAATGACTGAACGACCTTACGTGAACAGACATGGCGAAAAACCGTCATCAGGGCGGTGTCGCTTCCTGCAAACACATATCGCAATCAGAGAGGTGAACGGCGCGTAATTCCGTCAGTCTGATTCAAAACAGGAGGATTGCCCCTTGTCGACCCGTACTCTTACACGCGCTGGTGGGCGTTCCGCGCGCCGCGCTCTTCGCACAGCGCCGAACTTCGACATGCTGCCGGGTCTGACCCGCGGCATCCCGCATTGCGAAGTTATGGACGGAAGCCAGGTTGAGGCTATCGACAAGGCCGCCATGGATATTCTTGAGAACGTCGGTGTCCAGTTCCGTGACCCGACCGCAGTGGAAGACTGGAAGAAAGCGGGGGCAAAGGTCGAAGGAGAGCTGGTCTTTCTGGACCGCAACATGGTGCGCGAGCTGATCGCGACCATTCCGGCGCAATTCACCTATCACGCGCGCGATCCGCAAAAGAACCTCGCTCTAGGCGGCAAGCACTCGATCTTCGTGCCGATGACCGGCGCGCCGTTTCTTCGTGATCTTGACGACGTGCGCCGGAACCCGACGCTGGACGATCTGGCGATGTTTCACAAACTGTCGCACATGATGCCCGCATTGCACAGCTCGGCCCATCATATCGTCGAACCTTACGACCACCCGATCAGCCAGCGGCACCTGCGCATCACTTATTCGTCGATGAAATACTCGGACAAAACGTTCATGGGCATGACCACCTCGCCCCGGAATGCCGAAGACGTGATGGACATGTGCGATATCCTTTTCGGCCAAGGGTTCATTGATGACCACCCGGTTACAACGGGCAACTGCAATGGCAACAGCCCGCTGGTCTGGGATGAAACCATGCTGGGTGCAATGCGCGCCTTCTGCCGCCGGAATCAGCCGGTTTTGTGCTCGCCCTTCGTTCTGGGCGGTGCCAATACGCCCGCATCGGTACCCGCAACCGTGGCACAGCTAACCGCCGAGGCGCTTTCGGCACTGGCTTATACGCAGGTGATCCGCAAGGGCTGTCCGGCGATTTGGGGGCATTATCTGTCAACCGTTTCGATGAAATCCGGTGCGCCGATGGCAGGGACGCCTGAAATCAGTCTGATGAATTTCATGATTGGTCAGATGGCGCGCTTTTACGATGTGCCATGGCGCACCTCGAACACGCTGGGCGGGGCCAAGACGTTTGACGCGCAGGCCGGGTACGAATCCGCCACAACTCTGGGCGCTGTTCTGCATGCAGGGGCCCACTACATCTGGCATTCGGCAGGCTGGAACGAGGCGGGGATGCATTGTTCGGTCGCCAAGTTTGTTGTGGACGCGGAACAATGCGCGATGGCCTATCGGATGGCGGAGGGGCCTAAATGGCATGATTTTGACGAAGGCTTGGCCGCAATTCCGGATGTGGGTCCCGGCGGGCACTATTTGGGGCATCCGCACACCCAGGAGAATTTTCAGACGGCTTTTTTCATGCCCGAACTGTTTGACAACAACTCGATCGAACAATGGGTGGCGGAAGGTGAAGTTGAAATCACCGAACGCGCTCTGAAATACGCGAGGAAGCTTTTAGCCGAGTATCAGGAACCAAAGTTGGACGAGGCCAAGAACGACGCCCTTCTGGACTATATCGCCCGCCGTGAGAGGGAAATTCCGGCAGCAGATGAGTTGAACCAGACTTACTGACGGTCAAGTTCATTCCTTACCGGACCGCCACTCTTTCCAGATTAGATAGCTGTTGGCGGCAAGCGAGGCGAATGGCTCGGGCGGCAAACGCGGCAAGTCCGGTTGCGCCAGAAAATGATCGGCGATGTCAGACTGCTGGTCCAACAACAGTTCAGCGATGCCCATGCCTTGCAGTGTTCCCCGTGCAATGCCCAGACCGTTCTGACAACAGGCTGAGTAGACACCGTCCTCAAGCTCGCCGAACGCAGCCGATCCATTGCGGCTGAGGCAAAGCATCCCGGCCCAGCGATGTTCCATCTGCACATCCGGCAGATGCGGGAAGCGTTCCCTAAACTTTCGGTCATGCACCCAGCCTGCATTGCGCAGTCGCATTGGACTGGTCTCGATTGTTGGATGAAAGCTGGAGCAGGTGCGGATCAGGATGCGATCCCCATAGCTGCCGGAAATGCGCCGTACTGACGTCCCCATCGGGTTCGCTGGCGTCACCGACCAGCGCGACTTCCCGCCTAGTGTCTTGATCTGCGCCTCGTTCAGCGGGGCTGTGAGCGAGGCGTAAAGGCAAATGTGCATCAATTGCCGCTGGTAGAACCCAAAGCTCTCCAGGTGGCCGTTATTGGCCAGAATTATCCGCCCGGTGCTCACCTTGGCCTTGTTGGTGCTGACCACCCAGCCTGCGCCTTGTTGTTCCAAACCGGTGACGGGTGAATGCTCGAACACTTCGATCTGCCCGGCCAGACGGGCGGATAGCGCACGCACATAAGCCGCAGGCTGAATCATCACTGTCCCCGGCGCATAAAGTCCCGAGGTATAGTGCGGGCTGCCCGTGACCTCTTGCATCTGCTGCTGATCTAAAAGCTTATGCGGCTCGCCCAGTTTGGTCAGGTGCGCGGCAAAGGCGCGGTTGTGCGCGTCGCCCGCTTTGGTGGCGGCGGCATTGTATTTGCCGCAAGGGTCGAACATCTCCTGTGGCAGCCCGCAATCCGAGGCCACTTCGGTCGCAAAGGCAATGGCCTTGCGGTTCAGCGCAATGGTGGCGCGATCTGCCTCTGATCCCTTGCCTGCGTAGTTGTCCGAGGCCAAGTCATGGGGCAGGTCGATCATAAACCCGGAATTTCGGCCTGCCGAGCTGTCCGCGAAGCGGCCGGCTTCCAGCAGAACGATTTTCAGGGAAGGATCCAATTGATGCAGCCGCCGCGCCGCGCTGAGCCCGGCAAACCCACCGCCAACTATTGTGATATCTGCGGTCAGGTTCCGTTCCAGCACCGCCAGAGGTGTTTGGGGCGGCAGAATCGCATTCCAACCCGACGGGCCTGTCTGCCGGGGTAGCCTTTTTGCGTCATGTCGACTCAATCGACGGCCTCATCCGCGTCATCGGCCAGATCGATCCAGATGGTTTTCAACTGGGTGTACTGGTCATGCGCGTGGATCGAGTTATCGCGACCCCCAAAACCCGACTGCTTGTAACCACCGAAAGGTGTCGTGATGTCACCTTCGCCGAAGCTGTTCACCGTCACGGTGCCTGCGCGGATCATCCGCGCACCACGTATGGCGCGTTTGACATTGGCCGTGAAGATTGAGGCGCATAAGCCATAGTCGGTGTCGTTCGCGATCTGGATCGCTTCATCGAAGCCCGAGACTTCAATTACCGACAAGACAGGGCCAAAGATCTCCTCGCGCGCCAATGCAGCGTCGTTGCCGGGCACTTCGACCACGGTGGCCTCGACAAACCCGTTGTCCGCTTTGCCACCGATCACCACGTTCTCGGCCTGATCCAGATAGCCACAAACCTTGGTGTAGTGGTCTTCGCTCACCAGTGCGCCCATGCGGGTTTCGGGGTCGAGCGGGTCGCCGGTGTTCCATTGTTTGACGTGATGCGCGATGCGCTCCAGCAGCTCGGCCTTCACTTTCTTATGCACGATCAGGCGTGACGAGGCCGAGCAGTTCTCCCCCATGTTCCAGAATGCGCCATTGACGATATGCGCCGCCACCCGGTCGAGGTTTTCGGCATCCTCCATCACGATGGCAGGGTTCTTGCCGCCCATCTCAAGCACCACCTCTTTGGCGTTGCTTTCCGCCGAATAGGTCAGAAAGCGTTTGCCGGTCACGGTCGAGCCTGTGAAGGACACCATGTCGATATCCATGTGCCGCCCAATGGGTTCGCCCACCTCGGTCCCGCCACCAGGTACGATGTTCAGTACACCGCGTGGCAAACCGGCCTCCATCGCCAATTCGGCAAGGCGCAGGGCCGTCAAAGTGGTTTCCATCGCCGGTTTCACAACAACAGAACAGCCTGCCGCCAGCGCTGGCCCGATCTTCCATGCCAACATCAGCAGCGGAAAATTCCACGGCAGCACCAGACCCACAACGCCGATTGGCTCGCGCACCACCATGGCGATGTGATCGTCGCTGGCGGGCGAAACCTGATCGTAAATCTTGTCAATCGCCTCGGCGTGCCACTTCAGGCAGTGGATTGTCTCGGGCACATCAACAGTTTCGCAGTCGTAGATGGTCTTGCCGCTGTCGATACTCTCCATTACCGCCAGTTCACGGGCGCTGCGAGCCATCAGTTTGGCCAGCCGGATCAGCACATCCTTGCGCTCGGCGGGGTGCAGTTTGGACCAGCGGCCATCGTCGAACGCCTCACGAGCTTTCTTGACGGCAAAGTCCACATCCTCCGCGCCACAGGATGCGATATCGGCCAGCTTTTCACCGGTTGCAGGGTTCTCTGTCGCAAAGGTCTGGCCCGAAACCGCCGGACGAAACGCGCCGTCGATAAAGGCGCCTGTCGGCAGGCTCAGACCTGCGGCGATGGATTTGTACTCGTCCTGTGTCAGCAGATCCATGTTTGTCACCCCTCAGCCACGATGTCGGCGATTGTCTTTCTCAGCACGCGCGTCACCTGTTCTAGCGCGCGCTTGTCATCTTTGTTCAGGCCCTTCAGCGGAGGCCGCATGATACCCGCGTCGATCCCGTTCATGGTGACGCCATGCTTGATGGTCTGGATAAACTTGCCGCCCTGTTCCAGCACCCGCATCAGCGGCATCATCGCTGACATGATCCGACGCCCCTTGGCAAAGTTGCCTTCGATCACGCAGGCCTGATACAGCGCCACATGTTCCGCTGGCAGGAAGTTCGAACCGCCGCAGACCCAGAATGGTGCGCCCCAGGCGAAAAACTCCAGTGCCTGATCGTCCATGCCACAGCCCAGCTGGATATGCGGATAATCCCGGGCCAACAGATGCACCCGGTTGATATCGCCCGAGCTTTCCTTGATGCCGCAGAAATTTCGGCTACGACCTACGCGGTCAAGGAACTCTTCTCCCATCATTGTGCCGGTACGGTGCGGATAGTTGTACAGCATCACCGGCAGGTCGGCGGCCTTGTCGATGGCCAGTGCATTCAGCGCGTTTTCGCGATCCGTCGGCACCGAGTAGGGCGGGCTGGCCAATAGGATGGCGTCCGCGCCGATGTCGCGCGCGCCCGCGGCCAACGCAATTGAGTCCGAAGTCAGCATCGCGCCCGTGCCAACCACCAAGGGCAACCGCCCTTTCAGGCGCTGATGCGTGAATTTGGCCAGTTCCAGCCGCTCCGCCACGGTCTGGGCATAATTCTCACCTGTGGATCCGCCGGAAATCAGGCCGTGCACACTATTTTCGATCAGGTATTCGATCACGTCGGACAGGGCGTCCCAGTTCACGCTGCCATCGTCGTGATAGGGGGTGACCACAGGGGTATATATCCCTTCAAACTTGAAAATCGGGTTCATTCCGTCCTCATGCGGGTTTCGAAAATGGTGGGATACCCATCGGCACATCCAGCGCGTCAGGCATCACGAACATCCCGATCTGATCCCGGGACAGGTTCCAGTGATCCTCGGCCAGTTTCGCCGCCGCGGCTTCATCGCGTGCCTCGATGGCTGCGATGATCGCGTCATGCTGTTGGCTGGCCAGCGACAGGTTTTCGGACATTTCAACTGTCTGTGGCCGGTAGAATGTCATGCCAATCCGTGCATGATCGATCAGCAGCCGGTTGAATGACGGCAGCAGGTAGACATTGCCGGACATCTCTCCGGTCACGTCATGAAAACGGTTGTTGGCAAGTGCGCGATCTTCGGCCGACCCTGAACGAAGGGCAGCTTTGAATGCTTGCTGAGCCGCTTTCAGTTCTTCGATTTGCGCGTTAGTCGCGTTCACTGCCGCCAGACGCAGGATGGCCCCGTAAACCATCGGCGCGGCAAGGAAGAAATCGCGCAGTGTGGTGTAGGACATTTCCGAAACACGGGCACTGCGGTTTTTTCGCAGATCCAGATAGCCTTCGCCAGCCAGTTGACGAAACACTTCGCGCAGAGGCGTGCGCGACAGGCCGAATTCATCGGACAGATGCGCCTCATCCAGATCGTCACCTGGACGAAGGCGCAGCGTCAGGATGGACATCTTCAGGTGTTCTCTGAGCGCATTTTTGCGCGACTTGGCTTCGTCTTTCATCCTTTGGCCTCACTATGTCCTGTGGCCGCCGCGTTCGAATCGCGGAGGTCACAGTTTTGTATTTCTAAAAAATACAACTTGTATACAAAAAAATCTCGTGCAGCATGGATGTCTGCAAAATAGACTCACGTTCGGGCGTCGGCCCAGTTTGGAAATGGTCCTGCTCATGCCTCAGACGCAGCACTTCGCCTTCATCCTGGTCGAGGAGTTTTCGCACCTCGCCTTTTCCTGTGCGGTCGAGCCGCTGAGAATCGCCAACCTTGTAAGTGGCGAAGAGCTGTATCGCTGGTCATTTGTATCCGAACAGGGCGAGCAGGCCGTGTCTTCCAATGGGTCCGTCACCCTTGTGCATTCCGGACTTGAGGAACTGTCCAAGTGCGATCAGCTCTTTGTTTTGTCGGGCATTCACATGCGTGACCACGTGACCCGTTCCCTTCTGGCCACACTGCGGCGCGAACGAGCGCGTGGAACGCGGATCGGGGCATTGTGTTCCGGCGCGTGGCTGCTGGCCGAGGCCGGGTTCCTCAATGGTATGCAGGCGGCGATCCATTGGGAATACCACGACGCGTTCATGGAAGCCTTTCCGGATATCAATCTGGTGCGCAGCGTCTTTGTCGCCGACGAAAAACACATTACCGCATCAGGTGGGACCGCGACCGCAGACCTGATGCTGCATCTGATTGAACGCGACCATGGCGAAGAGCTGGCCACCGATGTTGCGGATCAAATGGTCTATAACACGGTGCGTAATGCGACCGCCAAGCAGCGCGTTTCGCTGCAATCGCGCAATGGAATGCGCAATGCCCATCTGGCAAAGGCGATAGACATTATGCAGGACAGCCTGGAAACCCCAGTTTCCCCATCCTTCATTGCAGACAAATTGGGTATTTCCACCCGTCAACTTGAACGGTTGTTTGGCAAATACTTAAACACTTCCCCTAAAAGGTACTTTATGGAAATGCGGCTGGAACGGGCCCGGAAGCTGCTTTTGCAAACCGAGGCGTCGGTCACCGAAGTCGCCGTGGCCTGCGGCTTCGAAAATCCGGGTCATTTCTCTAGGGTGTACAGATCCAGTTTCGGCATCACGCCGCACGCGCAACGCAACAAGATCAACTGAAAAAGATGGGTTGCTGGTTCGCGCTTACCGGCGGGGGTGCCGCGATCTGTTGGCCTCGAACTGGCCTGATCTGGCACCCCCTGATCCTGCCGGGATACCCCCTCGTTAAAAACTGGACTAGTCAACAGACCGGCAGGATTACCCACCAATAAATCTCGATATAGGCATAAGTATATCAAGAACTTGTCATCCAGAGATTTGTTGTGCCCTGTTTCGTTAATCTACCGTTAATTTAAGGCTCAGATTGAGGCTTTGATTGTGGGTAATCTGCAATATCGACATGCGGTCGCCGCAATCTGTTCAACCTGATGGCGTGTCGTGATTTGTGTCAGGCCTCAGAGGTTTCCAAAAGGAATCTGTTTCACGGTTCAAAACAAGTAGTGAACATATCATTGAGGTTTGGTCGACCCACGCTCGGACAACGCGCCTGCTGATCATCTTTGAAGGCAAAAATACGAACGAATCCAATCCAGGTCAGAATCAAGACAGCATTCGACGGGCAACTTGACGGGTTGTGAGGAAACCCAAGTCAAGATTGCGCGCCGTTGGAATATGGCTTTGAGGCCGTAGATTGTACGTATCTGACATGCTGCGCTGACGACACTGATATCCTGTACGACCAGAAGCGATCGGAATCCGTCAGTCCAGATGATAGGACAGAAATCGTTCTGTCCCGCCGGCACTATACCCCCACTGTGCTTTGACACCGAAAACTTCTGAAACGGTTTCCAAAGACAGGGCATGTTCGGGCGGGCCAAGAGAGACCAGCCGCCCTTTTGACAAAACAGCCACCCGGTCACAGGCCATCGCCTGATTCAGATCGTGCAGCGCCATCACTGTCGTCACTTTTAGAATTCGAACACAGTTCAGGATCGACAGTTGGTGATGAATGTCCAGATGGTTGGTCGGTTCGTCCAAAAGCAAGAGTCCCGGTTGCTGAGCCAAAGCGCGTGCGATGTGCAGTCGCTGGCGCTCTCCTCCCGACAATGTCGCCCATTCTCTGTGTGCCATATCGGCCATTTCCACGGTTTGCAGGGCTTTGTCGACTTGCCAGGTGTCCTCGGCGCGCCACGGCCGTAAGGCCGACAGCCAGGGCGTGCGGCCCAGTTCGACCACGGATCGTGCAGTCACGCGTTCGGCCGTATCAGCCTGTTGTTCAACGATGGCAATCCGTTGGGCAATTTGTCTGCGCGACAAATGCGAAACGGGATGACCCGCTATGACGACTTTTCCTGAAACCGGACGTACCAACCCCGCCAGCAGGCGCATCAGCGTTGATTTTCCCGAACCGTTAGGTCCGACCAAAGCAAGTGTTTCGCCGGGCTCCACGACAAAGGATACGTCTGACAGCAAAGTCTTGCCGCGAACGGAATATGTCAGGTTTTGCGCCTCGATCTTCATCGGGCGCTCCTCTGGCCGCGCACCAAAATTACGGCAAAGGCAGGCGCACCGATCAGAGCGGTGACCACCCCAATCGGCAGAACCTGACCCGGGATGATGATGCGCGACACGATATCTGCGCCGATCAGGAAGACCGCTCCGATCAAGGCGGAGGTTGGGATAAGCCTGCGATGCCCCGGTCCCACAAGGAACCGGGCAGCATGAGGGATGACCAGCCCGACAAAGCCAATGGATCCGACGATAGAAACCATGACAGCTGTCGTGAGCGCGGTCGCAAAGATCAGGGTTGCCTGCACCCGACGTACCGATATGCCCAGGGAGGCCGCTGAATCAGAGCCGAAAATAAAGGCGTCCAGTGCTCTGGCGTGAAAGCGGCAAATGAGCCAACCGACAAGGGCCACCGGAATGGCCAGATACACATCCGGCCAGCGCACGCCGCTGAGGTTTCCCATCAGCCAGAACATGATCCCGCGCGCCTGATCGGCATTGGCGGATTTGGCGATGATGAAGGCCGTCAGCGCATTGAACAACTGAGACCCGGCAATTCCCGCCAGGACGATCTGTGCCGTCGCAACCCGTCCGCCCCCTGCGCCAGCGGCTCGGGCCAGCAACGCGACAAAACCAAAAGCCAAAAGCGCGCCATTGAACGCGCCAAAAGACAGCGACAAAGCCCCCCCACCCAAACCAGCGATGGTTACAGCCACGGCACCCGTCGAGGCCCCGGCAGAAATGCCCAAAATGTAAGGGTCGGCCAACGGGTTTCGCAGCAAAGCCTGCAACACGACCCCTGCGACAGCCAGACCGGCACCGCAGGACGCAGCGACCAGAGCGCGAGGAATCCGGTAGCTCCAGATAATACCCTGATCAATTGGGTCGACAGGAAAGTCCGCTCCGGCCAGCTTGTTGGCCAGAACGGAGAGAACCAAATCGGGCGACAGAGAGGTTTCCCCGATCATCGCGCCCGCAAGAACCGCCGCAATCAACAATGGCACGGTAAGGCACGCAGCCTTGAAACCCTGCCGTAAGATTGCGGCGGCCTCGTTCACAGGTTGTTTCCGATGGTATCCAGCTTCTCGGCCAGATCCTCCAGCGCCGGGATTGCGCGGATGGTGGCGTCCATGGCCTGCGCATCCATAATGACGATCCGGTCATTCTTGACCGCATCCATCTGGCTGGTCACCGGATCAGTGCGCAGGAACTCCAGCTTTTTCAGGTAGTCGTCCGCAGCAAAGCGACGGCGGTCCATCTTGGCGATAACAATCACCGTCGGATTGGCCTTGGCAATGGTTTCCCAGCCCACTGTTGGCCATTCTTCATCCGTCTCGACGACGTTGCGGATACCCAATTTACTCATCATGTATCCCGGTGCGCCTTTCTGTCCGGCCACAAACGGGTCGCTTTCCATTTCAGGAGAGGAAAACCAGAATACGGCTGACACATCGTCCAGCTTCACGGTTTGCGCCTTGGCGACGGCTGCGGCTTCGCGGGCCTTGTACTCGGCAACCAGGTCCGTGCCGCGTTCGGATACATCAAAGGCTGCCGCCAGTTCTTCGATACCCTGATACAGCGTATCGGTCGAGAACGCTTGCAGGCGGGTGCCATCGCCGCCGACTGTATTGTCTTTGCCGATGCAATCTGCAGGCATTACGTACGTTGGAATGCCCAGTTCGTGAAATTGCTCACGCGTGGCGACGATGCCCTCGGGTCCGACATGCCACTCATATTGCGCTGCGACCAGTCCCGGCCGCTTGGCAACAACGCTTTCAAAGCTGGGATCATTGTCTGCCAGACGCTCTACCTTGGCATTCACCTCGGCATATTCAGGCAGCACCTCGTTGAACCAGACCGAGGTTCCAAGAACCTGCTCGCCCAGACCCAGCGCATAAAGCACCTCGGTCGCGGCTTGGCCGACCGTGACTGACGACGTCACTGGCGCGTCAAACGTGACCGAGTGACCGCAGTTTTCGATAGTTAGGGGAAAGTTTCCTTCGGCGGCAGCGCTGGTAGCCAGCAAGGAAAGGCCAATCAGGCCAGTGCGTAGAAACATGACAATCGATCTCCATGTGTCAATGACCAGAGAACGGGTGAATGGGCATTTACCGAAGCAACAGACGCTTTACTGCCTGCCGTGAGCGCAGGGTAGAAAATAGACCGCCCGGCGCGTTTCTTCGGCAACCTCCCCGGACAACCCCGCCCGGTGTGTTTCGGTTTCATACCGGCAGGTCTCCTGACTGACGGGTCTTTGTCTGTCCTGTCTTCCCAGACCAAAATGGCCCAGTGACGGAAATGGACAGCGCTCGCCGCCTACAGTTGCGGGGGCAGTTCCGGTTGGCACCAAAAGGCACCTCGGATTCCCTCTTAGCCACATCGGGACCGGTAAAACGCGGGTACCTTAACACTTACCCTGCGGCAAGAAAAAACTCCGGGGTCTTTCCTATTTTCTCGCAAGAGCATGCACCTGCGCGTCTCAACATGGCGCTGATATCAGAAAAGCCGCTGAGAACGCGCCAAAATCCGGACCTAGATTCATAGTGTGTGATATTAGTGCAAATTGAGCATAAGCGTGCACGAATCAGTATTTTCTCGCATAGGTTGTGCAAAAAAATCTCTTAAAAACAATAGCTTAAAGAGAGACAAATTTGATGAAACACCATAACTGTGCAACGCGTGAAGCATAAGCGTGCAAGACCAAAATCAGGAGGCATAAGCGTGCAAAAGTAGAACAAAGACCAAGACCACTAGAAGTGCCGGCCCATGCCGCAAATATTGAAACAACACTAGTCCATCGCAAATTTGACGGGCTTCGGCGAGCATCGCACCTCGAAGACTTTTTCGAGAGCTACCCACTGCACCGAAATCGGATGTTGAGATGGCTCGGGTCAACTTCCGCTTTATCGGGCAAAGCTTCGCTTCTCTGCCGCGCAGCATCCCGACTGTACTACGTCAGCGATGCGCAGAAAGCGGCCTTTGCAAAGTTTAACGAACGGCCCAAAGCGTGGTAGGCCTGTTGCGTTGAGAACCGCTGAAATCAACCCAAAGCGGACGACGAAAAGATGGCCAATCGGCAAAGGTTTTTTGCGTTTTCCTAACAGCGGCTACTCAATTGCCTTGCGAAATGTCTCCGTCAGCCGTTTGTTCAAACCGTGATGAGGTTCGGCTGAAGAACCGTAGTGCAACTCCGCCAAAGCAGCGATGTCATTGAAAATGACTACGGAGCCGCCTTCTTCATTCGCGTAAACCAATAGTTTTTGGCAAAAGGCATCCAAACCAATTGCCGGAAAGTCCGCCATAGCCACACCACCGGGCGCTGGTCCGCCGAATAGCAAGAGAACAGCATCCGGCAGCTCCGTCCCCAGTTGGGACGCTTCGGCCGCAAAATCGATCTCCCCAAACCAGACTGTATCGTCCTGTCCCATCACAGCTGTCCTGACACGTTCCACTGCCTCTGGAACGCTGAGCTCAGATCGCAATTCGATGATGCCATGGTTTGCAACTAATCCTTTGGTCGGCGCTGGTGCTGCATCCAAGTCGTTCAGGACTTCGAGCAACTTGTTCTCAAATGCATTCAACGCTTGGGTATTGATTAGACCATGCCGAACTTTGAGAAACTGAGAGTCTGTGTATTCGATCTGCGGTCGACCATCCTGATCGAATGAAAGAACGCGAAAAGGAAGGTCCAGACCTGCACGTACGTTCTCCTCCAGTATAGGTGTGTTTACCTCTGGATCAGAGAAAACGAGTACACGAGATGCTGGCATTTCGACGCCTTCGGCCTTGGCCAGGCGCGCGTGATCTATCGATGCGATTGGAGCAGCTCCCGCTTCGGAAACGGCAGTCTCAAGCTCTAAGAAGTTTTCGTCCACCGCGGTCTGGACAGATGAAGATTGTGCAAAAGCGGATGCCGAAACTGATAAAGTTGCGATCATCGAGAAAACAAAGCCAGACCTCACCATTTTACCACTTCCTGTTTCCTCGTACTTTTTTCAGAGAAACCGCCGCCAGAGCTGCAAAAGCTATCTCGGCTGCAAGATAAAAGAGAAGTACCCCGTTCGGAACTCCATCGATAAGGATGCTTAGTATGCGCCCAACGGCCAGTCCTGACATAAACAAAAATAGAACCCACAGCGCGGGGCGTTGTAACTCTGGTTTCGAAGCAGCCGCCAACCAAAACAGAGCGTTTGCCAGGTAAAGACCCATAATCGCTCGGAACACGTGGGTTTGGTTCGTCCCTTCCACCGGAAATCTCAGCAAAACTGGGATCGAACGGCCGGGCATCAGACCGTATGATAACGCAATTGGCACGAGGCCGACGGCAGCAAGCAGAAGGACTAATCTAGCACTCATGGAGGACTCCTTCTCGTAGAGGTTTCGCTTTTTGCGAAATTCCTAGTCGGTTATTTTGGGCATCCGATGATCCGAGCCGGATGCCCACGCTGCGGTGGGAAAGGCGTATTGGTTGCCTCGCTTCCTCTACTGAGAGATGCCGCCTTCGGTTGATGTCTGTTCTTCAACATGGTCTTGATTGGCGACCGGCTTCCCGCGCGGAGGGAACTCCTCGAAAGTAGCGAGATGTGCCTGCACTAGACGGGCGGCTGGACCGAATGCCCACATTTTCTCGCCCATCCAGCGGACGTACATCCCGCTTTCATCCGCAGCTTTCTCATAAGGATCGCGGCGAAGGTTGAAAAGCAAGGGGGCGACCAACTCTTCCTTCGGGCCTGACCAGCCATGGTTTTGAACGACAAAGTGCGCTTTCCAATCGTTGTAGCGTACTGCTTGGAGGTCCGTACCCTGATAGTAGATCAGCTCGCGGCGATTGCTCTCTTTATCCTCACCTGTCAGGTAAGTTAGTTGGTTGTAGCCATCGAGATGCACTTTATAGCCTTCATATCCCTCTAGGAGCTTTTCTCTTAGATCTGTCGGACCTCCAGCCGCAGCTACAAATGTTGGCATCCAGTCCATTCCGCTGAAGATGCCATTCAAGACTTGACCTTCTGGAATTTTGCCCGGCCAGCGAATAATCGCAGGAACTCTAAAGCCACCTTCCCAAGTAGTACCCTTTTCCCCATGAAACGGTGTCGTACCACCATCAGGCCACGTCAGTGTTTCCGGGCCATTGTCTGCGGTGAACATCACTATGGTATTATCGGCGACTCCCAGATCCTCAAGGTGGCTGAGAACGTTACCAACGTTGTTGTCCAACTCCTTCATGACAACATCCTGAAGTCCGCGCCCATTGCCCAACATAGCTTCGTATTCGGGGCTGAGGTGGGTCCAGACGTGTGCACGGGCTGGAGCCATCCAGACAAAAAACGGAGTGTCCGACTCTACTGCACGAGAAATGAAGTCTTTCGTGTAAGATGTCACTTCGTCATCCAAAGTCTTTTGGCGCTCAGGAGGCGCAGGCCCGTCATCAATAATGCGCTGCTTCCCGACTTTTCCAAATCGCGGGTCGACTGTTTCGTCTACCTCCTCTGTTGCAAATGAATGAATGATGTTGCGAGGCGCAAATTGCGCGTTGAATTCTGGGTCGTCTGGCCAATCCGGATCAGACGTATATTCCATAGCATTCAAGTGATAGAGCCAACCCCAATACTCGTCGAAACCTTTTGCAGTCGGTAGGAACTCATTGAGGTCGCCTAGATGGTTTTTTCCGAACTGCCCCGTCGTATACCCCAACTTTTTCAGGAACATCGGAAGCGTTGGGTCATCTGGGTTTAAACCTACCGGATCTCCCGGCAGTCCAACCGTGTGCATACCAGTCCGTATTGGCAATTGTCCGGTCATGAAAGCTGATCGACCGGCAGTACAACTTGGCTCGGCATAATAATCTGTGAGACGAGCACCCTCAGAGGAGAGGCGATCCAAGTTCGGCGTCTCGATGCTTTTGACACCTCCGTGGTAAACGCCGACGCTCGCCCAACCTACGTCATCTGCCATGATGACAAGAATGTTGGGCGGGGTATGTTCGTCGGCCCAAGCTCCAGTGAAAGCAAAGCAGACGGCACCCGTTACTGAGATAAGCTTGTTCATTAAGACCTCCCGACTTGGTACTTCTTACCAACCATAGGAAAAACATCGGCTTAGAGGAACGGTCTGATTTGTTAACTTTTTGGGCTCAGCACCTTGGTGCAAGAAATTTCTTCGACCAAAAAGCCCGCCAAGCCGGAATTGCAAAGTCCTGGGTTGAATGTCCGGTTTGGGCTGGAAACAGTCGTCGCCGATTGAAGCAATGAGCGATTGCTTAGGCTCTGGACTCATAACCAAAACAATACGGTTGCCGCGAGCGCAATGGCCGACATGAAGATTACAGGGCATCTGTCATAACGGGTCGCGACCCTACGCCAGTCTTTAAGCCGCCCAAACATGTTCTCAATCTTGTGGCGGATTCGATAAATCTTTGTGTCATGTGGGATGATGTCCTTGCGGTTCCGGCGCGATGGTATGCAGGGTTTGATGCTTCTTTCTTTCAAGCTTTCGCGGAACCAGTCGGCGTCATATCCGCGATCCGCCAACATCCATTCCGCAGCAGGTAGTGAGGGTAAAAGTGCCCGTGCTCCGATGTAGTCGCTGACGTTTCCCGCCGTCATGAATAGCCGAATTGGACGACCCACCGCATCGGTTACGGCATGGAGTTTTGAGTTCAGCCCACCCTTGGTGCGGCCAATCAGGCGGCCGCGCCCCCTTTTTTGAGCCCCATGCTGGACGCTGTTCTATGGGTCTTCAGATGCGTCGCATCAATCATTAGCGTGCCTGTTTCATCGCCTTGAGCGGCTAATTCGGTCAGGATACGTGCAAAGACGCCCATGTGGGACCATCGAGCCCATCGGTTGTAAAGTGTCTGTGTGGCCCATAATCGGACGGAGCGTCTCGCCAGCGCAATCCATTGCGAATGACATGGATGATGCCGCTGAGAACGCGGCGATCATCGACACGCGCAACACCGCGTGGCTTTGGGAACATATGCTTGATGCGGTTGAGACGCTCTTGGTCGAGCCAGAACAGATGCGACATGGACAATCCTCCTGTCGACCTTGAATCACGATGCCTCAGGGAATGGAATCGACCATCGCAAAGGCGGCTCCGCGCGGCATTGCGGTCATCCGACAAAAACACTCGGATGACGGCACTGAGCCCAAAATGACCGATGCTGCGCTTTGCATGAATGTCCAGATCAAAGGACATCCTGAACACAACACAATCAACGGCGGTTTGACCTGAGAATGGGTACGCGCATACGCTGTCGCTAACAGAAAAAGCGACAAAGGTTTTTCCATGACATTTCAATTGGCAGGTAACGGACCCAAAATCTACGAAGAAATCATGGTGCCCCTTTGGTTTGGCCGATGGGCTGAGGCGCTTGTTGAACAGGCTTCACTAGTTTCTTCGGAACGTGTCTTGGATGTTGCTTGCGGAACAGGTGTGACAACCCGACTGGCAAAGTCAAAGGTTGGAGCAAGCGGGAAGGTCGATGGTCTGGATATCAACGCGCCAATGCTCGCCAAGGCAAAAGATTTAGCCGGTGATCTCGATATTCAATGGATTGAGAGCGATGTATGCAGCAGCGGACTGCCATCAGGGTCTTACGATGTCATTCTTTCGCAGCATGGCTACCATTACTTTCCGGAACAGCCCAAAGCTCTGAGTGAGTTCTTGCGGCTCCTGGTTCCAGGCGGGCGTTTGGCCTTCTCAATCTGGGATGGTCATAGCGCTTACACTGAAGCCCTCTGCTCTGCCGTTGCCCACCACATCTCCCCCGAGATTGCAGAAAAGCAGAGCGCTCAACGGCAGACGCCACCGGTGGAAGAATTAAGAAAACAGGTCGCGGATCAAGGGTTTTCGGATGTGGCCGTTCAGAGGCAAGAGCTGATGATCGATGTTCCGCTTGCGCCAGAATTTGTTCCCATGCATCTGGCGTCTATGCCTATTGCAGGCGCATTTCTCGCACTCGAAGAAGATGCGCAAAGTGCCTTGATTCAAGAGGTCGCGGAAATGCTCGACGCATATGTTGTGGGCGATAGACTTGTCTACCCTGACGCGGTGAATGTCGTGACAGGACGCAAATAATATCCTCGCGTCGCTCATGCCCGCGTGAATCCACAACCCAGATAGGTTGATATCTAACTGCAACGTTGCTGCGTCAGGCGCTGAAAGCAGACACTTGCGCCCGTGCAGCGAATTCACGCTGCGTCCCGCTACCCGGACATAAACGCATATTTGTTTACCGTCCGCTTCTGCGCAAAGCTGCCAGTCATGGCCTAGGTTTTGAAAATTTCGCAGTGAACGTCGGCTCTGGGGCTCTGAACTGTCATCCGACAAAATAGCGTGGATGACCAGGTTGAGCCCAACCTTCCGATATTCTGCACCGCCGCGAATGACTGCTTCTCAGTTACGCGCCTGACAGTTCCGTTTTATGTGCAGCAGCCAGCTCCGCCATACTGTTGAAGCAGAAGTCGTAGCTGGGCATCTCTCCGGGGTTCATTGTTGCCCCGAATCCTTCTTTTTCGTGACGGCGGTAAATCCAGCAATTAGAGAGCCCGTATTTGTTGGCAGGGCCATGATCGTGGAACATGCTTTCTGCTGTATGAAGAATATCCTCTTTGGCGACACCTTGCCGCGCAAGCGTTTCCAGCATGTAGTCAAAGTTTCGATCAGATGGTTTGTAGCTGCCAACGTCTTCAGCGGTGTAAACACCATCAAAGTGGACATCGAGCCGAGCGTTCGAGCCTGAAAAACTCGTGTTGTCGGTATTGGTCAAGACGACCAGTTTGTAGTGTTGTTTGAGATAGGCGAGTGCTTCACGGCTGTCGTCAAATGCAGGCCACTGGCGCACGGACAGGCCGTATGCTTGGCATTCTTCCCAAGTCACTTCGACACCCCATTCTTCAGCCAGACGACGATAAACGACTGCAAGGAGATCAAAGTATTTTTTGTTGGGTGTCCAACGTTGCGTCGTGGATTCATGATAGGCGTGCGCTTCAAGAATATCGTCGCGTGTCAGGTTTTGAGTGACCTTGTCCGTCAAGGGTTTGAGAGCTGTGACCATGCCGCTTTCCCAGTCGATCAGCGTGCCATAAACGTCGAATGCCAGAACCTTGAAGTCCATCAGTTTCATAGTTTCTCTCCTTCTTGTCGGTATGGACGATTTCGCTGAATTGTTCTCAGGCCCATCGGATCAACCCAATAATTGCTGACGTAGCGTAGAACACTTGGAGCAATAGGAACGTCCAACGCCGGTCTAAAAAAGCCCATCCTGCAAACAGTGCCGACGACACCAAGAGCAAGGAAAACCCAAGCATCTCCGCGCCGATGTTCATCGCAATCGACATCGCATAGACCATGGCCAGAATGGAGCCGATGACTTCGAACAGAGAAGTGAGCTTGCGATTGTCGCGCGTTATAGCGTTTTGATGGCTAATGTCGGTCATTGGGTGTCCTCGCAAATTTGGCTTTGCAAGATGGATAACCAAGGCTACAATATGACACAAATGAATGATTGTCATATTTTGATGCTAGTTTGTCATATGAGGAGCAACCTTGGCTGAGAGGCTGGAAATCGATGCAATGCGTGCGTTGTGCGCCATTGGCACCAGTGGCGGTGTTACCAATGCGGCGAGACAGTTGGGTGTGTCGCAGTCAGCCGTTAGTCACAAAATCAAACGGTTAGAAAGTGCGTTGGATTGCACCCTCTTAGCACGGCAATCCGGAGGACCACTGTTCACGGATGCCGGAAAACGCCTTCATGATTATGCCTTGCGTATTATCAATCTGCATGACGAAGCGCTTTCAGATTTGGGAAAGAAAAACTTGAATGGAGCCATTCGTCTGGGCATGACCGAAGATGCTACGACCAGCGACATCGCTGGAATCCTTGGTCGGTTTACGCGGTTGTACCCTTCTGTAAGTGTGCGAACGCGGACCAGCCAAAGCCTGAATGTTCAAGCCTGGCTGCAAGCAGATGAGCTTGATCTTGCGATGATGCAGGTGTTCACAGCAGACATAGAGCCCCAAGATCAGGCTCTCTTTGATGACACCCTTCATTGGGTCAAATCGAAAGACTATGAACTAGACCTCGCTCGACCAATTCCGTTTCTGTCTTTCGATACCAATTGCTTTTATCGGAAATGGGGTTTTTCGGAGGTGCTGCAAAAAGGGCGATCCTTTGAGAAAGTCCTTGAGTGCCCAAGCGCTGCAGGCATTCAATCGGGTGTTCGTTCAGGGCTTGGCATCGCCTTGTTGAACGGAATGCATGTGACAGAAGACATGGATGTGATCGAAAACCTGTTCCCATCGCCGCCTAGCATTACATTCGTTGCACGGGTCAATCCCAAAAGCAGGTCTGCTCCAGTCAAGGCACTGGTCTCAGAAATCGCACGCGAGTTTCGTGCACCTGCCTCATTGAGCGCCGCTGAATAACCGCATTGCGGACATTCACAGCAAACAACCTTACGGTTGGTTTGTCCGCAACTCGGTCATAGCGGCGATTTCGACGAACGTCCGGTGCTGATGGAAGCTGCCGTTGAAATTGCTACCCGTTTATAGGTCCAGAGCCTAGAACCTTTCGAGGACATTGCGCTAAAATTGGATTGGCCCTTGGCACGATTTGTCTGCGATAGTTTCGAGCTTTGGCATCCTGACCAACTCTACGGCTTAACACCAGCTTTCTTCAAGCCTTCGACCAAAAGCGCATTGTGTTCGGGTAGACGGAAGAGGATCAAAGCTCCGGAGACAATGCTGTCTAGGAACGCTGGGGCGAAATCCGCCAGCGCCTGCTCATGTGGCAGGCCTGCTTCGGCGCGCCCGAGGTGGGCGGCACTGGCGATCATAAGAGCCCGGCGGATCGGCGCACGCGGCGTCATCTGAATGGCGTGCTCACCCCAACGCATTGCGTCTTCAAAATCAGCGTCGGCGAAGGCAGCTTGGGCGAGCGCCAGATAGGCGTCTCCTACCCAGAGGTCAGTGTCGCGTGGGGAAAGCTGGAGGGCAAGGTGGGCATGTTCGCGCGCCTGTGTGGTTCGGCCGACCAAAGATTCATGCCAGGCCATGAAGAAGATGTTCCGGGCAAAGTTCGGGTTCAGTGTGAAGCCCAAACTGAAGTCGGCGTTGGCCCCGTCAAAATCTCCACGGAAATGACGAACCATACCGCGAACGCATAAGGCGCGCGGGTCGAGTTGACCACCAAGAAACAGAGGTTCAACGCTTTTATCAGCTAGGCCCAGGTTTTCGGTGGGGTCCTCATCGAACTGGTATAGATAACGCATCAGGTAGGCAAACGCTTTGATCCAATGGGCCTGGACGTTGCGCGGGTCGAGATCAATGGCGCGATCAGAGACCGATATGACCTCATCGAACTTATCCTGAGAGTAGAAGCCTCCCGCGTAGAAGATCGCCATTGCACGTAGCGAGAGGTCGTAGGAGTTGAAGTCGATATCTCGAGCCACAGACGCGCGATCTATTTCGGCAATGGATATCTGGGGGGCGATGGCGCCGACCACGCTGCGTGTAATCTCATCCTGTAACGCGAAGATGTCGTCTAGCGTGCGGTCGTAGCGCTCGGCCCAAACATGGGCTCCATTTGTGCAGTCGATGAGTTGGGCAGTAATGCGTACGCGGTTTTGGGCTCGACGGAGGCTACCCTCTAGCATGTAGCGAACACCGAGTTCTCGAGCGATATCTATATGGGTGACGGGGCGACCCCTGAACGAAAATGAGGAGTTGCGGGCGATGACGAAAAGCTCGGGAAAGCGCGAGAGCTCTGTGATGATGTCTTCGGAAACGCCGTCACAGAAGTATTCCTGTTCTGGATCATTGGACATGTTCTGGAAGGGCAAGACAGCGATGGAGGGTTTGTCAGTGGGTTGAGATTGGTTTTGCGTGGAATCTGATTTGCCCTCCATCGCCAATTTGTAGGCGCGAACTGGCTCGGAGATGTTTTTGAGCGCTACTTCGCCAAGGTCTATGATGTCGTGTTCGATTTTGCCTCGAACCTGCCGGCATGCGTCGTCAGACAGTATGACACCGCCTGGGTCAGCGATGCCTTCGAGTCTTGCGGCAAGATTAACACCCTCGCCATAAATGTCGCCCTCGTCCAAGATTACGTCTCCAATGTGCAACCCTATTCGGAAGCTGATCCGGCTTTCGGTGGGGCTCTCGGCTTCGGCGGCGTGCAGCGCCTTCTGGAGCGTCGCTGCGGCCTCAACGGCAGAAACGACCGAGCTAAAAAGTGCAAACAGGCCATCACCGGTAAGCTTGATAATCTCACCTCCGGCACTTTCGATACTTGGATTGATGATGTCCCGTCGTAGGTCTTTGAGACGAGCAAGTGTTCCCGCCTCGTTAGCCGCCATAAGCCGTGAGTAGCCGACCATATCGGCGGCAAGTATGGCGGCAAGTCGGCGTGTCATGCGCATTTCCCAATAGCAACCTTTTTTCGAATCTATCAAGTTCGGCAGTAGTGTGCCAACTTTCGAGAATGTCCGCTTCGGGCTGCCACCGGTCATTAATGTGAAAAGTAACGAAAGGCGACAACAAGCCCAATGCGGGCTTTGCCAACCTTTCAAATCAGCATCATCCCCGACCATTTCAGTTCGAGTTTCAATCCCTAGCGGGCAAGGCAACCTCGCCTTCCCAGTCAGAAATACGGTGCGGTAGCGCCAGGAGTTTTGACGCCACACGTGTTTTGGTCGTTCCACTTCCAGTCATCCCCGAATATTTGCCGGTGGAGGAAACAATCCGCCAGTTGTTGACGCCGAAGGCAACAACCTCCCATCTCATGGTGAACGTGTCCTCTTCTTCACCATAAACACAGACGCCACCGCCGCTGACACCGCTGGGTCCGCCGAAACCCGAGCCCACGCACCGGACAAAACCAGGATCGATTGGTCCCTCGTCAACGGTATAAGTCCCATAGTTGTCCTCTTTCCAGAACACGTCCTCGCCCGCGGAAATTTGCTCTTGGTTGACGACATAGAAGTTCGTTGCCGACACTTTCTCTGCAGCAGTCAGACAATGAGGCGCAAAGAGAACTGCGGGGATAAGCATTGAACGCAACATGTTGTTTCCTTCGACAGTGGGGCGAAACCAGCATGATAGAGACTACGAAATTTATTGCTAGGAAAGGAACGCATAGCCGGACCTGAAAAGTCAGCTTCGTCCCGCATCTCAGAGATTGCAAAGCTTAGTGATGAAGGTCCGCTTTGGGCTGCGACCCGCCGAATGCAGGTGCAGCATGCCTTCGAATTTGCAGACTAGTTTTCATCAAATACTGACTAATCGCTCAATTTGAGCATTCTCTTTGTATCGAATGCCTCGACGTAGTTTTTCTCAGTGAATGGAGAATACTGCTCTGTCGTACCTGTCCGCAGTGCAAACTGTTCAGCGAAGTCTTCCAGCTTGAGTTCGCTTTTACCCTCTAGTTTTGCTTTGGTGAGGGTGTCAATCAACAGTTCGATCACAAGGCCCCATCGATGAGCACAAGCAAAGTCCAGTCGACTTAGAAATTCCATCGTTACCAGTTGGAAGATGTCAATTTCCGCCTCGTCAGCGTAGGCGAACAAAAGCTCGCGAAGTTCATCTTTATCACGCTTAAGTCTGATTTCATCGAAGTGAACGGGGTCCACAAGCGCGTCAAGTTGTTCGTAGGAGCGTACGTATTCGAACAAAGTGGACCTGTCCCGTTTTTTTGCCGCCCCAAGTGCTCGTTTAAGCCACTTTCCTTTCGAATGCGACAGGGCTTTTCCAGCCCAATGCTGAGT